>CAYXIS010000054.1:0-10724 GCA_964465545.1 uncultured Bifidobacterium sp. | reverse complement strand
ATCTGCCAATTCCTGATCGCGTTAAGGGCGCAAGAACGCCCGCTGATCGTCGTGACTTCATCTAGCCGCGGCGCTGAGGATCTCGCGACCGAACTGCGGACTCTGCACGAGAACGTCTATGAATTCCCCGCCTGGGAGACGCTGCCTCACGAGCGCTTGAGCCCGCGAAGCGACACCGTGGCCAAGAGAATTCATGTTCTCTACGAGATTGAAAAACAGCGCCGCGAGAGCACTTCCACGCACCCCATCATCGTGACCCCTTCTCGCGGGCTGATCCATCGCTTTATCGCCGATCTCGCCAAATCCCCATTGATGGAGTTGGAGATCGGGCAAGAGATCGGGTTGGAGATACTGGTCAACCATCTCTCCGCTCTGGCGTATGCCAGGACTGATCTTGTTGAGCGGCGCGGGGAGTTTGCAGTCCGCGGAGGTATCGTCGACATCTTCCTGCCCTTGTCAGATCACCCGGTGCGAATTGATTTCTTCGGCGACGAGATCGAAGAGCTGAGTTATTTCGAAGTGGCAGATCAGAGAACTTTTCAACCCGTCGTTGGTGCGTTGCACATCTATCCGTGTCGCGAGTTGTTGCTGACCGAAGGTGTGAAAGAGCGCGCGAAGAAGATTCCAGTGAAATACCCGGCGGCGAAAGAGATTTGCGAGCGTCTTGCCGAGGGAATCGTCACCGAAGGAATGGAGTCGTTGATCCCACTTCTTGTCGATGATCAGCAGAGCATCCTTGAACGGGCGCTGCCAGATACTGAAGTGATTTTTATTGAGCAAGAGCGCATCCGATCTCGCTCTGCGGATCTGTTGGCGACCAACGAGGAATTCCTTGCCGCCTAATGGTCCAACCCTGCATTTGGAGGAGAGGCTCCGTGTAATGACGTGCAAGAGACTGATCTGACGTGGGATGAGATTCAGCGGCAACTTAGTGATCTCAATATTCCTTCGCGAAACTACAGTCCTTTCGGCAGCGATTTAGAAGAAGACGTCATCTTCTTGGACGCCACTCCGATCGAGCCGATGCGCGGCAACACCGACAGGGCCGTGGAGATCATCAGTGAATCCCTGCTGCACAATCACTCTGTCGTCTTCTCGGCCCTTGGCTCGGGCATGGCAGAGCGCTTTGCCGACATCTTCAGAAACGCTGATCTGCCGGTTCGGATGGTCTCTGAAATAGTGAGCCAGCCAGTGCACGGCACTGTTTATGTGACGACCTCGAAGTTGAGTCACGGCTTCTTGTCTCACGCGGCATCACTGCTTTTCATGACCGAACGTGACCTTTCTGGGCATAAGGGCAGCGGAAAAGACGGAGACGCATTGCCTTCTCGCCGAAAGCAGGCGATCGATCCACTTGAATTGAAGACGGGTGACTATGTTGTCCACGAGCAGCACGGCATCGGCCGCTACATAGAACTAGTGCATAGAACGATCGGGACGATCACACGCGAATACTTGGTAATTGAATACGCATCGGCCAAGCGCGGACAACCTGGCGACCGCGTCTTTGTGCCGACTGATTCTTTGGAACAGGTCAGCAAGTATGTCGGTGGCGAAGCACCGACCGTGCACCGCATTGGCAGTGGTGACTGGCAGAAGGCAAAGGGTCGCGCACGCAAAGCGGTGCGCCAGATTGCGGGAGAATTGATACGTCTCTACGCAGCACGCACCAGCACTCCTGGTTATGCATTTTCACCCGATACTCCGTGGCAGAGAGAACTCGAAGATGCTTTCTCCTACATCGAGACGCCGGATCAACTTTCGACAATTGAGGAAGTGAAGCGCGACATGGAGAAGCCCTACCCGATGGACCGCATCATCTGCGGCGACGTCGGATATGGAAAGACCGAGATCGCGATCCGCGCGGCATTCAAAGCAGTGCAGGATGGCAAGCAAGTTGCGGTTCTCGTGCCGACCACTCTTCTCGTTCAGCAGCACTCTGCAACGTTCACCGAGAGGTATTCAGGATTTCCCGTCAAGGTCGCTGGACTTTCGCGCTTCAACTCGGCAAAGGAGAGCAAGGAGATCCTGAAGGATCTTGAGACTGGATCAGTCGATGTCATCATCGGAACGCACCGATTGCTATCGCAGGACGTCGTCTTCAAAGACTTAGGCCTTGTCGTTGTCGACGAAGAGCAGCGCTTTGGTGTCGAGCAGAAGGAATCGCTGAAGAAATTACGCACCTCTGTAGATGTTTTAGCGATGTCGGCGACGCCGATCCCGCGAACCCTCGAAATGGCAGTGACCGGTATCCGCGAAATGTCGACGATCACGACCCCGCCTGAGGAGCGGCATCCGATCTTGACCTACGTAGGTCCAAGTGAGGATGCGCAGATCAGCGCGGCAATCAGACGTGAACTTTTACGCGACGGACAGGTTTTCTACATTCACAACCGCATCGAGTCCATCGATCAGGCCGCATTAAGGTTGCAGGCTCTGGTACCAGAGGCGCGCATCCGCGTCGCGCACGGGCAGATGGGCGAGCACATGCTCGAAGACGTCATTCTGGCGTTCTGGAACCGCGACTTCGATGTCCTTGTCTGCACAACTATCGTTGAGAGCGGCCTTGATATTTCCAACGCGAACACACTCATCGTCGAGCGCTCGGATCGCTTCGGCCTTTCGCAACTTCACCAGTTGCGCGGACGTGTTGGTCGTGGTCGCGAACGCGCATACGCGTACTTCCTCTATCCGTCAGATCAGCCGCTCTCCGAAGTGGCGATTGATCGCTTGAAGACCATTGCAGCGAACACAGAGCTCGGATCGGGGATGCGCGTTGCGTTGAAGGATCTTGAAATCCGTGGCGCCGGCAATTTGCTGGGCGGAGAGCAATCGGGTCACATCGCCGACGTCGGCTTCGATCTTTACATGCGCATGGTCGGTGAGGCAGTTGCCGACTACAAGTCGGGGTACATGGAAGTCGATGAGAAGAACCTTGAGTGCAAGGTGGAGCTTCCGATCAACGCTCACTTGTCGGATCAATATGTTCCAGGAGAGCGCATCCGCCTCGACCTCTACCGCCGATTGGCAGATGCAGCATCTGGGACCGTAGTCGATGAGATCCGCGATGAACTGATCGATCGCTTTGGGACATTGCCAGAGGAGGCTGAGTCCTTGCTGAAAGTGGCCCAGCTTCGAGCCCTCGCAAAGTCCGTCAAACTCACCGAGGTCGTCCTCCAGGGCAAGCATTTGCGCCTGGGACCTGTGAAATTGCCAGAATCCATGCAATTGCGCCTGACCCGTCTCTATCCGGGCTCTCTCTATAAGACCGCAACCAATACGGTCCTGGTCACTTTGCCGACGGCCTCGGCATGGGTGCCGTCCGTAGGCAGCACCGACATGGTGGATACTTCTCTACTGGAGTGGGCCACCACGGCCATTGAGAATCTCGTAGTTCCAACGACGCCAATGAAAGCGAGCAGGACGTGAAAAGAGTTATCGCCCTAATTACAGTAGCCAGCGCCCTATTACTAGCTGGTTGCTCCCAGGTTGGCGCCGCTGCAACGGTTGGTTCTACAAAGATCACACAGGCAACAGTGCAGAAGAGCATCGACGGCATTCTTGCCGAGCGCGCAAAGGTCGACACCACAGGAATGCAGATATCAACTGGCGCCGAACTCAACCGCAGCCAACTCCGCTTCCACTTGATCTCCGTCCTGCTTGGCGCAGTCGCCGCTGACGAGAAGATCACGATCAAGAAGTCTGAACTCGATGAACGGCGCGCGACGATCATCACCCAGCTTGGTGGCGAGGCGAACCTTCCTAAGGCACTTGTTGGCGCATCGATCGCATCTGTTGATTTCCCTCTGTACCTTGAATTGATTTTGCAGTCCGAGAAGATTGCACAGTACGCAGCAGCCCACGGCGTCGCGCAGGCTGACACGGGAACTGCAATCCAGAAGTTGGTTGTTGCAAAGGCTGCGGCCCTCAAGGTCACGGTCAATCCACAATACGGAAAATGGGATCCTGTAACCGGTGACATTCTTGCCGCTGATGCAGCAAGTTCAGCAGCAAGCCCTGCCGCGACTAAATGACCTCATCTCACTTGCAACAACTCGTTGCGGTGATGGATCGACTCCGTTCGCCCGGCGGGTGCCCATGGGACGCCGAGCAGACTCATGAGTCGTTGGTTAAATTCTTGCTGGAAGAGTCCTACGAATATATCGAAGCCGTCGAGACGCAAGATCGCGATGCAATGCGCGAAGAACTCGGCGATGTATTGCTGCAGGTGTACTTTCATGCGCGCATGGCAGAGGAACATCCGACCGATCCTTTCTCAATAGAGGATGTCGCTCAGACTGTTGCCGAGAAATTGATCCGTCGTCACCCGCATGTGTTTGCCGATGCTGAAGATCTATCCAGTGATCAGGTTCTTGAGAATTGGGAAGCGCTCAAAGCCAAAGAGAAAGGGCGCACTTCAGCAGTTGATGGCGTTCCCGTTGGGCAGCCAGCGCTGCCTCTCGTTGCGAAATTGCTCTATCGCGCCGAGAAGAACCGACTGAAATTGGAATTGCCTTCGAAGATTCACGAGCCAGAAGAGGCTACTCAGGAAGCGGTGGGCGAAGTATTGCTTGCAACCATTGCATGGGCGAGTGGACATGGCGTCGATCCGGAAGGTGCCCTTCGCCTCGTGGCACGCAATTTGGCTGCTCAGATAGCCGAAATTGAAAGCACGGTAGGATAAACCCGCAATCAGCGAAGCCAATCAGTGTTGATGGCACGCCTTTATCAATAACTTAAGAATTGAATTAAGAGGAGATATACAGTGGCCATCATTGAAGCTCTCGGAGCTCGCGAGATTCTGGATTCGCGTGGAAACCCAACCGTTGAAGTAGAAATCGCACTAGACGATGGCACACAGGCTCGTGCCGCAGTGCCAAGTGGAGCATCCACGGGCGCATTTGAGGCCTCAGAACTCCGCGACGGCGCCAAGCGCTACGGCGGCAAGGGTGTCGAGAATGCGGTTGCTTTCGTGCTGGACGAGATTGCCCCAGCGATCGAGGGCTTTGATGCGCAAGATCAGCGACTCATCGATGACGAGATGATCACCCTCGATGGAACTCCCAACAAATCACGCCTTGGTGCCAATGCGATCCTCGGCGTTTCACTTGCCGTAGCGAAGGCCGCAGCCGATAGCTCGGACCTTTCGCTCTTTCGTTACTTGGGCGGACCGAACGCGCACGTCCTGCCAGTCCCGATGATGAACATCCTCAACGGTGGCGCTCACGCAGACACAAACGTCGACATCCAGGAATTCATGATTGCGCCAATTGGCGCAGAGTCATTCAAGGAAGCACTCCGTTGGGGCGCCGAGATTTACCACGGTTTGAAATCCGTACTCAAGGCACGTGGCTTGGCAACAAGCGTGGGCGATGAGGGTGGATTTGCTCCGAACCTTGAGAGCAACCGTGCAGCGTTGGACTTGATTCTTGAGGCGATCGTCCTTGCAGGACTTGTGCCAGGCAAAGACGTTGCTCTTGCGATGGATGTTGCGGCCACCGAATTCCATAAGGCTGGCAAGTACACCTTCGAAGGCGCACAGAAGTCATCAGCTGATTTGATCGCTTACTACGCCGAACTCGTGAGTTCTTACCCGTTGGTCTCGATCGAGGATCCACTAGATGAAGAGGACTGGGCCGGATGGGCGCAGATGACATCTGAGCTCGGATCCAAGGTTCAAATCGTCGGTGATGATCTCTTCGTTACCAACCCAGTGCGACTCTCACGCGGAATCGCGGCGCACACCGCAAACGCACTTCTCGTGAAGGTCAACCAGATTGGAACACTGACCGAGACCCTCGACGCGGTGGAGATGGCGCATCGCGCGAACTATCGCTCGATGCTCAGCCACCGATCAGGTGAAACAGAAGACACGACGATTGCCGATCTTGCTGTTGCAACAAACTGCGGACAGATCAAGACCGGCGCACCTGCTCGGTCCGAGCGCGTTGCCAAGTACAACCAACTTCTTCGTATCGAAGAAGAGTTGGGCCATGGCGGCTTCTACGCAGGAGCCACTGCATTCCCACGCTTTAAGGCTTAAAGACTCGAAACAAGACAATGTCGTCGCCAAGGTCGTCCGGAAAGGGTTCAGACAAGAAGAAGAGTTCGGGACGATCGATGACGTTGGTTCTGGTTCTTTTCTTGCTTTCGTGGATGTTGGCGCCACCAAGTCAGAGGTACTTCGCGCAGCGAGCCCAGATTAACGCGGTGAAGGCCCAGGTTGCCGCCAATGACAAGGCGCTTGCCGATGCGGCCAAGCAATTGGAACTTTGGAAAGACCCCGATTACATCAAGACGCAGGCTCGCGAGCGACTCCATTTTGTGCTGCCAGGAGAGCGCCAATACATCGTGACCGATTCGACTGATACTCCGCCCGCGCCGACAACCGCAGTGGCAAAAGATATTCCGAGCGGTCTGCCTTGGTACAACCGCCTCATTGCATCGATCACCGAAGTGGGATCCAAATGAGGACTGCTACACCTGCTGATTTGGAGTGCATTCAAGCGCAGTTGGGGCGAAGGCCGCGCAATGTTCACGCGATTGCTTATCGCTGTCCCTGTGGCAACCCTGCTGTCGTAGAGACTCCGCCGCGGTTGGAAGACGGGACTCCTTTCCCTACTTTCTACTACGCGACATGTCCGAAACTCACTGGTGCGATTTCGACTTTGGAATCCAGCGGATTGATGGTCGACATGAACCGTCGATTGGCAATCGACCCCGAGCTGGCTGGCGCATACGCCGCGGCACATGATGATTACTTGGCGGCGCGTGCCACCCTTGGAATTCATGTCGAAGAAATCGAAGACATCTCCGCAGGAGGAATGCCTGACCGCGTCAAATGCTTGCACTCCCTTGTCGCGCACGCACTTGCCGCGGGCCCGGGAGTTAATCCTCTGGGAGATGAGGCGTTGGCCATGTTGCCACAGTGGTGGCTGGATTCACCGTGTGGATCGGAGAAAGACGAATGAGAGTCGCGGCCTTTGATTGCGGAACAAATTCGATCCGTCTTCTGATTGCCGATATTGAAGGCGATTCATTTCGCGAGGTCTTCCGCGGAATGGAGATCGTTCGACTTGGTCAAGGCGTCGACAAGACCGGCGAGTTTCACCCCGATGCCATCGCACGAACTTTTGCCGGTGTCGACCTATTCGTGAACGAGCTGCGCAGACGCGGTGTCGAGAAGATCCGCTTCTGCGCCACGAGCGCTTCGAGGGACGCGAAGAATCGGGATGTTTTTCTCAACGGCGTGCACGAGAGACTTGGCGTATATCCAGAGGTGATCTCGGGGGATGAGGAAGCGGCCCTGTCTTTCCAAGGCGCTACGCGTGAACTCCACGCAAGTCAGGCTCCCTTCTTGGTCGTGGATATCGGCGGCGGGTCAACGGAATTCGTCTTCGGCCATGAGAACGTGGAATTCGCCAAGAGCGTCAATATCGGGTGTGTCCGCATGTCCGAACGCCACTTCCACACCGACCCACCGAGTGTGGCCGAGATCGGCTTGGCAATCACCGATATCAAGGAGGCGATAAAGATTGCTGCGGCGGTCGTGCCGATATCGCAGGCAAAGACGCTGATCGCCGTGGCAGGTACCGCTACAACTGTTGCCGCAGCAGCCCTTGGTCTGGACAGATACGACCCGAACGCTATTCATCTTTCTCGAATTCCTGCCGAGAAGGTCCATGAGATTTCGCAGATGTTCTTGTCCATGACTCATGCGCAGCGCGCCGCGCTTCCTTACATGCACGAGGGTCGCGTCGACGTGATCACCGCAGGTGCGCTTGTTCTCTCCCAGATCATGGATGCCACTGGTGCGAAAGAATTCGTCGCATCTGAAAGCGACATCCTTGACGGGATGGCGTGGTCCCTTGCCAAGGGTTAAGCGCACGGACGTAGTCTCACTCAGCGGGAAATCCGCATCGCTCAAAGAGTTGCGCGAAAATATTGTTTCATGCAATGCGTGCCCGCGATTGGTCGAGTGGCGAGAAGAAGTTGCCGCGAGGAAACGCAAGTCCTACATCGATCATGACTATTGGGGCAAGCCAGTGCCAGGTTTTGGATCCGAGAAGCCTCGGTTACTTATCGTCGGATTGGCTCCCGGTGCGCACGGGGCGAATCGCACGGGCAGAGTCTTCACCGGCGACTCGTCAGGAGACTGGCTCTATGGTTCGCTACATCGAATCGGGATCGCGAAGATCCCTACGAGTGTCTCTGTTGATGATGGGCAGAAGCTCAGGTACACGTGGATTACGTCGGCGGTTAAATGCGCTCCACCCGGCAATGCACCGGAGGTTGATGAACGCGATCGATGCGCGCCATGGTTCAAACGAGAACTCGAGTTAGTGATGCCGACGGTGCGTGCATTCGTCGGTCTCGGTGCATTTGGTTGGAACGTCCTGTTCAAGACTTTGGAAGAACTCGGCCACCCCGTCGGGCGGGTGAAATTCACCCATGGCGCCGAGTTTCGATATCGCCATGAAGGGGTGGAGTACCTGCTGATAGCCAGTTTCCATCCGAGCCAGCAGAACACATTCACGGGCAGACTGACCCGGGAGATGCTGGATTCCGTGCTTGAGAAAGCAGGTAGATTTGCCCACGCTATTAAGTAATAGGTAGACAGCAGCACGCCCTCGTAGCCCAATGGCAGAGGCAGAGGACTTAAAATCCTCCAAGTGTGGGTTCGACCCCCACCGAGGGCACGTTTTGGCCGAGTTCTCGGTCTATTCTCAGCAAATTGGAATGGCGGGGAAGATCCTTGCCTCTAGCATTGTTCCACCATTGATGGATGCTCCATCGATGTCATTCAAGGAGATATGAATCTATGCAAAGTTCCAATCCTGTATTGGGAAGAGCTTTCAATAACAAGCGAGGCTTTGCCTCTATGGGCTCGATTGCAACTGCGCCGGCAGATGCGACGCTAGAGGACCTCTACAACGCCCCAGCGGCATCTTCCCTTCGCACCGGTCGCATGACCATGGACGATGTGGTTACGCGCACTGGAATTCTTTTTGGTGTACTGGTCATCTTCGGCGCTGCAGCATGGACATTGAACCTGACCATTGGCGTCATGATGATCAGCCTCCTTGTTGCCTTTGGATTTGCCATGGCACTTACCTTTAGCAAGACAGTGCGCCCTGGCTTTGCGATCGCATATGCGACCATTGAAGGTATTGCACTCGGAACATTGAGCCACTACTACAACCTTGCATACCCAGGAATCGTCAGCCAGGCGATCCTCGGAACACTCGCGGCGTTCGTCGGAGTTCTCTTTGCCTATCGCAGCGGCAAAGTCCGCGTAACACCACGTTTCACCCGAATCGTCATGGGCGCAGCGATTGGCTACCTCGTTCTCGGCTTAATCAGTATGTTCGCCGCGATGGCGCATGTTGGTGGCGGAATGGGCTTCTATGGAATCCACGGACTTGGCCTTCTACTTGCGGTTGCAGGAGTCGGTCTAGCGAGCGTCTTCCTGATTCTAGATTTCGATCAGATCCAAAAGGGCGTCGCTGCCGGATTGCCAGAAGCAGAATCCTGGCGCGCAGCATTCGGGCTGATGGTCACTCTGGTCTGGCTCTACATGGAAGTTTTGCGTCTGCTTTCCATTCTGCGCAATAACTAACTACCTCATAAAGAAATACCCCGCCGGCGTTTGAACTGAACCCTAGGGTTGGGACTCTCTCATACGAGTCTAACCTTCAGGGTTCAGTTCATTTTTGGTGGGGTCTTTCCTTTTTCGTCAACGTGAAAACTACTCTGTTTCTGATTATCGCCGTGTCTGGCAGCAAGCCAGAGAGGTTATGGTTGACATGACTCAAACCTCAAGGTACGGTAAGAGTCATGACGACTAAAACGTACGCGGGCGGAGCCCCCCTCGGCTATGACCCGTCCCAGTACCCGCCATTCGCGGTAACGGTGGATGTGGTCATCCTGACCATGTCTGAAGGTGAATTGAACGTACTCCTCGTGCGTCGCGGTCAAGCGCCCTTTGAGGGTGAGTGGGCAATTCCTGGTGGCTTCAAACGTCCTACCGAAACGTTGGATGAAGCGGCAAAGCGTGAGTTGACCGAAGAGACCGGTGTTGATGCCGCGAGATTGTTGACTCAGTTCGGTGCCTACGGTGATCCCGGTCGCGACCCACGAATGAGCGTCGTAACGGTCGCCTATCTGGCCGTGCTCCGTGATGTTGGAGCAGTGGTCGCAGGGTCGGACGCCGCAGATGCGCGCCTGGTCCCGGTCAACGAGGTGCTCAACGGGGAAATCGAACTGGCTTTCGATCATGAGCGGATTGTGCGAGACGCAATCGCTCGAGTTCGTATCGAACTCGAGGTCTCGGGCGTCGCAACTGCATTCATTGGCGTGACCTTCACTTTGGCTGAATTGCGGGCAGTGTACGAGGCGGTATGGGGAGTGCAATTAGATGGCGCGAATTTTCGACGGAGCATAGTTGCTGAGGACGGGTGGGTGATCCCAACTAGGCGTCGTGCCCAGCCTGGTTCATCCGGAGGCAAGCCGGCTGAGTTGTTTCGAGCGGGAAAGTTGTGGAAGCACGGAGGGCCAATTCGACGCCCACAACTCAATCAGAAGCGGAAGTGAACTGATGAGAGCTGTTGTCTTTAGAAAATACGGAGCCCCGGATGTCCTTCACGTTGAAGAGATCGAACGCCCCGCACCGAAGGAGAACGAAGTCCTCGTGAAGGTCATGGCTTCGTCGGTCACCAGGTCCG
>CAYXIS010000053.1:0-10955 GCA_964465545.1 uncultured Bifidobacterium sp. | reverse complement strand
GAGAATACGGCGAAGCTGTGCCAATTCTTCGTCGCCTTTCCTGTCCAGGTACGCCATTACTGCTAGATATCCAGCCGGGGAGATTGCATCGATCGCCTGCGTGAGGGCATCTTCAACCGTAGAAGCCTGTGCAAATATCTCGACGGCACCATCGACGGAATTCGGGGTGAACGCGGGAAGTTTGCCTGACCAAGCCGTGAGCAACGATGCCGTCTGCGCTTTTGCCTCCGTGACGTTCGGCTGGTTGAAGGGATCTATGTCAAGGGCATATCCGAGGAGCGCCGTCACCCATTCCCAGAAGATGAACTGCGCACCCAGCTCACCTTCGACCACGAGGTCGCTCTTGCCAGAAAATGATACGCGTAAGGCATCCCCGCCCACCGGGGATGCATTGGATTCGATGACCACCGGTAGGCGACCAACTTGCTCTTTGCCCGTCGATTCTGCGATGAGTTGCTCGATCCAATCTGAAAGTCCGGGCATTCCGGAATCGGTATCGCTGAAGGCAAGATACTGACCGCTTTGAAAAGACAAGAGGAAGGCGGCTGCGACCGCAGGAGACTGGTTGCCTTGGAAGGATGTTAGGGCGTCGCCGGCCGCGTCGAGGAGGACAGATACATCTACGCCCACTAAAGCGGCAGGTACCAGACCAAAGGCGGTCAACGCACTAAAGCGTCCGCCGACATTGGGGTCGGCATTCACTACGGTGAATCCGCGTGATCGCGCATCTTTGTCGAGGGGTGATCCTGGATCGGTCACGATCACCATGTGCTCGGCCGGGTTAAGTCCAGCATTCGTGAACTGCCATTCAAAAAGGGATCTTTGGGAAGCCGTCTCAATCGTGGAACCCGACTTCGAACTGACAACGACAACAGTTCTAGAAAGATCCCCATCCAATGCCTGTCCAATGTAATCAGGGTCAGTGCTATCTAAGACAAACAAATCCTTTCCAAATGATGCAGCGATGACTTCTGGAGCGAGGGATGATCCACCCATTCCGCACAGGACAACTCGGTTGAATGCCCGATACCGGGCGGCCAATGCGTCCAGCTCTGGCAGTAGGAGGCGTGAGGAGAAGGGGCTATCCACCCAGTTCAATCGCACGGAGGCTTCGTCTCTAGCGGCTGGCCCCCAAAGATTGACATCTTTTGCTGCGATCTTCTCGCTTGCTTCCACAAGAGCTAGGAAGCGTGGATCGAATGGATCGATCTTCGAGGTCTCGGAGCCGTGTAACAAGATCATGTGTTCAGTGCCTTTCCGACATTTATTAGTAATTCATTCCATGCATCTGCAAACTTCTTGACACCGTCTTTTTCCAATTCATCTGTGACATTAGCCATTGAGACACCGACTTCCTCCAACGAAAAGAAAACGGATTGTGATTTTGCGTACTCAGCGTCAAGTACAACTTCTTGCATTACGCCGTGATCGATGACGGCATCTAAAGTTGCTTGAGGCATGGTATTGACGGTTTTCGGTGCAACGAGTTCCAAGACGTACCGCGTGTCCTCGTAGGCGGGATCTTTAACACCGGTGGACGCCCAGAGAGGGCGCTGAATACGTGCACCATGGCTTTCGAGATTCTTCCACCGTGGAGCCGCTGCCTGCAATTCGAAAGCTTGATAAGTGAGCACCGCGTTGGCGATCGCTGCCTTACCAAGGAGTGCCGTCGACGAGGGGGAATTCTCCGCTTTCAGTAAGGCATCTACTGCGGTGTCTACTCGACTGACAAAGAGAGAAGCGACCGACGTAACTTCTGCAATGCTCTTGCCTGCTTCAAGTCTCATCTCAAGTCCCTTGAGAAATGCTTCGAATACTTGTAGATAGCGCTCTATGGAAAAGATCAAAGTGGCGTTGACGCTGATTCCTTGGGAAATGAGCTCGGTGATCGCACCGAGTCCTTCAAGGGTCGCAGGGATCTTTATCATCACGTTTGGACGATCGACGATTTTCCATAACTCAAGGCCTTGTTGAATAGACCCCTTGGTGTCGTGAGCTAACCTTGGATCGACTTCGATGCTCACACGTCCGTCGATACCCAATGTGGAGGCGAATATCGGCGTGAATAAATCACAGGCACTTCGCACGTCATCGGTTGTAAGAATTTGAACTACATCTTCAGCGGATCGTCCCTTGAGTTCTGCGATGCTGGCAGAGTACTCGCCACCTTGTGAAATCGCTGAATTAAAGATGCTCGGATTTGTCGTGACACCAACCACGTTGTTGTGGGCGACGCGGTGGGGAAGACTGTGCGGATCTTTCCCCGTGATCTTGCTGCGAGAGAGATCGTCCAGCCAAATGGAAGTTCCGGCCCTTGTTATCTGGTCGGTGATCAAGACAGCCTCCCCAGCACTTCTTCGACGATTCTCTCGGCAGTGAAGCCAAATTGCTTGAAAAGGGTAGTCGCAGATGCCGATGCACCGAAATGTTCAATTGAAATCGAAAAGCCCTGGTCGCCTACATAGTCTCGCCAGCCTTGGGAAATACCGGCTTCAACGCTTATCTTGACTCCAACCGATTTGGGCAGCACCTCATCTTTGTATGCCTGACTTTGAAGATCAAACCATTCCAAGCATGGCGCACTTACCACTCTTGTTGGGATCCCTTGGGATTCGAGGATCCCTTGCGCGGTAACCGCCAAGGAAACTTCCGAACCGGTTGCGAGCAAGATTGCTTTGGGATCCGAGCTTGCCTCCTTGAGAATGTAGGCACCCTTTTCGACACCTCGGGCGCTGGCGAAAATACTTCGATCGAAGACCGGGAGGTTCTGTCTTGAAAGAAGCAGCGCGCTTGGCTCGTCTCGAGCAAGTATCACCCTCCATGCCTGCGCCACTTCGTTGGCATCGGCCGGTCGGATCACCGAAAGATTCGGAATCGCGCGCAGCGCGGCAATGTGTTCGATCGGTTGATGAGTTGGACCATCTTCTCCAAGTCCGATGGAGTCGTGGGTCCACACAAAAGTGACACCGAGATTCATGAGCGCAGCAAGACGCGCTGCTGGCCTCATGTAGTCGCTGAAGACAAGGAAGGTACCACCGAATGTTCGAGTCAAGCCGTGCAGAGTGATTCCATTGAGAATCGAACCCATCGCATGCTCACGTATGCCGAAATGGATGATTCGACCGTACGGATCGGCGCCGGGGATCTCGCTATTTAGCGGTAAGAATGATCCGCCGCCCTCAATCGTGGTGTTGTTGCTCTCCGCCAAATCTGCTGATCCGCCCCAGAATTCCGGAAGAATCTTGGCGATTTCGATTATGACATCACCCGAGGCTTTGCGCGTTGCGATTTCCTTCTCGGGTGAGAATACTGGGATTGCGCTCTCCCAATCAGCCGGCAGCGACCGTTGTTTCAATCGCGATAGAAGTCGAGCGCGAGAAGGATTCGCACTCTCCCATTGCTTGAATCCGTCATTCCAAAGTGCATGCGCTTCAGAGCCTCGTCTCTTGACGTCACGCACATGATCGAGAACTTCCTGAGGCATCGCGAAGTTCTCATTTGGGTTAAGGCCTAGTGCTTCTTTGGTTTCTGCGATTTCGGAGTCTCCAAGAGCGGAGCCATGAGATTTGGCAGTACCACGGGCATGTGGTGCTGGCCATGCAATGACCGACTTCATTCGAATTAACGTCGGTTTGGCCTGCTGGCTCTTGGCATGGATCATCGCCCTCTCGAGAGCCGGTAGATCGACATTGCCGTCGGGCTGCGCTGCAACTTCAATGACATCCCAACCGTATGCGCGGTAGCGTGCCGAGACGTCTTCCGTGAATGCGACATGTGTGTCACCTTCGATTGAGATCCTGTTGTCGTCATAAATGACGTTGAGTGCACTCAGGCCTTGTGTGCCTGCCAAGGATGATGCCTCGGCACTAACGCCTTCTTCAAGATCGCCATCTGAACAAATGACCCAAATCTGGTGATCGAAAAGGCTTGCCCCGGTCGGCGCATCTGGGTCAAGCAGGCCGCGTTCGTATCGCGCGGCCATCGCCATACCGACGCCATTTGCGACACCCTGACCAAGAGGACCTGTCGTAGTTTCAACGCCGGCAGTGTGACCGTATTCAGGGTGACCTGGCGTGAGAGAGCCCCACGTGCGAAACTCCTGCAGGTCTTTCATCTCCAATCCGTAGCCGCTGAAGAAGAGTTGCGTGTACAAAGTCAGAGACGAATGTCCGCATGAGAGTATGAAGCGATCGCGTCCAAGCCACGTCGGATCATTTGGGTCGTGAACCATGTGACGCTGGAATAGCAAATAGGCAACCGGCGCCAACGCCATTGCTGTACCAGGATGGCCGTTGCCCACCTTCTGCACAGCATCCATAGCAAGCGCACGCGCGTAGGCGATGGAACGATCATCGAGGTCACTCCACTTCGCCAGATTCTCTGTCATATTCTTCCTCATCTTCTCCGTCACTTTGTCCTCACTTTGTTGCTAGATGTACTCGCCACGCACTTATCCAAACTAAAGTCACACCAACAAGGTGGGCGCCCACAAGCAATTCCGGTAATCCTTGATAGTACTGAAGGAAGCCAACACCACCTTGCGCAAGGGCTATCAATCCAAAGATCGCGACGCGCTTGCGCAGAGATGAATATTGAGAAGTCACTAAGAGCATCAGTCCAGTGAGCACCACCAGGCCTATTACCAAATCTGCATGGAGCCAGGCGATGAATTGGATGCGCAAATGAAAACGTGGCGCTGATATATCCCCAGCGTTCGGGCCGCTTCCAGTGACGAGGGTTCCGGCGGCAATTACAAGCGCGGTCAATACAAGGTGCGCATGTGACATGATCCGGACGCCCGAACGTACTGGTGGAGATTCAGGACGAGACAGGGATCTACGTTCGAACAAGGAAGTGCCAGCTGCAATCAAGATAATGGACAGAAGAAAATGCGAAGCAACCGCGAAGGGATTCAGGTGAGTAAGGACGGTGATCCCACCAAGAGGAATTTGAAGGAGAATTCCAACTACCTGTCCGATCGCCAATGCGCGTATGTCGTTCCGCCTTAGTATGAGAACTGCAAACAGGGCAATCACCGATACCGTGAGCAGCCCTAGAGTGATGAGGCGGTTGCCGAATTCGATCCAGACGTGAAGTTGACCCTGTGCTTGGTGGGGGACTGGTGTGAACGAATTGTTCGTGCATTTAGGCCAGGTCGGGCACCCCAAGCCTGAACCGGTGATGCGGACCGCGCCCCCTGAAACAACCAGACCAGATTGAAAAAAGAGGAGCAGGCCCAGAATCGGGGAAAGAGCATGCTCAAGTCGAGGCCTTATGCGGACGAGAGCACTATCTGCACGTGCTGCAAATCGACCCATGCGGGCAAGCCTAAGTGCTCCCAGGAGGTAGCCAGAACACGCTTTGACCTCCCCAACTGGCACAAATCGAGGAATTACGACACACTTATGTTGTGAAAAAGATGCCCGCAGGAGAAGATCCACGCACCCGTGATCTCGTTGCGCGCTCGATTCTTGAAAACGGACCGATGAGCGCGGTGGTTTTGGCGGAGAAATTGGGATTCACGCCCGCAGGTATCCGGCGGCATCTGGATTCTCTGGTCGCAGAAGGCCTTCTCGTTGCCAGAGATCCACATATCGTGGCAGTCCGAGGGCGGGGTCGTCCGTCCAAGGTCTTTGTTATGAGTGATGCCGGCCGGGAGAAATTCGAACACTCCTACGACGATTTGGCGGTTTCAGCTCTGAAATTCCTTCAAACTCAGATGGGTCCCGAGGCGTTGATGGCTTTTGCTAGTGCCCGAGCCGAGGAGATCGAACGGACGCTCATTCCGGTGATCTCATCCGAGACAAGTTCTGCTGCTCGTGCCGATGCGCTTGCGCATTTCCTGACAGAAGAAGGCTACGCCGCGAGTGTGCTGCCGCGTGCGCACGGGGAAGAGCTCTGCCAACATCACTGCCCGATTGCTCATGTTGCCTCGCAGTTTCCCCAACTGTGCGAAGCCGAGACGCAGGCGTTCTCAAGGGTGCTTGGCACTCATGTTCAGCGATTGGCGACCATCGCGCACGGCGACGGAGTGTGCACGACGTATATCCCCAGCATTTCGCCGGCGGCAAATCATTTACAGACAACAGAAACAGGAGGAAGTTGATGACAACTGCTCATCCAGAACTCGAGGGCTTAGGAAGATACGAGTATGGCTGGTCTGACTCTGATGCAGCAGGCACCAATTCGCGTCGTGGACTTAATGAAGACGTTGTCCGAGATATCTCCTCAAAGAAATCAGAGCCTCAATGGATGCTTGATATGCGTCTGAAGGGATTGAAACTTTTCGAGAAGAAGCCAATGCCAACCTGGGGCTCGGATCTTTCGGGAATCTTCTTTGACACAATTAAGTACTTTGTTCGCTCCACGGAAAAGCAAGCGACGACATGGGATGACCTTCCTGATGAAATCAAGAACACGTACGATCGCCTCGGCATCCCCGAAGCAGAGAAGCAACGTCTGGTATCCGGAGTTGCGGCCCAGTACGAGTCCGAAGTTGTTTACCACTCGATTCGTGAGGACCTACAGAAGCAGGGTGTCATATTTCTTGATACTGATACAGCTCTTAAGGAGCACCCTGAGCTTTTCAAAGAATATTTTGGCACCGTCATTCCGGTGGGAGACAATAAGTTTGCTGCTTTGAACACATCGGTGTGGTCTGGAGGCTCATTCATTTACGTGCCCAAGGGGGTCCATGTCGACATTCCTTTGCAAGCGTACTTCCGAATCAACACTGAGAATATGGGCCAATTTGAACGTACGTTGATCATTGCTGATGAGGATTCATACATTCACTATGTTGAAGGGTGCACTGCCCCGATTTACTCCTCCGACTCGCTTCACTCCGCCGTCGTCGAGATCATCGTCAAAAAGGGCGCTCGCGTGCGCTACACGACGATCCAGAACTGGTCGAACAACGTGTACAACTTGGTCACTAAGCGCGCCACTTGTGCTGAAGGTGCCACAATGGAGTGGATTGACGGCAACATCGGCTCAAAGGTCACAATGAAATATCCAGCCGTTTTCCTGCTTGGTCCGCATTCAAAAGGTGAGACCCTCTCCATTGCCTTTGCTGGGGAAGGCCAACACCAAGACGCCGGCGCCAAGATGGTTCATGCGGCTCCGTACACTTCGTCGACAATTGTTTCGAAGTCGGTGGCGCGTGGGGGAGGTCGTACTTCCTATCGCGGGCTTGTGCAGATTCAAGAGGGCGCTCACCACTCCAAGAGCACAGTGAAATGCGACGCCCTCCTTGTTGACACGATTTCGAGATCCGACACATATCCATATGTGGACATCCGTGAAGACGACGTATCGATGGGGCATGAGGCAACGGTCTCCAAAATCAGCGATGATCAGCTTTTCTATCTCATGTCGCGTGGGCTCTCGGAAGACGAAGCGATGGCAATGATTGTTCGGGGATTCATCGAGCCGATTGCACGTGAACTTCCCATGGAATACGCCCTTGAGTTAAATCGTCTCATCGAACTTCAAATGGAAGGCGCGGTTGGTTGATGTCTGTACTTGCCACAAATACCAATTACTTAAATGAAGCCAGGACGCCAACGGGTCGTGAAGAGGCTTGGCGATTCACTCCACTGAATCGACTTGCTGGTTTGCATGACGGCACTTCTAAGCCCACGGATATTAAGTCACTTGCCCTGAAGGGCGACCCCCAGACTGGTGTAAAGGTGTCGCGAGTACCTCGCGAACTAGTTTCGACGGTCTCTGGATCCGACGACATAATTGTGGCAAGAGTGCATGCGGAAGTTGAAGATGTTTTCATTTTAGATATTGCTGACGACACGCATCTGTCAGAAGCAATCCGTCTTTACCGGGTGGCTGGTGGACTCGACGGTGCTGAACTTTCACAGGTTCGCATCACTGTTGGAGCGAATTCGACTGCAAGTATCGTCATGGAAAACAGCGGTTCGGCGATCCTGGGGGAGGACATTGAAATCATTCTGGCACCTGGGGCGCATCTCACTTTTGTTACGCTTCAGGAATGGTCTAACGAATCAGTCCATGCGGCACGCCATCACGCGATCTTGGACCGGGATTCGACATTCAAATCCGTAACCGTCACGGTCGGGGGCTCTCTAGTCCGACTTCTGCCGACTATCGAATTCAGTGGGCCAGGGTCTTTCGCCGATCTCTCTGGTGTGTACTTTGCCACGGAGGGCCAACACCTTGAGCACCGGATCCATATCGAACATGGAATTCCACAGGCAAAATCGCGAGTTAACTACAAAGGGGCACTATCCGGCGATGGGGCGCATACGGTGTGGATCGGTGATGTATTCATCCGCGCATCCGCAGAGGGAACAGATACTTACGAACTCAACCGTAATTTACTTCTGAGCGACGGCGCACGTGCTGACTCCGTCCCGAACCTCGAGATTGAAACAGGGGAAATTATCGGCGCAGGCCATGCCAGCACTACTGGGCGTTTTGACGATGAGCAACTCTTCTACCTGATGTCTCGTGGAATTCCCATGGATGAAGCCCGAAGGTTAGTTGTACGTGGTTTCTTTGCCGAGATCGTCTCTCGGATTGAGGATGAAGCCGTCCAAGAACGGCTCATGGTGCGAATTGATAATGAACTCGAAAAGGTGGGCCACTAGGAAGATGTCAGATTTGTCGTATTCACAACTTGAACAGAACAAACCAGTCCGTTTGGAGAAGAATGGTCAGTCGATCTGCGTCACTCGGGTCGGTGAAGAGGTGTTTGCCATCGGCGACACCTGCACTCACTCAGATGCTTCCTTGTCCGAGGGGGACATCACTGGAACACGCATTGAATGCTGGCTTCATGGCGCTGAATTCGACCTCCGAACTGGAGTTGCCTTGACGCTGCCGGCGGTTGAGTCAGTTAAGTCTTACCGAGTCCGCATCGAAGCCGATTCTGTAACAATCGAAATTTAGAGTTTACCGAAACCGAAAGAGGAGAAGATGAGCACATTAGAAATTCGAGGATTAGAAGTTTCGGTAAATACCGACAAGGGCGCTATCGAGATCCTTAAGGGCGTGGATCTAACAATCCGCTCCGGAGAGACTCATGCAATCATGGGTCCCAATGGGTCAGGCAAGTCGACTCTGGCGTACTCAATCGCCGGCCACCCCAAATACACCGTTACCGGAGGCAGTGTGAGGCTTGACGGCGCCGATGTCCTCGCCATGAAGGTTGACGAACGCGCCAAAGCAGGACTTTTCCTTGCCATGCAGTACCCCGTGGAAGTTCCAGGAGTGTCGGTCTCAAACTTCCTTAGGACAGCCGCAACGGCACTTCGTGGTGAGGCGCCAAAGTTGCGAACGTGGGTCGGGGAAGTCAAAGCTGCCATGAATGCACTCAATATGGATCCTGGATTCTCTGAACGAAATGTCAATGAGGGATTTTCGGGTGGAGAGAAGAAGCGACACGAAATTATGCAACTCGAATTATTAAGACCAAAGATCGCAATTCTTGACGAGACAGATTCGGGGCTTGATGTTGATGCTCTCCGCATTGTCTCTGAAGGTGTCAACCGTGCCAAAGCAGCCAACGATCTCGGAGTTCTCCTGATCACTCATTACACCCGCATTCTCCGATACATCAAACCCGATTTCGTGCATGTCTTTGCAAATGGACATATCGTCGAAGAAGGCGGGCCAGAGCTCGCCGACAAGCTTGAGGAGAAGGGCTATGCCGAGTACGTCGGTAGCTAACCGTCCCACTCGTACCTCCATGTCCCTAGATGCAGCCTTAATTCGCAAAGACTTTCCCATCTTTGAACGGGTAATCCGTGGAGAAAACAGGTTGGTCTATCTTGACAGTGGAGCGACAAGTCAGAAGCCAAATGTGGTCATCGACGCAGAGGCGGATTTCTATCGCAAAAACAACGCCGCCGTGCATCGCGGTGCTCACCAACTGGCGGAAGAAGCAACTGAAGCCTATGAAGGGGCGAGGCTGATCGTCGCTGATTTCCTTGGAGCTCAGGGCGAGGAGATAGTTTTCACGAAAAGTGCAACTGAAAGTCTCAACCTTCTTGCGTATGCCATCGGGAACGCGCCCGGGGGAAACCGATTCCACCTCAGCGAAGGTGATCGAATTGTGGTCACGGAGATGGAGCACCACGCCAATTTGATTCCTTGGCAGCAATTGTGCAAGCGCACCGGGGCGCATCTCGCTTGGTTCGACGTCAAGGATGATGGTCGGCTTGATCTCTCTAACATCAAATCCATAATTACCGAAGACACCAAGATCGTCGCGATTGCCCATCAATCTAACGTTCTGGGCACGATTAACCCGCTTGAGGCCATCGTCGCCAGAGCCCATGAAATTGGTGCCACTGTGATCCTTGATGCCTGCCAGTCCGTGCCCCACATGAAAGTAGATGTCAAAGATTTGGGTATTGATTTCCTCGCATTCTCAGGTCATAAGAGTCTCGGTCCCACGGGCGTAGGAGTGCTCTGGGGGAAAGCGGCTTTGCTTGAAGAACTGCCCCCATTCCTCTTTGGTGGCTCGATGATCTCAAGCGCATCGATGACCGATGCCACGTGGGCACCAATTCCCCGGAAATTTGAGGCAGGCGTACCAAACATGGCTCAGGCTGTGGGGCTGGGTGCTGCCCTGGAATATTTGCAACATGTTGGGTTGAGCAACATTCACGAACATGAAATCGCTCTCACGGCAAGGTTAATCAAGGGACTCCAACAAATCGATGGGGTGAGAATATTTGGACCTACCGACATAGAGATGCGAGGTGGCGTAGTTGCATTTACGGTCGGAGGTGTTCATCCGCATGACGTGGGTCAATACCTCGATAGCAAGGGCGTTGCCGTGCGCACGGGCCACCATTGCGCTTGGCCGCTAAACAAGAAGTTCGGCATCAATGCGACTGTGCGGGCCTCCATCTACCTTTATAATGACGAAGCCGATATTGACGCACTCATTGAGGGAGTGCGTGGAGCCAAAA
>CAYXIS010000052.1:0-11406 GCA_964465545.1 uncultured Bifidobacterium sp. | reverse complement strand
GGCCATTCGGGTCAGCGACGGCAAGACCATCGGGTACATCGGCGTGATCAATTCTTATGCGAAGGTGAGAATCGATCCGGTCACCGCAGTCAAAGAATCAGTGACTACGACTGGCTCGCTGATTAGCGGATCAGTCAAGGCATTAATCTCCCTGCCAAGCAAGGTTCCTGCTCTCTGGTCACAGACCGTCGGTGACAAACCCCGAGACGCAGAAGGACTTGTAGGCGTCGTTGGAGTCGCACGTTTATCCGGTGAAGCAGTCGGAAGCGCCAAACTCACTGCCAGCGAACGCTTCGCGGCATTTATCGTCATCATCGCCCAACTCAACATCTTCGTGGGCATATTCAACCTCCTTCCAATATTGCCATTGGATGGCGGGCATATGGCGGTGGCGATTGCAGACGAGATCCGCGCCTTCTTTGCTCGAATTCGTGGACGTCGAAGACCGGCGGCCATTGATGTGGCAGTCCTGACCCCCATCACGATGGTGGTTTTTGTTCTACTTGCCGGTCTCACGCTCCTTCTCCTGGTGGCGGACGTAGTAAATCCCGTGAACTTCAATCTCTGAGCAGATAGGGCAGAATGAGGACATGGTTGATTTAGGAATGCCCGCGTCCCCTGTCGCCACGCTTGCTCCGCGGCGAAAGACGCGCCAACTCCGCGTGGGAAGCGTCGGAGTGGGTAGCGAATCGCCCGTGAGCGTCCAATCAATGTGCACCACACTTACCTCCGACGTGAACGCGACGTTGCAACAGATTGCAGAACTGACGGCCTCTGGCTGCCAGATAGTCCGCGTCGCTGTCCCAAGCCAAGACGATGCGGATGCGCTCGCGCAGATTGCCAAGAAGTCCCAAATCCCCGTTATCGCAGATATTCATTTCCAACCGAAATATATTTTCGCCGCCATTGACGCCGGTTGCGCTGCGGTGCGAGTCAACCCCGGAAATATCAAGCAATTTGATGACAAGGTGAAAGAGGTCGCCAAGGCGGCAGGGGATGCAGGAATTCCGATTCGTATTGGAGTCAATGCAGGTTCGCTGGATCCACGTCTTCTTGCCAAGTATGGAAAGGCAACACCGGAGGCGTTGGTGGAGTCAGCCCTATGGGAATGTTCGCTATTTGAAGAGCACGGGTTCACCGACATCAAGATCTCGGTTAAACACCATGATCCTGTCACAATGGTCAGCGCATACCGCCTTCTGGCACAGAAGTGCGAATATCCTCTGCACCTGGGTGTCACCGAAGCTGGACCTTTATTTCAAGGCACCATCAAGTCTGCAACCGCTTTTGGAATTCTCCTTTCAGAGGGCATCGGCGACACAATTCGCGTCTCCTTATCTGCGCCTCCTGTTGAGGAAGTAAAGGTGGGAATCTCCATTCTTGAGTCGCTTAATCTTCGCCAGAGGAAACTCGAGATCGTTTCTTGCCCCTCGTGTGGACGTGCCCAAGTAGATGTCTATACATTGGCAGAGAAAGTGCAGGCAGGACTTGAAGGAATGACGGTGCCGTTGCGTGTTGCCGTTATGGGTTGCGTGGTCAATGGACCCGGTGAGGCGCGCGAGGCAGATCTCGGAGTCGCATCAGGAAATGGAAAGGGTCAGATCTTCGTTAAGGGAGTCGTCATCAAGACTGTCCCAGAAGCACAAATCGTTGAGACCCTGATTGAAGAGGCGATGCGATTGGCGCAGGAGATGGAAGCGGCCGGGGTCGGTTCGGGCGAGCCATCCGTTCAGGTTAGTTAGTACGCACCTAGCGCATCGCAGCTTGTTACTCAGGTAGGCTGACTTTCATGTTGCGAATGTCCACTCTATTTCTGCGCACTCTGCGCGATGATCCAGCCGATGCCGAAGTAGCAAGCCATCGACTATTGGTCCGAGCTGGTTACATTCGCCGTATTGCCGCTGGCATCTACTCATGGTTGCCGCTTGGCTACATCACCCTCCGAAACATTGAACGAGTCATACGAGAGGAAATGGACGAGGCTGGCTTTCAGGAAGTGCACTTTCCGGCCCTTCTTCCACGCGATGCCTACGAAAAGACAAACCGCTGGACCGAGTACGGCGATGACATCTTCCGACTCAAAGACCGCAAAGGCGGCGATTATCTTCTAGGTCCAACACATGAGGAGATGTTCACCCTCATGGTGAAATCCGAATACTCCTCTCACAAAGACCTTCCCCTTTCGTTGTATCAAATTCAGACAAAGTATCGCGACGAGCCAAGACCACGCAGCGGAATCATCAGGGGTCGCGAATTCGTTATGAAAGATTCTTATTCTTTTGACCTGACAGACGAAGGTTTAACCGAGTCATATAACAAACACCGCGATGCTTACATCAAGACTTTTGATCGCCTTGGGATGCGCTACAACATTGTTAGTGCAATGTCTGGAGCAATGGGCGGATCGCGATCTGAAGAATTTCTTGCTCCTTGCCCAACCGGCGAAGATACGTATGTCCTCTGTAAGAAATGTGGGTACGCAGCAAACGTTGAAGCTATGAAAACTATTGTAAAGCCTGTTGATTCTTCAGCGACGCCAGCAATGCAGATAGTCGATACCCCCAATACTCCAACGATTGATTCCTTGGTTGAAGTCTTAAACCAAAGATTTGGTGGTGGCTTTACTGGAGGACACACTCTTAAGAACATTCTCCTCATTGCAGATGGGAAGACAATTTCAGTTCTTGTCCCTGGCGATAGGGAAGTCGACTTGAAGCGGCTGGAAGCGAATCTCACAGGCGTAAAGGATATTCGCCTCTTCGAAGATTCAGATTTCGCTAAGAATCCTGATCTAGTTAAGGGCTATGTAGGGCCGCAAGGCGCAAAGAAGTTTGGCCTCACCGTTTATGCAGATCCCCGTATTGCACCGGGAACTGCTTGGGTCACTGGTGCCAATAAGAAAGATTGCCATGCTCTTAATGTTGTGAATGGACGCGACTTCGAAGTGAATGGTTATGTGGAAGCAGCAGAAATCATTAAGGGTGATGCCTGTCCTGACTGTGCTTCACCTGTGGTTATCGATCGCGCAATTGAAATCGGCCACATTTTCCAACTCGGTCGAAAGTTTGCTGAAGCTCTTGATCTCACCGTCCTCGACAGCGACGGAAAATCTCGCGTGGTCACAATGGGTTCCTACGGCATCGGCGTATCGCGTGCCGTGGCGGCCATTGCTGAGCAGACCCATGACGAAATCGGATTGTGTTGGCCTGCAGAGATCGCTCCCGCAAAAATCCATGTCGTGGCTACGGGCAAAGACGATGAGCCCTTCAATATTGCCGAAGAGTTGGCTTTAGCCTTGGAGAAGCTAGGTATTAGCGTGATGCTCGATGATCGCAGGGATGCAAGCCCCGGGGTGAAGTTCAAGGATGCCGAGTTAATAGGCATTCCAATAATTGTCATAGTAGGCAAAGCTCTTGATTACGGGAAAGTCGAGGTTCGCATCCGCCGCACAGGAGAGCGCGCTGAAGTTCTCGTTGCTGACGCTGCAAGTGAGATAGCCAAACTTCTTTCCTAGCATGGGATTCTTGGGCCATATTTCTTTGGCGTCAATGGCATTTATGGGCGTTGCTGCCTTATGCGCCGGTTTCGTGGACGCGATCGCTGGCGGCGGGGGATTGATCCAACTCCCTGCCCTCCTTATCGGTCTGCCTCAGTCGGCAACCGTGCAGGTTCTCGGAACGAATAAGTTGTCATCGTTCTTCGGTACCAGTGCTGCTGCAATCATGTACCGACGAAGGGTGAAGCCAGATCTTTCCTTCACACTCGCCATGGCGATTCCAGCACTCGTAGGCTCGATGTGCGGCGCTTTGCTTGCCGCCCATTTGCCAACGCATGCACTGAGACCATTGGTCTTCGTTCTGCTCCTTGCCGTTGGAACTTACACATGGCGCCGCCCCACTTTGGGACACGTCGAATTGCTACGTCACACGCCACGTCGTCGAAATATCATCGCGGTGATCGCAGGACTCGGGATTGGCTTCTACGACGGAATCTTCGGTCCCGGCACCGGCACATTCTTGATGGTGGTCTTGGTTGCCCTTCTTGGGTTCGCATTCTTAACCGCTTCATCGGTTGCAAAAGTGGTAAATGTCGCTACGAACTTTGGCGCACTCCTGATTTTCGGTTTTCACGGTGTCATTCTCTGGCATGTGGGTTTCGTTCTGGGGATCGCAAATATCGCTGGTGGCATGCTCGGTGCAAAACTGGCGATTCGAGGGGGATCCGCATTCGTGAGGCAGATCTTCCTGGTGGTGACGGCGGTACTCATTCTTAAGGTTGGTGTTGACACTATTACCCATTGGTAGTGAGTTGCTATCTAGGTTATGATCCGAACTACAACTTCATAGAAAGAGAAGATCATGAGTCTCGTACAATCAATAACAGACGCAATTACCCCTGTGGTAGATGCTGCCGGACTTTTTTTGGAAGACGTACATATTGCATCCCCGGGTAATCGACGTGTCGTAACCGTCATAGTAGATGGAACCGTGAATCTGAATCTCGACGAAGTCACGGCAATCACTAAAGATATCTCGGCGGTTTTGGATGAATCAGATTTTATGGGTCCCACTCCATTCACATTGGAAGTTTCCTCCCCCGGCGTAGATCGCCCTCTGTCGCTGCCACGACATTGGCAAAAGAACATCGGCCGTCTCGTTCGATCGGTGATGGTGAACGGTGAAGTCGTAACTGGAAGGGTACATGTGGTGCATGATGAGTCAGTATGTGTGATCGTCGAGGGCAAGACCCCGCACAAGGTCGAACTTCCTTTTGTCGAGATCAAGCGTGCCCAAGTTGAGATCGAATTCAATCGAAAAGGCGATGATCTCTGATGAATGTGGATATGAAGGCACTTGCATCCTTAACCATTGAACGCGAAATACCTCTTGAACGCCTTATCGGTGCAATTGAAGCGGCTGTCTTGACGGCCTATGCGCACATGCCTCAGGCCAAACCGCATGCGCACGCCCATCTTGATCGCGAAAGCGGAGAAATCAAGATTTTAGTTCCCGTCTTCGGCGAAGACGGCGAGAAGATCGACGAGATCGTCGATAGTCCGGAAGGATTCAGTCGGATTGCAACTTCCACGGCCCGACAAGTCATCAAACAGAAGATGCGTGAAGCAAACGATGCCGACATCGTTGGGGAGTTCACTGCATCCGTAGGTGATGTCGTATCTGGAGTTGTCCAACAGGGCCGAGACCCACGAATGGTGTACGTCAACCTAGGACGCGTCGAGGGAAAAGTTCCCCCTCAAGAGCAGGTTCCGGGCGAGATCTACTCGCATGGTGAGCGCATCAAGTGTTTCGTTGTTGAAGTGAAGCAAGGGATGAAGGGGCCAGAAGTGACACTTTCTCGGAGCCACCCCGCATTGGTCAAACAACTCTTCGCCCTGGAAGTCCCTGAGATAGCAGACCGAATTGTTGAAATCATGGCGATTGCTCGTGAAGCCGGACACCGGTCCAAGATTGCGGTGCGTACTCACCGAGCAGGAGTAAGTCCCAAGGGTTCGCTCATCGGCCCGATGGGCTCGCGCGCTCGAGCGGTCATGGACGAGCTCCATGGCGAGAAGATCGATATTGTCGATTGGTCCGAGGATCCAGCCGTATTTGTCGGAAATGCCCTTGCTCCAGCGCGAGTTGAGAAGGTGGAGATCGTCGATCCGCTCACCCGATCGGCCAAGGTCACCGTTCCTGATTACCAGCTCTCCCTGGCCATTGGAAAAGACGGTCAGAATGCACGATTAGCCGCCAGGCTCACGGGGTGGCGAATCGACATCCACTCTGATGCACCCAAATCCCAGCCTCCAGTAGTACCAGGCGGGCATTCTTGACCTCATTTTAGGTTTTTTTGGGCGTTTTTGGGGCTGTTTATGTGAATGCGGATTTGACGGGTAAGGTTGGCACGTTGAATTTAAGCGATGAGGTCTTCATGAAAGCCGTGCCCGCGCGTGGCTAGGAGATCTAGCAAGTTCTTGCGAAGTTGCATTGACTGCCGCAAACGCGAAAATCCGACGGTGCTACTACGCGTGGTGTGTGAAGCGGGGCGAGTTCTTCCCGATCCTCACCACAGCCTTCCAGGTAGGGGGGCATGGGTGCATCGAAAATGTGCAGTAAGAGCTGTTGAACGTGGAGCTTTTCGTTGGGCATTCCGACGAAATGAACCGCTAGATGGCAGCGAATTGCTCGCCTATATGAACAACTACGAAATGGATGCGAAAGATATGACACTCAAATGAGTTCGAACCGATCATGAGGTTGTACAACTAGGGCTCGCATCCCAAAGAATTGCGGGCCAAGACAGGAGAACTGTGGCAAAGGTCCGCGTACATGAGTTAGCAAAACAACTCGGTATGGAGAGCAAGGTCGTCCTTGCAAAACTCCAAGAAATGGGCGAATTCGTCCGATCCGCATCATCGACGGTGGAAGCGCCAGTCGTTCGAAAAATGCTTGAACTCTTCCCAGATGCAAGACCCGTGGAGGAAGCAAAGCCGGTAAAGAAGGCTGCCGCGAAAAAGGCTGCGGCCAAACCTGCCGCGGAGACGCTTACCCCCGAAGCTGCAACTGAGATTTTGGCTGAAATTGCACCGGGCTTGGTTGAACAGACGACGATTCAACAAGCCCAAGCCCACAAGGTTGCAGAAGCGCATGCGCGCCCAGTAACACCTGCGCCGTCAGTCCCGATGCCGACTGCGATTCCGCGTCCTGCTGCGCCGCGTCCTGGAAATAATCCTTTTGGAACACCGCGTCCGCCAGCTCCCCGTCCGCCAGCCGCGCGTCCCGGTACTGCTCCGTTTGGAACACCGCGTCCGCCACAACGTCCCACGGGTACGGGTGGTCCGCGACCTCCCATGTCGGGTCCGCGTCCAGGATCCGTACGTCCGGGATTCGCAGCGCGTCCATCGTCACCGCGTCCCGCCGGCGCCGGAACTGGCTTCCCGCCACGCACAGGCGGTCCCTCAACTGGAACCGGTACCCCGTATCGCACACCAAGTGCTGGCGGAGCCGCTGGAGGTCCAGCGCGTCCGGCTGGCGGCGGTCGACCACAACGTGGAAGCACCGGCGGTGCTTTTGGAAAGAATGCGAGCAAGAGCAGCAAGAGAAAACCAAAGAGCAGAAAAGCTCTGCGCGATGAATTCGACAATATGCAGGCACCCCAACTCGGTGGTGCAGTAGTTCCTCACGGTGACGGAAAGACCCAAATCCGCATGCGGCGTGGAGCATCACTCGCCGATTTCGCCGAGAAGATTAATGCAGATCCAGCAGCGTTGGTGGCTGCACTATTCCACCTCGGTGAAATGGTCACGGCTACGCAATCTGTCGACGAAGATACCTTTGCGATCCTTGGTACTGAATTGGGCTATGTAATTCAAATTGTCAGCCCTGAAGACGAAGACCGCGAATTGTTACAGACCTTCGATATCAACCTAGAAGACGAACTAGCGGGGATTGATCCGTCGCGTCTGGTCACTCGTCCGCCAGTTGTCACTGTTATGGGCCACGTCGACCACGGTAAGACAAGAATGCTGGATGCGATCCGCAAAACCGAGGTCGTCAAGAGTGAAGCTGGTGGAATCACCCAGCACATTGGTGCCTACCAAATTCACCACAACCATGACGACCGTGATCGCGCGATTACATTTATCGACACTCCGGGCCACGAGGCATTTACCGCTATGCGTGCTCGAGGTGCGAAGGTAACCGACATCGCAGTGTTGGTTGTTGCAGCAGATGATGGAGTAATGCCACAGACTATTGAGGCGCTAAACCATGCTCAGGCCGCAGATGTTCCGATCGTAGTTGCCGTCAACAAAATTGATAAAGAAGGCGCAAACCCAGAGAAGGTTCGTCAGCAGTTGACTGAATACAACTTAGTCGCAGAAGAGTACGGCGGAGACACAATCTTCGTGAACGTCTCAGCAAAAACTGGCGACGGCATCAAGGAACTCATTGATTCCATTCTTCTTACGGCGGATGCCGTCATTGATCTTCAAGCCGTCGCAGATGACAATGCACGAGGTGTGGCAATCGAAGCTCACTTGGACCGTGGTCGCGGACCTGTTGCAACGGTTCTTATCCAACGTGGAACTCTCAAAATTGGAGATGCGATTGTTGCCGGCGGATCTTTCGGCCGTGTTCGCGCGATGCTTGATGAGCAAGGGGTGACCGTCGACAGTGCAGGTCCATCGCGTCCTGTCCAGGTTCTCGGTTTCACGTCCGTACCAAACGCCGGAGACACTTTCCTCGTTGCAGGCGACGATCGAACTGCCCGTCAGATCGCCGAAAAGCGTCAGGCAGCAGAGCGAAATGCCCAGCTTGCCAAGGCTCGCAAGAAGGTCTCTCTTGAGGACTTCATGGAGCAATCCAAGATCATGACCCTTAACCTCATCCTCAAGGGTGACGTAAGCGGTTCGGTTGAGGCGCTGGAAGATGCGTTGTTGCAACTCGACGTCGGAGCCGAAGTTGATCTTCGTGTTATCCACCGCGGTGTCGGCGCCATTACCAAGAGCGACATCACCCTTGCATCGGCATCCACGGCTGTTGTTATTGGATTCAACGTCAAGCCTGAACCTCAGACTGCGATTTTCGCTGACCAAGAGGGTGTCGATGTTCGTTTCTACTCGGTTATTTACCAAGCAATTGAAGAGATCGAACTCGCACTTAAGGGCTTGCTAAAGCCAGAGTATGAAGAGTTCGTTCTTGGTAATGCCGAGATTCGCGAGATCTTCAAGTCAAGCAAGTTCGGAAATATTGCAGGTTCCATCGTTCTCGATGGAATTATCCGCAGAAACGCTAAGGCTCGCTTGCTCCGTAACGGTGAGGTAGTTGCAGAAAACCTCACTATCGAATCACTCAAGCGATTCAAGGATGACGCAACTGAAGTTCGCGAGGGCTTTGAGTGCGGTATCGGAGTTGGATCGCATAAGGACGTGCAAATCGGCGACGTAGTTCAGGTCTACGAGATGCGTGAGAAGAAGCGGGTGTAACTGTGAGCCAATCACATCGTTCGCAAAAAGTAGCCGACCGAATCAAGGTAGTGGTGGCTGGCCTGCTCGAGGGAAAAATCAAGGACCCTCGACTTGGCTTTGTCACTATTACCGACACGCGTGTCACCGGCGATCTCCAACATGCCTCGGTCTTCTACACCGTCTTAGGTGATGAAGAACAACGCGAGGCAACGGCCAAGGCGCTTGAAAGCGCGAGGGGCGTCATACGCGCTGCAGTTGGGCGAGATCTCGGCCTACGCATCACTCCATCGGTCGATTTCTTTCCTGATGCCCTTCCAGAAAGCGCAAAGGCTCTTGAGTCACTCTTGGAGGAAGTTCATCAGCGCGATGCCGAAGTTGTCGCACTTCGTGCGAAGGCAAAGTACGCGGGAGATGCAGATCCTTACAAGGCCCCCCACGTAAGAGAAGAATCAGAGGAATCAAGCGGACTGGGAGATGAAACGCTTGATCACTGACGGTTTTCTCGTCATTGATAAATCTCCAGGAATGACAAGCCACGATGTTGTGGCGATCGCGCGTCGTACTCTCAAGACCAAGAAAGTCGGACATGCGGGGACCCTTGACCCAATGGCTACAGGAGTACTTGTTCTTGGCTTCGGAAACGGAACACGCCTTCTTCAGTACATTACTGAGGGAAGAAAGTCCTATGACGCCACGATCGTTCTTGGAGCCAAGACGATCACGGATGATTTTGAAGGGAACGTTTTACGGTCTGCACCACTTGAAAAGATCGCAGGTACCTCGGATAGGGCCATAAAAATGGAACTAGAAAAAATGCGCGGCACGATTATGCAACGCCCGAGTTCTGTTTCAGCAGTGAAAGTCGCTGGAGAGCGCGCTCATGCCCGAGTTCGCGCCGGCGAAGAATTTGAATTGCCTGCACGCGAAGTGACCATCTATCGGTTAGACGTCGGGGAGATCCATCGAATTGAGGAGGACTCCCGTATTGAAGTGGATATCAGGGTCACCTGCGGTTCAGGAACCTTTATTCGGGCGATCGCGCGCGATTGCGGAGATCGCCTTGGAATCGGCGGCCACCTCAGCGCACTTCGACGAACTCGCGTGGCCCCGTTCGACCTAAGCCATGCAATATCAGTGGAGGATCTCAAGAACGGCGATTTCGAACCTCTTTCGATCTCTGAGGTCGCGGCCAAGACATTTCCGTGCAGACAGGTCAATCTCGATGAGCGAACGGAACTTTCTTTCGGCCGGTCACTCGTCGTCAATGAAACCGAAGCAATCACCGCGGCCTTGGCGGGTGACGAACTTCTGGCTCTCCTCCAGAATCGTGATGGGCGGGCTCGCCCGATCGCAGTCTTCGCGGCGAAGTCCTAAGGGTGCCAGAATACGCAGATGAATAGACTTCAATGGCGCGGGGAGCAAATAGCGGGCGCCACCGTTGCCATCGGAATCTTTGACGGAGTGCATCTTGGTCACCAAGCCATCCTGAAGCGTGCCAAGGAACTCAGTGACGGACGCGGATTGATCGTGCTGACGTTTGATCCTCACCCGACGCAAATCTTCGACCCCGAAAATGCGCCGACAATGCTGGTCTCTCTCGAGCGGCGCGTTGAACTGCTCAAGCATCATGGAGCAGATGTCGTTGTTGTCTGTGATTTCGACAGGGACTTTGCTGCAAAAAAACCCGAGGAATTCGTCACTGAAGTATTGGTGAAACAGCTTCAAATATCCGGCGTTGTTGTTGGAGCCAATTTCACCTACGGGCACAGGGCAGCTGGAAAAGTTGCGGATTTGATCGCCTCAGGCAAAGAGCATGGGTTCTTCGCCGAAGAAGTAGCAATCCAGGATTTCGAAGGATCACCCGTTTCCTCGACGAGGATTCGCGAAGCAGTGGCCAGAGGCGACGTCGAAAGCGCGGCCAGACTCCTCACACGACCACATCGCCTTGAAGGAATTGTTGTGCATGGAGAAAAGCGTGGTCGCGAGATCGGCTATCCGACGGCAAATCTAGGTTTTTCAACTGCTTTTAATACTGTCCCAAGCGACGGCGTCTATGCCGGCTGGCTGGAGGTCGAAGGTGACCGTTGGCCGGCGGCCATCTCCATCGGTACAAATCCAACATTTGCAGGGGAGAGATCCACTCAAGTGGAGGCGTATGCCCTCGATCAAAATGGTCTGGATCTATACGACAAAAACGCCAAAATCGATTTTGGGTGGCGGCTTCGCGATACGGTTAAATTCGAAGGTCTGGAACCTTTGTTAGAGCAGATGAAGGACGACTGCGACCGAGCGCGAATATTGACCGAAATCTAGGCTCAAAAGCCTCGGAAATGGGTTCGATTTCTCCTCAACCTGCGCACGCTGATACCCTATGGCGTCCAGACGAGAAAGCGAGTTTCCGTGAGGCAGAACCGGAAGCCCTCGTGAACAGTAGAAGG
>CAYXIS010000051.1:0-11640 GCA_964465545.1 uncultured Bifidobacterium sp. | reverse complement strand
ATGACGGATTCTATCCCTTGGTCGACGTTGAGATTCCGAAGGATTCTTTCTGGCAGCCGAAATATCCAGCTGCGCTCAACGCCCGCAACCACGGCGTTGGTCGAATCTTCGATCTTTTTGGTGGGCTTCTCGGACAGAACAACCCTGATCTTCTCAACGCAGCCGGATTCTCTTCCTCCCCGCACTTCATGTATTCAGGCAATTACACAACCGGTCCACGCAAGGGAGAGTGGTTCCAGCTCTACTCTGTCTCCTTCGGCGGTATTCCTGGACGCCCAGTTGGTGATGGGCCCGATGGCCATTCACTCTGGCCATCCTTTGTGAATATTCCTTGCGAATATCTGGAGTCGTACTACCCGATGCGTATCCAACGGTTGGAAACCGTCTCAGATTCGGGCGGTGCTGGTCTGCATCGTGGAGGTAACGGTGTAGAGACTGAGTACTTCTTCCTTGAGCCTGGCACCATTGCCATTCATGATGATCGTTGGTTGACATATCCATGGGGTGTTAATGGTGGAGAGCCAGGTGCGCGAGGTCGCAAATGGATCCAACGTGCCAATGGCACGAAGGAAATTCTTCCCAGCAAACTCATTGACGTCCCGGTCTATCCAGGAGATGTCCTTCACTACATCACATGGGGTGGAGGTGGATGGGGTGACCCTCTTCTTCGAGACCCAGAATTGGTCTCGCTAGAAATTCGTCGCGGTCTCGTTACTCTGGAAGGCGCATTGCATTACGGCGTTGTTTGCGACGAAAACGGCGTCATAAACGACGCTGCGACTAAGCAACTCCGCGACAAGTTGGCCGCTGGTCGGGTTTACCCGCTCCCGACGTTCAACATGGGACCACCTTTGGCGACCATCTTGGAGCGCGCTTTTGAAGAGACTGGCCTGCATGCGCCAATTAAGCCGGTACCTCTCTTATAGCAATTATGTGGTGGACCGCCTCGGCCCATGGCGTCGGGGCGGTCTCTCATACTCAATGTGAAAACGTTATGCCTTATCGAAGGAGGAACTCGAATGACGAGTATCGAAATCTGCGATGTATCACCCCGAGATGGCCTTCAAAATGAGGCAGTACCCTTTTCCACTGAGGACAAAATCGATTTAGTGAATCGGATTATTGGGTCGGGCATCCGCCGCATTGAAGTAACGAGTTTCGTCAATCCTTCGCGCGTTCCGCAGATGGCCGATGCGGCCGAGGTTATGGCCGGACTGCCTCGGCCAAAGGATGTCCGCTACATCGGTCTAGTCATGAATGCCCGCGGGCTCGAGCGAGCTCTGTTAGCCAAGGTGCACGAGGTCAACATTGTGGTCGTTGCAACTGATACTTTCTGCGGCAAAAACCAAGGCATGACGACGCAACAATCCGTTGAAGTTGCGACAGATCTTGTCGCTATGGCCCGTGATGCGGGCATCGCCTCGACCATCACTATTGGCGCCTCATTCGGTTGTCCCTTTGAGGGCGAAGTCTCACTCGAGCGGATAAAGAGTGTCATCGCGCAAGTTGTCGACGCCGGTCCTGATGAGTTGGCTCTTGCCGACACCATCGGAGTCGCGGTGCCAGCAGACATCACGCAACGAGTTGGTATCGCCCGCGACTATGCCTCACCGAGTCTCCCCATCCGACTCCACCTTCATGACACGCGGCATACGGCAGTTGCGAATGCGGTTGCTGCGCTTTCGGCTGGGGTGAGCGTTCTTGATGCAAGCATCGGAGGCATGGGAGGCTGTCCCTTCGCCCCCAAGGCCACGGGAAATGTTGCAACCGAAGACCTCCTCTACCTTTTCAACCGAATGAATGTTGAGACAGGCCTCGCTTTTGATCGCATCGTTGAGACAACGGAATGGCTAGAGGTCAAGCTCGGCAAGAAATTGCCCGGTGCGCTTCTCAGGGCAGGTTCGTTTCCGATGGCAGAAGGAGCACGTTAGTTATGGGCAAGACGCTAGTGGAGAAGGTTTGGTCTGAACATGTTGTCCGAAGTGGCGAAAATGAGCCAGATCTTCTTTTCATTGACCTGCATCTCGTGCATGAAGTCTCATCACCTCAGGCCTTTGATGGTCTCCGACTAGCAGGGCGAAAAGTCAGTCGACCCGATTTAACCCTGGCAACCGAAGATCACAATGTTCCGACCCTTGACATTGATAAACCTATAGCTGATCCAATCTCACGTATCCAAATTGAGACCCTTCGCAAGAATTGCAAGGAATTCAATATCCTTCTTTATCCTCTCGGGAGCAGAGAACAGGGAATAGTTCACGTAATTGGGCCTGAGGTGGGCCTCACCCAACCTGGAATGACAGTTGTTTGCGGAGACTCGCACACTTCCACTCACGGCGCATTCGGTGCCATTGCTTTTGGAATCGGTACCAGCGAAGTCGAGCACGTGCTGGCCACTCAGACCCTCCCACAAGCAAAACTGAAGACCATGGCGGTTACAGTCAAGGGTGCGCTTTCTCCCGGCGTGACTTCCAAAGATCTGGCTCTCGCGCTTATTGCCCAAACAGGCACTGGTGGTGGTCAAGGTTTCGCAGTGGAGTATCGCGGGGAAGCAATTGAGAATATGTCGATGGAATCTCGAATGACTTTGTGCAATATGTCGATTGAATGGGGCGCAAAGGTCGGACTGGTTGCGCCAGATCAAAAGACTTTTGACTATTTGGAGGGAAGGAAATTCGCGCCGAAGGGTTCAACCTGGACGCACGCTGTAGAGCACTGGAAGAGTTTGGCAACGGATGCGGACGCCGTTTTTGACAAGGAGATCGTCATTGACGCCAGTCTCGTAACGCCGTTTGTGACATGGGGGACTAATCCAAGTCAGGGTGTTCCCCTCGGTTCCAGTGTTCCCGCGCCCGAGGATTTTTCAGGAATCGCTGACCAGATTGATGCCGCAAAGGCCCTTGAATATATGGGCCTGACACCTGGGATGCCTATGCGTGAGATCAAAATCGACACGGTCTTCATTGGTTCATGTACCAACAGCCGGATTGAGGATTTCCGCGCAGCCGCGCAGGTGATTAAGGGTCGAAAAGTAGCGAAAAATACTCGTTTATTGGTGGTTCCGGGTTCGGTTCGAGTGCGCCTCGAAGCTGAAGCCGAGGGGCTTGACACTGTCTTTACTGATGCTGGTGGCGAATGGCGTAGTGCAGGATGCTCAATGTGCCTTGGAATGAACCCCGATAAATTGCAACCGGGAGAACGAAGTGCTTCTACGTCGAACAGAAATTTCGAAGGGCGGCAGGGAAAGGGTGGCCGTACTCATCTTGTGTCTCCCTTGGTAGCAGCAGCTACTGCAGTCTTGGGCCATCTGGCGGCGCCAGGTGATCTTCCTGCTGAAGTGAAGGGGTGAATTTGATGGAGAAATTCACCACTCATACTGGCCTTGCAGCGCCTATGAGGATTAGTAACATCGACACAGATCAGATCATCTCCTCGGCACATCTAAAGCGGATCACACGTAGCGGTTATGAAGATGCCCTATTTGAAGAATGGCGCAGAGATTCAGATTTTATTTTGAATCAACCGCAGTTCTCCGGAGCATCCATCCTCATAGCGGGAGCTAATTTTGGAATTGGTTCTTCGCGCGAGCATGCTGTTTGGGCGCTAATGGACTTCGGATTCAAAGTGGTGATTTCCTCCAGATTCGGCGACATATTCCGTGGCAATTCAGGCAAGGCGGGTCTGTTGACTGTGCAAGTTGACCAAAATGTGATTGAGGAATTGTGGAGTGCCGTTGAAGCAAACCCAAGGGTCCCGGTGAATGTCGACTTGGTGGCAAAGCAGATACATTGCGGGCCAATGTCAGTACCGTTCCAAATCGATGATTACACGCGCTGGCGTTTTCTTGAAGGACTCGATGATGTGGGGATCACGCTTTCACATGCAGGCGAAATAGTCGATTACGCAAAGACCCGACCAGCGTGGATGCCGAGTCTCGTCTAGATCTGTAGCCTCTCGCAGCATTCGAGTATTCCGGGTCACACTAGATGAAGTGCTGCCTCTCTACACCCCCAAAGGTATCGCGCTAAAGTGAAAATGAGGAAAATCACGTGGGTCTCTTCTCACATGGCAAAACCATTATTACGTGCCATTAATGCCTCTACTCTTATACCCATAGGGGGATACATGAAAAAGTTATTAGTACTCGGTGGTGGTACGGCCGGAACAATGGTCGTAAACAAGTTGTACAAGAAACTCGATTCAAGGCAGTGGTCGATCACAGTGGTCGACAAGGACAACGACCATATTTATCAGCCTGGTTTGTTGCTATTGCCGTTCGGCGTTTACAAACCTGAGGAATTAGTGAAGAAGCGCAGTCACTTTTTTCCAAGCGACGTGGAATACATTCGTGCAGAGATCGACAAGATTGTCCCTGAATCGAATGAAGTTCTACTCATGGATGGACGGACCGTTTCATACGATCAACTTGTAATTGCATCAGGCACCTCGCCAAGACCAGATCAGACTCCAGGCATGGACGACCCGGCCACTTGGCGTAAGAGCGTATTCGACTTCTACACTCTCGATGGCGCGATTGCTCTTCGGGATGCGCTCAAGAATTTCAAAGGCGGACGTCTGGCTGTTCATATCACTGAGATGCCGATCAAGTGTCCCGTCGCTCCGCTCGAATTCACCTTCCTTGCTGATGCGTTCTTCACTGAGCGGAAAATGCGCGACAAGGTCGAAATTGTCTACGTGACCCCACTTGAGGGTGCATTCACGAAGCCAGTTGCGTCCAAACACTTGGGTCAAATGTTTGTGGACCGCAATATCAAATTGGAATCAGACTTCGTCATCGAACATATCGACTCCGAAACCAAAACGTTGTTCTCAATGGATGAACGTGAAATTCCATTTGATCTACTCGTGACCATCCCGTTGAATATGGGGGCCGATTTCATCGCCCGCTCAGGTTTGGGTGATGAACTCAATTATGTAGCCGTGGACAAGGGGAATTTCTTATCCAAGGAGTATCCGAATATTTTTGCTCTCGGAGACGCCTCGGACATCCCGGCCTCAAAGGCGGGTTCCGTCGCCCACTTCGCAGTAGATCTCTTCGCCGAGAACTTTGTTGAGTATGTAAACGGCAGGCCGATGAAACATAACTTCGACGGTCATGCAAACTGCTTCATTGAATCTGGACACGGTAAAGGTCTTCTAATTGATTTCAATTACACTGTCGAACCCTTGACGGGCAAATTCCCTCTTCCTGTGGTCGGGCCGCTATCCCTTCTTAAGGAAAGTCGTCTCAATCACTGGGGGAAGTTGGCTTTCAGATGGATCTATTGGAACTTGCTATTGAAGGGGCGCTGGATTCCGATCCCGAGCCTCATGTCCATGGCAGGAAAAGAACAAAAAACGGAGAAAGAAGGAGTTGGTCAAAATGCCAGTCATTGAAATCGCCGGCAAGCAAGTAACTGTCAACGAAGAAGGTTTCTTAACCAATTATGACGAATGGGATGAGGAAATCGCAAAAGCTCTAGCAAAACAGATTGATATTGAGATGACCGATGCGCATTGGAACATCATCAAGTTCCTTCGTGAGGACTTCAAGAAAGAGGGCGAGACGGCTACATCGCGACGAGTCCAAACGGTTGGTGGAGTCTCAGTGAAAGATCAATTCGCATTGTTCCCGAAGAAGCCAGCAAAAAAGATGGCGTACATCGCCGGATTACCAAAACCCAAAGGTTGCGTGTGAGGAGAATGAAATGACAACGCCAGCAATCGTTCCGAATTTCGGGGCGGAAGATTCTGATCGAAAACTTGCCATCATCTGTTCAAAGGGAAACCTAGATATGGCATACCCGGGACTCATTCTCGGCAACGCCGCTCTCGGCGAAGGTATAGAGACAATGATCTTCTTCACCTTCTGGGGCTTTGACATGATTACCAAATCCCGAATGCACGACCTTCAATTTAGTCCTGCAGGTAATACCGCGCTGCATTTACCTGGAAGCGATAAGCACCTTCCTCAGGCCATGATGCCGGCACCTGGAATGACTGGGATGGCCACCAAGATGTTGAAGAAGCAACTGGCGGATCTTGATATCCCGGAGGTTCCCGACTTTCTCGACCAGATTGTGGCTGCTGGCGGGCACTTGTGGGCTTGTCGCTTGTCAGCAGACATGAACAAGCTCACGTCGAAGGATTTACGTGATGATATCGAAGGCATCATCAGTGCATCGGATTTCATCGAGATGACAGAGGGCGCACAACTTCTCTTCATCTAAAACCCCTTCAGACCGCTTGAGCGTATAAGGTTTGTGAGGAAAAACGAGGTAAATCCGTGCTCATTGACCTGCTCAAGACGTATCTGCGCCCATATCGAAAGAGCGTAGTTGTTGTCCTGATCCTTCTTCTTATTCAGGCTGTCGCCAACCTCTATCTACCGAATCTCAACGCAGATTTGATCAACAACGGCGTAGCCAAGGGCGATGTTTCTTATATATGGAGGATAGGCGCCATCATGTTAGGTGCGTCGGTCTTGATCATGGGCGCATCGATTTTTCTGGCATACCTAAGTGCCAAGGTCGCAATGGCCTTTGGGCGGGATTTGCGCGGGGGAGTCTTCAAGGCGGTCGAGACATTTTCCGCGCGAGAGCTCAATCAATTTGGCGCGCCATCGTTGATCACGCGAAATACCAACGACGTGCAGCAAGTGCAGATGGTTCTCTTTATGGGGCTGACGATGATGGTCGCGGCGCCTATTACCGGAATTGGCGCCGGCATCATGGCCGTTCGTACCAACGTCAAACTATCCGCGCTGATTCTCGTCGTAGTGCCGATTATGGCACTTTTGATTGGAACTTTGCTCAGGCGCATCGTTCCCCTTTTCCGCGTGATGCAGGTGAAAATTGACAGACTCAATCTTGTCTTACGCGAGCAAATAGGTGGAGTTCGAGTCATTCGCGCTTTCGTAAAGACAGATTTTGAAGAGGCACGTTTTGCCGAGACCAGCGATGACCTCATGAATACGACCTTGAGCGTCACTAGGACATTTGCGATCATGTTCCCATCGCTCATGCTTCTTCTGAATCTCTCAAGCGTCGCTGTTATCTGGTTCGGCGCCAAACTTGTCGACAGTGGAAGCATGCCGATCGGTGACCTGACCGCATTTCTTGCCTACATTATGCAGATTCTGTTCAGCGTCATGATGGCGGTCATGATGTCCTTGATGATCCCTCGTGCTGCGGCGAGTGCCGAACGCATTCAAGAAGTCCTTCAAACTGCATCATCAGTTGTTGATACAACCAGTCCGAAAGTGCCCTCGCAAAGAAGGGGCGTCATCGAGTTCTGCGACGTCGAATTCCGCTATCCAGGCGCTGAAGTTCCTGTGCTCTCGGGCATCTCTTTCATCGCAGGGCCTGGGAAGATCACCGCAATAGTTGGAAGCACTGGCAGCGGAAAGAGCACCCTTCTCAACCTGATTCCTCGCTTCATCGATGTTTCAGGAGGGGCTATCAAACTGGACGGCCTGGATGTGCGAGAGCAATCTCTTGAAGGAATCTGGTCGGAAATTGGGCTTGTACCCCAGCGCGCCTTCCTATTCGGGGGAACAATCGCCGAGAACCTTCGCTATGGAGATGAAAACGCCTCGGACGAGCAACTCTGGGACGCGTTGGAGATTGCTCAAGCCGCTGATTTTGTGAGAGAGGCGGCGGAAGGGTTAGAAGCAAGGGTCGCTCAGGGCGGGACCAATTTCTCCGGCGGGCAGCGGCAAAGATTGTCTATTGCTCGAGCGATCGTGAAGAAACCTCGGATTTACATTCTTGATGATAGTTTCTCGGCTCTCGACTACACGACGGACGCTAAACTTCGCGCCTCATTGGAGAAGTCAGCATCAGATGCCACGGTCCTCGTCGTAGCACAACGTATAAGTACGATTCTTGGCGCGGATCAGATCATCGTCCTCGACGAGGGAAGAATCGTCGGAGTCGGAACTCATCGCGAGCTGATGCATGACTGCACGACCTATCGTGAAATTGTCCTCTCGCAACTCAGTCCCGAGGAGGCCGCATGAGTGCTCAAGCGCCAGCCGCCAAGAAATCCGCAGGACCTGGCGCCGGGCCAATGCACGGCATCTTTGGCCCGCCTCCCTCCAAGTCGAAAGATTTCCGGGGATCTCTGAAACGGCTTTTGCGTGAGTTGGGAGCCGAGCGCAAAATCATGTCGCTCGTGTTCCTTCTCATCACAACGAGTGTCGTAATCGGATCCTTTGGACCGAAAATTCTCGGGCAGGCGACGAACTATGTTTTCTATGGATTTCTCGGCCGGCGGATGCAAGAAGGAGTGAGCAAAGCAGAGGCGATTGCCGGGCTTCGCACCAAAGGGGAAAACCGCCTGGCGGATATGCTCCAGAAGAGCTCAGTAATTCCCGGCAAAGGCATTGATTTTCACGCTGTTTACCATGTTCTGATTTTGGCCATCGGGTTGTATGTGATCTCCTCCCTATTTATGTGGATCCAGGGCTATCTCATGGCAGGAGTTACGCAACGAACCGTCTTCCGTCTGCGCCGCCTGGCCGAGGAGAAACTCAGTCGTCTGCCATTGAGTTATTTCGATACTCAATCACGTGGGGATCTGCTAAGTCGCGTCACCAATGACATCGATAACATCTCTAACTCGCTGCAGCAAGGTCTTTCACAGATTCTGAACTCCATTCTGACCATCATCTCTGTATTGGCAATGATGGTTTGGATAAGCCCTGAATTGGCTTTGGTATCCCTCATTGCTATTCCGCTGAGCATGTTCGTTTCGATCAGGATCGCCAAGCGTTCACAGCGTCAATTTATTGCTCAGTGGGATTGGACGGGCAAACTCAACGGGCATGTAGAGGAAATGCATACTGGACATGCTCTCGTGAAAGTTTTCGGACGGCGCGAGCAGGCCATCAAGGATTTCTCCACTCTTAACGAAAAACTGTACGAGTCCAGTTTCAGGGCTCAGTTTGTATCCGGCATCATTCAGCCGACCACTGCATTGATCTCAAATCTCATTTATGTTGCAATCGCCGTTCTCGGCGGATACAGAGTCGCGACTGGCGGAATGTCGCTTGGCGACGTTCAGGCGTTCATTCAGTATTCACGACAGTTCGGAATGCCTCTTTCGCAGATCGCAGGCCTCATGAACATCGTTCAATCAGGCGTCGCATCTGCTGAGCGGCTATTCGAACTCTTGGATGCCAAGGAAGAGAATCCTGATCCGATCGAAGCGGTACAAATTGATCGCGCCGAAGGTGAAGTTCGTTTCACTAATGTTTCTTTCCGATACTTGCCTGATCAACCATTGATCGAGAATTTTTCGCTCTCGGTCAAGCCTGGTGAGACGGTCGCGATCGTGGGCCCGACAGGGGCTGGAAAAACCACCCTGGTCAATCTAATTATGCGTTTTTATGAGATCGATTCGGGGTCCATCACTCTGGATGGAAAAGACATCCGAACTCTTACTCGAGATGACCTTCGTCGCCAATTTGGAATGGTCTTGCAGGACACCTGGCTATTCACGGGGTCCATGCGCGAAAACATTGCCTTCGGAAGCCTTGACCCATCTCACGAGATGGTGGTTGCCGCCGCCAAGGCCGCAAACATTGATCACTTCTTGCGCTCGTTGCCTGATGGTTATGACTCCATGCTCACCGATGACAACGCCACAGTCTCCAACGGAGAACGCCAATTGATTACCATCGCACGCGCCTTCATGGCCGATCCGGCAATTCTCATACTCGATGAGGCAACCAGCTCAGTTGACACTCGTACTGAAGTCCTTGTTCAGCAGGCGATGGCAAAGTTGCGTGCGGGCCGTACCAGCTTCGTCATCGCTCACCGACTCTCGACAATTCGCGATGCGGACACGATTCTTGTCATGAATAAAGGTCAGTTGATTGAACAAGGAGGTCATGCCGAGTTGATGGCCAAGAAGGGCTTCTACTACGATTTATATGCGAGCCAATTCGCCGAAGCAATCGAGTGATACTTTGAGCGAGGACATTCGGATTGTTAGGGACACGGATCCTCGGTGTGTGGAACTTGAGGCGAGCGGTTACAGTCTGGTCGCTGAGTCTTGGGGTGCACGGCTTCGCCTCGAGCCAGGCCAAGATCTAGACACGTACTTAACAGCAGTAAACCTTGCTCTCGGAAAAGGAATTGACCTTCAAGAATTGAACATCGAATTCGCAGACGCATTGTTGAGCCTTGAACTGGCCAACAATTCTGATTACCCATACACACCCGCGACAGCGCGTGCTATTCCAACTAACGAGAGTATTCGGACGTTATGGCGCCCGGAAAACTTATTATTTGGCGCCTTTCTTGATGGAGTTCTCGTCGGGGCAATTTCAACAAGTGGCCGTGGCGATTTCGTTGAGCTGGATTTCGCATCCATCTTGCGAGATCACCGAGGAAAGGGAATAGGAAAAGCCTTGGCGTCGGCCGCCATTCTTGAGTGGGTGAAACAAGGCACTTACCTATTTGGCACTGGTGGCGCAAGCGTCAATGAAGCCAGCCTAGGAACAGTAAGGTCCCTAGGTTTCTCGGTCGAGGAGAGATGGCGTAGTTACCAGCCACCTCTATAGTTTCCAGTTATGAAGCAAGAGGCGGGGAAATTGCTGTCGGTCAACGTCACCGCGGTCGTGCACAAAGAGCCTTGGGCGGGCGACAAAGGGCGAAGCGGTATCGATAAGAGATCAGTAATCGGACCCGTAAGGTTGGCGGATAATTCCGTTGCCGGAGATCTCGTGGCAGACTCAAAAAGTCATGGAGGATTCGACAAAGCGGTGTATTCATACGCTCGGGAGGATGCGCAATGGTGGGAGAGCGAACTCGGAGTATCCATCGCCAGCGGTCGGTTTGGAGAGAACTTGACCACGCAGGGAATAGATGTTTCCGGTGCATTAGTTGGGGAGCATTGGCACATCGGTGACGTAATCCTTGAAGTTGCTCAGCCTCGAACGCCCTGTCGAGTGTTTGCAGGGTTTTGGGATCGTCCAAATTTGATCAAGGAATTCACAGAGGCGAAGAGACCCGGTGCCTACTTGAGAATTCTTCAAGAGGGGCAAATCAGTGCAGGCGATGCAATCGAAATCGCTTATCGGCCCTCTCACGGAATTAGCGTTGGCGGGATGTTCGGCGCAAGGGGTGAAGATCGTTTTGCGATGTTCGAATTCCTCGCAAAATCCGATTCATCAGAATCAGTTAAGCAATGGGCCTCGAGGATGCTAATCCGAAAGTGATGCTTATGCGACCGTCCACGTGTCGCCACTGGTAAGAAGAGTCTCCAGATCTCCTGCGCCCTGTGCGGCGATGATGTCAGCGATCTGTCCGTTTACTTGTGAGCCGTACTCGGCACGCTCGACATCGCGGAAGATTCCTACTGGCACGTGGTCAAGTTTCGAGTTCGAGAATCGAGATAGCGCGAACGCGTAACTTGCATCCTGGTTGTGCACGTCATGGATTACGAGATCGCTCTCGGCGACTGAACCCAACTCCACCAACTTGAGCGAGGATCCTTCGTGCACCAAGCCATGAGTCGAAGACTTGATCGGTTGGCCATGGATAAGGTGGAGTAGTGCCCCTTCTTTGGTTTCATTGTCTTTTACCGTGTCGAAGGCGCCGTCATTGAAGATCGGGCAGTTCTGGTAGATCT
>CAYXIS010000050.1:0-12191 GCA_964465545.1 uncultured Bifidobacterium sp. | reverse complement strand
AAGTGCAGGATTGCCTTCGGTGTCTATGCTCTGTCCAACCAGTCGACCTGGCATGGAACGTTCGAGTCCAGCGCGCACCGCCATGAAGCCAGCGTGTGGGCCACCGAATCCCATTGGAACTCCGAAGCGCTGAGCCGAACCGACGCAAACGTCAGCACCCCACTCCCCTGGTGGCTTCAGCAAAGTTAAGGCGAGCAGATCTGCCGCGGCAATCATCAGTGCACCGCGTTCATGTACAGCAGTTGTAAGGTTCGTGAAATCTTGAATCTCACCGTATGTGTCGGGGTATTGCACGACGGCACCGAAGAACTCAAAGGCGGGAAGAGGTGCAGAAGGATCGAATAATTCCAAGGTGATACCCAGAGGTTTGGCACGCGTGGCGATGACCGCGATGGTCTGAGGGTGCGCATTCTTGTCGACAAGGAAGACGGCGTCATCCCCACCCTTGAATACTCGATGAGCCAGAGTCATTGCCTCGGCGGCGGCGGTCGCCTCATCTAGCATCGATGCATTGGCAACCGAAAGCGAAGTCATGTCGCAGATCAACGTTTGGAAAGCAAAAAGAGCCTCAAGACGTCCCTGTGAAATCTCAGGTTGATATGGCGTATAAGCGGTATACCAGGCAGGATTCTCAAGAACATTTCGCAAGATAACTGCAGGGGTAATCGTTCCGTAGTAGCCAGTGCCGATAAGGGAAGTAAAGACTTGGTTCCTTGATGCGAGCGATTTGAGTTCTTCAATGACTTCAGTTTCAGTGGCCGGACTTGGCAAGATGTCACCAAGGCGCTGGCTCATTGCAATACTTGAGGGAACAACTTTCGAGATGAATGACTCTAGTGAATCAAAGCCCAACTCACCCAACATGAATTTTTCTTGATCTGACGATGGTCCTATGTGTCGTCTTTCAAAACCTTCATTTACTTCGTACGAGCGCGTCATTAGTTTCCCCTCATTGACATTAAGTCAGCAGGGTAGACCGAATTAGGCACCCTTGCGTTTGCGACGTTGCGATAATTCGTCGTTAGATTCACCACTTACTATCTGTCCATCAACTTCACCTTGCAGGGTTGCAAGAGATCCTTCAACTTCACTCCACACTTTTCCAACAGCAATTCCGAATACCCCTTGTCCCCCTTGAAGTAGGTCGATTATTTCATCTGGACTCGAACATTCATAAATCGAGGCCCCGTCGCTCATCAAGGTAATTCGCTCGAGTTCGGTAACACCGCGATTGCGTAAATAATCCACAGCAGTTCGAATATTCTGAAGAGAGACTCCGGCATCCAACAATCGCTTCACGATCTTCAAAACCAAGATGTCCCTAAAGCCATAAAGTCGCTGGCTACCCGAACCCATGGCCGTGCGAATACTCGGCTCTACAAGGCCTGTCCTGGCCCAATAATCGAGCTGGCGGTACGAGATGCCAGCGGCAGCACATGCCGTAGCCCCTCTATATCCAATGTCACTGCGCTCTTGCTCGGTCACATGTTGCTCGATTCTCGGGGAGGTTTTATAAGCCTATGAGGACGCAGAAGTAGAATCAACGATCAACACGATTAAAACCTCAAGTAGAGGTTAACGGTTTCGGCCCCGTCCTCGGAGGGCGAAGAAGTACAGGAGGGCGAAAATGTACCCCACTGCCGCAAAGACGATCTTTCCCCACGCCCATGTACCGGGCGTGAAGAACAAAGTCGTGGAAATTCCGAGGGAAATAAAGGCCAGACCAGCCGCTGCCTGACGAAGGCCCCTCTCCCCGGCGAAGGCTGCAACGAGAGGTCCAAGGAGGGCGGGGATAAGAAAGGTTGCCCCCATGACCCGAAGGGTCCACAGAAGTTCTGGCGTCAAGGACTGGCTTCGATAGCCGAAAAAAGTGGCCACATTGGAAGGTTTGATGATGAGGGCAATTGCGGCAAAGAAGAAGACCGTGGCTCCCAGCCTCAAAGTAAGGGCAGCTCGACGGACCAGCATGGCTTAGCCTGCGAAATCTTCCGGGTTGATTTGATCCAGAAATTCCCTGAATCGTTCGACTTCCTCGTTTGCTTGGGAACTCTCCTCTTCGGGAATCTCGATCCCCGCCTCGGTCAGCAATTCTTCGGTAGCCAAGATCTCACTCTTTGTTCGAAGGGCAAGGGCAATAGCGTCAGAGGGTCTTGCCGAGACGGTGAGCTCGTCCTGATCGGAGTTCTTAAGAATTAGATCCGCATAGAAAACTCCATCACGCAATTCGGTCAGGTGAACTGCCACAAGAGAGCCATTCAATCTCTCTAACAGCTCCTTCATAAGGTCATGAGTCAATGGCCTGGGCGGAATCACCTCTTGTTGGGCAAAAGCGATAGCAGTGGCTTCCACCGCGCCTACCCAAATCGGCAAGAAGCGGGCGCCCGCGATTTCTTTCAGCAGCACGATCGGTTGGTTGGACGGCATTTCAACACGTACCCCAACGACCTCCACTGGAATCATCGGCTTAGCGCAGTCGGTGCAAACCGCCGCGAACGAGGGCGGCGTGAAGGCGGACGGAAAGCGCGGCGATCTCGCGTTGAACTTCTTCGGCACGAGCCTTCGCCTCAGAACTCTTCTGTCGAATGAGAGGAGTAATGACTTGCTCAATCAGGCCGATCTCGCGATCTGCTGAAGACTTGAAGGAGCGCAGATGCCTTGGTTCGATTCCAAAACCCGACATCTCGGTGACTGCGCGGGCGATGGCCAACGAATCGCTGTCGTAGTGACGACCCCGCGGAGCAATCAAACCATAAGACTCAAGTTCAACAAGTTGCTCCTCACTTACGCCGCTGGCTTTGAGCAATTCATCACGCGAAAGTCGCATATCGGTGTTCTCGGCGAAGTTTGCCGGCGCAATTTCGCCGTCAATTGTCGCAAGTCTGGGAACGGGCACGCCACCTGAGACAGGAGCGGGTTGCAATCCCCTATCGAGGGCATCCAAGTTCTCTTTAATTACTCGAAGAGGCAGATACTGATCTCTCTGGGCAAGAAGCACGTACCTCAATCGTTCTAGATCGGAATTTGTAAACTTGCGATACCCCGAAGGTGTTCGCTGCGGTTCGATCAACCCCTCAGATTCAAGAAAGCGAATCTTTGAGATGGTGATGTCGGGAAAATCGTTTCTTAATTTTCCAAGAACTTCGCCGATACTCAGATACGCGCGAGCAGGAACGCTCATGATTTTCCCCCAAAGAAGAGCATATGGAACTTGCCGATTTGAATCTCATCACCCGATGACAAAGAGGCTTCCACCACCGGTTTTCCATTTACGTATGTGCCGTTGAGACTTCCCAAATCTTTCATGGTGAAGACGCCTACGTCGGTTGATGAGACCAGCGCGTGCTTTCGAGACACAGTGACGTCGTCCAAGAATACTTCGCTCTCAGGGGAACGCCCGATTATCGTGGAACGCGAAAGCAAGAAACGAGAACCTTTGCCCGGACCGCGATGGACTATCAGCATCCCGTCCTTGGATGAGAGTTTGGCAACTATGCCTCGCTCCTCCTCATTTAACTTGGTGAGGTTCTCCGCAAGGCGATCTGATGACAACGCTCCTGGACCCTGGCGAGCCCCGAGATGGATGGTGGTAGTCAGGTCAGGCTCTGGCTTTTTTTCCACACCATCCCCCTTACTCAACATCAACTTGAGGCTGACATTAGAGATGTGTTGGGCGCAGGTCAAGCCGTTAGTTGCACATACTCCTGTGCACTCAGCAGCTCATCTTCTCCACCAGTCACTTCGACCTCGGCGATCCAGCCTGCTCCGTACGGATCAGAATTGAGAATCTCTGGATTGGCCGTGAGGGCCGCGTTGACTGCTATCACCTTGCCAGAGACCGGGGCGTAAAGTTCAGAGACACTCTTAGTTGATTCGACTTCGCCGCACACTTTGCCGGCCACCAAATCATCACCAACGTTAGGCAGTTGGATGTAGACGATGTCACCGAGCGCGCTCTGAGCGAAGTCGGTGATTCCGATTCGCACGTGAGACGCAACATCGGTTGTCGCCACCCATTCATGTTCCTTTGTATAACGTAACGCTAGCGGTGCTTCTGACACGACAATCTCCTATCAATGTTGTTAAGTGGCTACCTTACTTTGCATGTGCGATCGAGCGCCATCCCGCCTGAAAGTAGTTCATTCCCGTGATGAAATAAAGAGCTACTCCCCAAACGGCAAAACTCCAACCAATGACATACGCCACTGCCCCGACACTTCCTTCGGATTTGGACAGAAGCAACAGCGGGAAGGCGTACATCAAATTGAAGGTGGCGGCTTTGCCGAGATACGTCACCTTGAAAGGACCAATCCCGACTCGCTTCATAGCAAGCGTCATGATTCCCAGAATCACGTCCCTCCCAAGCAGCACGAGGATGATCCAAAGAGGAAGCAGATCGCGGATGTAGAGCACAATCAATGTCGCCGCGATGTAAAGCCGGTCAATGGCCGGATCCATCAACTCGCCAAATCGAGATTCCTGATGCCATGCCCGTGCCAATTTTCCATCGAAATAGTCGGTGGCGCCCCCGATGATAAGAACGATGATCGCCGCGGCGTCAGCATGTCGGCTCAGAGCCAGGTAAATGAATAGAGGAATCCCAAGCCCACGCAACATCGTGAGCCCATTGGGGACGCTGATTACAGACATGTCGGGGCGACAGGATTTGAACCTGCGACACCCAGACCCCCAGCCTGGTGCGCTACCAAGCTGCGCTACGCCCCGGTGAACGATCACTCGCTCGGGTGGAATATTACTCCCGCTCGCGGACTCGTACAGATATTTGGATCGGCGTCCCAGGAAATCCGAACTCCTCGCGCAGTCGACGCTCGATAAAGCGCCGGTAGGAACTCTCCAAGAAGCCTGTCGTGAAGATGACAAAACGAGGTGGTGCGATGCCGGCTTGGGTCGCATACAAAATCTTGGGCTGTTTTCCACCGCGTACTGGCGGCGGCGTTGCGGCGATGAGAGTGCCAAGGAAGGAATTAAGGCGGCTGGTTGGAATGCGTTTCTCCCAACTTGTGAGCGAGGTTCGCAGTGCGGGGGCGAGACGATCCCGATGCCATCCGGTTTTGGCGGCAAGGTTCACCCTCTGCGCCCATTCAACTTGGTCTAGGTGTCGATCAATTTCACGGTCAAGGGAAATTTGACGATCTTCATCGACCAGATCCCATTTGTTCATGACGATGATGAGCGCCTTACCGGCCTCCTCAACCATGGTGATAATTCTCAGATCTTGCTCCGAAATTGGCGATGATGCGTCGAGAACGACGACTGCGACTTCGGCTCGCTCCAGAGCTACCTGTGTTCGAAGCGTCGCATAATAATCAGTCCCACTTGCTTGATTGGCCCGTTTGCGAATTCCAGCGGTGTCGATGAAGCGCCATATGGATCCGCCCAGTTCAATCAACTCATCAACGGGGTCGCGAGTCGTTCCGGCGACGTCATCAACGAGGGATCTCGTGCTTCCGGCCAGAACATTGAGAAGACTCGACTTGCCGACGTTTGGTCGCCCAATGAGGGCGACCCTGCGGTATCCATCCTGACTCTGCGACGCGCCGACTTCCGGGAGCACTTTGACGATCTTGTCGAGGAGATCACCACTTGCCCGCCCATGAAGGGCAGAGACAAATTGCGGCTCTCCTAGCCCCAGATTCCAGAGCGAATGCGCCTGGGCTTCCTCTGCAGGCCCATCGACTTTATTAGCAACAAGAATAATCGGCTTTTTCATCTTGCGAAGCTCTCGAACCAAGATGTCGTCTTCATCGAGGGCGCCGACCTGGGCGTCGATTACCAAGGCGAGTACATCAGCTTCTTGCATCGCGAGCTCTGCGATTCCGCTGACGCCGATAGAGATACCGTCAGGTTTGGCTTCCCAACCCCCGGTGTCCATGACCATAAATTCGCGGCCGTTCCATTCACACTCATAGGTAACGCGATCTCGAGTCACCCCAGGCGTATCTTCAACGATCGCCTCGCGACGGCCGAGGAATCGGTTGATCAACGTCGATTTGCCAACATTGGGACGACCAAGAAGGGCCACTATCGGCAGGCCAAGCAGCCTGCGCTCTTTGAGCAGTTCCCAGACCCTCTGGGCCGTTTCGTGGAGCGAGAGCTCGGTGGAATCGATGACGATGGCATCGGAGGCGATCATCAATGGGGAGGTCTTCCGGGTGGAATCCAAATGGTCTCTTTGTGCCAGAGACTCTCCGACGGCATCGGTTGAGAGAATCTGCGATGGAGATTCGATCTCCTTCTCCCGGCGCTCTGCTCGAGCGGAAAGATCGGCGGTGAGGAATATCTTCAACGCGGCTTCGGGAGCAACCACGGTGCCAATGTCGCGACCTTCAACCACTATTCCGCGAACGGCTCGAGAAATTAGCTTGTGCTGCAATTCGAGCAGATGTTGGCGAATTTCCGAGTGAGCGCTCACCTGACTGACCTGGTCTGTCACCGCCTGCGAACGAATTGCTTCAGAAATGTCGACATCTCCACAAAACACCTTTGGCCTCTCAGGGTTCGTCTCGAACTTGAGGGGATATTTCTTGAGCACATCCACTATTTCGAAGGGTTCGCTGACACCTTCCCTCTGTGCCAACCATGTGGCGGCGCGATACAGAGCCCCAGTGTCTAGATAATCCCATTTTGCGCGTGTAGCCACGGCTCGTGACGTACTGGATTTGCCTGCCCCGCTTGGGCCATCTACTGCTACGACAATGCCCATAGAGGCGAGTCTAGTCGTTCAACCCTTAGTCACTTCTCCATCTGCTACCTCGGAGAATGCACGTTCCATCCTCTCGCGGCCAAATGGCCAGCGAGCCGATTCGCATCCGAAGACGAAAGTGCCAGAGTGACCAAACCGGTGAACTGGCCTGGTGAGTGTTCAATGGATAGATCTTCGACGTTGACTTCTGCACTAGCGCATTCTTGGAACAGGGCCGCCAGCTGCCCAGGCTTATCCTCGATCACGATGGGAAGGTATGTATAGTCGCGAGGTCGGCCTCCGTGCTTTCCTGGAATCCTCTCTCGCCCGGTTCGCCCTTGTTCGATAAATTGTTCAATGGCGTCATCATCATCGAATTCACTTATGAGATTGGAGAGATCCTCGTTCATCTTGATCAAGAGTGGACGTATCTTCTCTCGGTTCATTGAGATGATTTCACGCCAAAGCTTTGGATCTGAGGCCGCAATTCGCGTCGCATCGCGTACCCCTTGGCCAGCCAAAGCGAGCCAGTCGTCTAGACCCAGATGGAGTTGTCTGGCCAAAAGAGAGGCCGATATCTGGGGCAGATGAGAGATGAGGGCGACCGCGGAGTCGTGCTCATCAGGAGTCATCCGTATGGCCGTGGCCCCCACGGTCCCAATGAGGTCAACTACCAGGGCCAGAACATCCGCATCGGAATGTGGTGTCGGGGTGTAGATCCATGGTCGCCCCACGAACAGGTCAGCCCTGGCTGCCTCTGGACCACCAATCTCACGACCTGCCATGGGGTGGGATCCACAGAAACGACGTGAATACATTGGATTAGATTCAATTTGATGTAGAGGTTTAGTCTTAACACTACCTACATCAATAAAGGCAGCGTTTGGATTTAATCTGAACTCGCTCTCAAGGACCAAAGGTAGCTTCGATGTGGGAAGTGCAAAAACTACGAGATCCACATGACCAAGATTGGCACTCCCCACAAGATCCTGTGCAAGGGCAGCTCTTTCATCATCGGAGTCGATCATTGCAACTGGGACGCCTTTAGCCGAAAGTGCTAAAGCGATTGAGGTACCAATAAGGCCGGAACCAATGATCCGTACACCTCTCATTGGGCGAGATCGCGCCGAAGAGCTACAGCGCCCTTTAGGTAAATATGAGAGATTTCCTCCGGTTTGGTCTTGGTATTGCAGTGCAACATGACCCTTATGACGCCGAGCAAAGCACCTGGAACATTGATCTCTGAAGCACAGATGAGAGGCACTGCCCCAAATCCAATCTCACGCGCGGCCGCTGCTGGAAAATCAGCAGTGAGATCCGGGGTGGCCGTGAAAATCACCGAAATTACGTCGGAGGCATTCAAATCATTTGCCTGAAGCATGGCAGTGAGCAACTCTTTCACTCCAGAATGGATTGCTTCCACGGTATTGGCTTCAACCTGAATTGCCCCACGAATTGCCCGTACGCTCATGACCGAAGGCTACCTTGCGAAGCAAATTCAAGCACGTAATTAAGTTGTTTCTCTATATGTGTCTGTATATGTATATCGATATAGATATTAAACTTTTTAACCTTTTATTCACTCTCGACGTTAAGACTTGAGGCAGCGACATAAAATCGATAAAACCACTTTAACTCCGAATCTTCCGTATGAAATCCCTCCCAATAGTCGACAAAGAGATTCAACATGAGAAAGATAATGTCGATATATCTATTTAATGATTATCAGTGGTTAGATTTAAAATCGATAAATCGTTAAAGATCTAAAGCCTTACGTAGATTTACCAATTCAACTTCATTAAGATCGCGCCATCTTCCCTCAAGGACATCCCCCAGGAGAATAGGGCCAAAGCGGGTACGAATAAGGCGTAGAACATCCACGCCAACCGCCTCCATCAGTCGGCGAATGATGTGGTAGCGGCCTTCATGTATGGTCACTTCAATCCAGGTAGGTGACAGGGCATTAAATTGCAGAACCCGGCCGAGTCCATCCTCCAATTCAATGCCTCGCAAAAGCGAGCTTTCTGCGTTCCTTGGAAGATCCCCTGCATACTCAATTAGGTAGGTCTTTTCCAGTCCGTAGGAAGGATGAGTTGCTCGGAAGGTCATCTCCCCGTCATTGGTGAGAAGGATCAAACCCTCGCTCTCCTTATCCAAGCGCCCAACGTGAAATAAACGCTCAGTTCGCAGCGAGATGAAGTCAGAGAGTGAGGGCCTTCCTTCAGGGTCATACATGGTAGACACAACACCTCTTGGTTTATGAAGTGCGAGGTAAGTCTTAGTCATATTTGCCTTGATCGTCTCACCATCAACCATTACATGAGCCTTTTCAGGATCAATCTTTGTTCCAAGCTCCCTCACTATCGCTCCGTCGACGCTAACTCGACCGTCGTAGATCAGCTCATCGGCACCCCGACGACTGGTTATACCGGCGTCGGCGATAATCTTGTTGAGTCGTGTGAGGGCCATGGGGTATTTCCAATCCGGCGCAAGCCGTCACGTACCCGAGGAAGCAGGGTTATTAACCCAGTCTATCGAAGATCTGACTAATCAGTGAGGGCGCCAAGAACCTCATCGAGACGGTCAAGATCCGGCAAATAGGGCGCAAGAGCTGGTAAATCGGAGAGAGAATCGAGCCCCAAACGCTCCAAGAAGTAGGTCGTCGTCCGGTAGAGAATTGCGCCCGTCTCATGTTCAAGCCCGGATTCCTCTACTAGTCCCCGAGTTACCAGGGTCTTCATTACCGCTTCCACGTTAACGCCACGGATAGCTGAGACCCGTGCTCGAGAAACTGGCTGGCGATAAGCGATCACTGCTAACGTCTCCAGGGCAGCCTGGGTAAGACGGGATTGTTGCCCGTCCAACACGAAGCGTTCTACGACCGCCGAATACTCCGGCCTGCTGTAGAAACGCCAGCCACCAGAGATGCGCCGGAGCTCAAAACCGTTGTTCTCATAGCTGACTACTAGGGCCTCAAGGGCAGCAGCAATTGTCTCGACTGAGGTATCCAACACTTTCGCCAGAATCTCCTCCGTCACCGGCTCATCGATTACCATCAGGATCGCTTCAATCGAATGCTCAAGTTCAAGATTAGACATCCGAACCCTCCTCCGTCTCACTTGTCTCAGCACTTACAGGAATATCGAACTCGTCACCAGCTGACACTTCACCAGAATCCGGACCTACCCAACTGATCTGAAGCTCACCAAGGGAGACGACTTGGTCAAATCTGAGGGCGCCTTGGCGATAGAGGTCCAGCAACGCCAGAAACCGTGCCACTACTACCAGTGTGCTCTCAGCTTCTGCCACCAGATGACGGAAGCTCATAGATTTGGAACGCCTGAGAGCTTCTACAACCCATTTGGACTCCTCCGCCACGCTCACGAGAGGCAGATGGAGGTGCTCCATGGCTACCGTGGAGGTGAGCTTCGGGGCCAGTACTCGCTCAGCAATCGCCGCAAACCGCTCTGCCCCCACTCCAATAAGCACCTCGGGAAGAAGCGAGGAGAGGTGGGGATCAAGCGAAATCACCCTAGGGAAAGTCTTGTCCTGCAGTGCAATACGGTCATTGAAGGTAGCGGCGATCTCCTTGAAGGCTCGATATTGAAGAAGACGGGCAAATAGGAGGTCACGAGCTTCAAGAAGTGCCAAGTCGGTCTCATCTTCGACTTCGCCGCTTGGCAGAAGACGGGCCGCCTTCAGATCAAGCAGGGTGGCGGCGACGACGAGAAACTCAGTCGCCTGGTCTAAGCGCCATCCCTCCCCTGACACTTCCAAAGCTCGAATAAAAGAGATGAATTCATCTGTGACTTCACTCAGGGCGACCTCCGTAATATCCATCCGGTGGCGGGATATGAGTTGGAGAAGTAGGTCGAAGGGTCCCTCGAAATTGTCAAGGTGAACCGCAAATCCCGGAGTGATCTCGCTATTTACATCACTGGCTGCAGTTTCCACCAGCGAACGGTACTTCACATTGGCTTTCATTTCTCGCACTTGCCTAGGCGCACCCCTTCTGCGTAGAGTCCTGCCTTAAAGCGGCAGAGAGGTTTCTCGATTGAGCGTTAAATCGACATTCGATGATGATGTAGCGACTACGTCGACCCTCCTGAAAAAGACCCCAAAGAATTGGCCGATCCCCAAACTTCTAGCCGATCACGGCCACGCCAAGATCATCCCTATCGTGAACCAGAAAGGTGGCGTCGGTAAGACGACCACCAGCATCAACTTGGGCGCCAGCTTGGCCGAATATGGCCGTCGGGTACTCCTGGTCGATTTCGATCCGCAAGGTGGTCTATCACTAGGTCTTGGTGTTAACGCACATTCACTACCACTGGAACAGACCGTGTACTACGCACTTATGACTCCTACAGCTAATGTCGATTCAATTGTATTGAAATCAGCCGTTCCCGGTCTTGATTTTCTTCCAGCTAACCGAGATCTAGGTACCGCTGAAACAACTTTGGGTGCTGAAATTGGTGGACAGCAGTATTTGAAGCGTGCTTTAGCTTCACTACGCGATTACTACGACGTTATTTTAATTGATTGCCAACCAACCATGGGTCAACTAACAATCAACGCTTTGGTTGCAGCCGATGAAGTTATCGTGCCATTGCAATGTGAATACTTTGCTCTGCATGGATTTATCGAACTCAAGGGCAACTTAGATAAAGTAAAAAATTTCTTGAACCCAAATCTACGTCTCATTGGAATTCTTGCGACGATGTACGACAAAAAGACTTCACATAACCGTCAAGTACTGGAAAGAATTTTAGAGCAGTTCCCCGCAGATGTTTTTGAAACAATAATCGCTAAAACAATTCGTTTTCCAGAAACCACTGTTGTTGGTGAACCAATCACCACATATGCAACAACTTCAGGTGGAGCGGCTTCTTATCGCCGTTTAGCACGCGAACTAATTGCCCGAGGAGGCGCACGATGACACGTAGAGCAAATCTTCCTGGAGCTGACGAACTATTTCGCTCAACTTCACCGGCTTTAACTGCTGTGCCTGCACAAAGCGCGGCACCAGCGCCTCTAGTTCCACCAGCTATTGCAACGCCAAAATCTGCATCAAATAAAAAAGGTGTCCGAACAATTGCTAGACGACGCGTCACCACAGTTGATCGCTCGCCTTCAGGTCGCGAACGTCACGATGAAAAAATTACTGTGTATCTATCCCCTGACGAACTCTTCGATTTAGATCAAGCTCGTCTTCAACTTCGCGTAGATTTAGGTCTTGCTGTAGATCGTGGTCGTATTGTTCGCGAATCAATTGCCGTGATCATCGCTGACTTAGAAGCAAAGGGTGATCAAAGTATTCTCGCCCGCAGACTTCGCGGTTTATAAAATCAACCTCGGGCTCGTGGATGAGCCAATGAATAACTTTCACGCACTTTATCGATCGTGATCAAAGTATAAATCTGCGTTGTCGTGACCGATGCATGACCAAGCAGCTCTTGAACCACTCGAATATCTGCACCTCCGTCAAGCA
>CAYXIS010000049.1:8349-12404 GCA_964465545.1 uncultured Bifidobacterium sp. | reverse complement strand
TTAGGCATCACGACCAGATTATTGCTTTGCGTTGTATTGAGTGCTTGGACTCCATAGACAACCCCGGCGCCAATCACAAGTAGCGAGATGACAGCCGCGATCATCTTGTTCCGGTTAATCGGTTTTCGCGCTACTTTCGCGGTGACTGCTCTACCCTCGCGAAGATTGCGGATGTCGGCCAACATATCCGCTGCACTCTGATAGCGATCTACTGGTTTCTTTGCCAGGGCCACTGAAAGTAATACGTTGAGTCCCTCGGGAATATCGGCATTGAGAGTGCTCGGTTTAATCAGTTCTCCGGAAACGTGTTGGAACGCGATCGATACCGGTGTGTCGCCTATGTAAGGAGGGCGCCCCAACAGAACTTCATAAAGCAGACAGCCAACTGAGTAGATATCACTTCGATAATCGGCGCTCTCGCCCATTGCTTGCTCGGGAGAAAGGTATTGCGCCGTCCCCACCACATTCCACGTGCTTGTCAGAGTGGCGCCGACGTCATCGAGTGCTCGGGCAATGCCGAAGTCCATTACTTTTACTACGCCTTGGTCAGTGATCATCACGTTTGCGGGCTTGATGTCTCTGTGGACGATTCCTTGCTCGTGGGAATATTCAAGGGCAGACAAAATACCCTCTGCGATCTCCAGAACTCGATCAATTGGAAGGCGCTCACCTTGATGTATCAATTCGCGAAGAGTGTGACCAGAGACCAGCTCCATAACAATGTAGGGAGCAGGCTCTTCACCAGAGTCATATACGGCGACAATTCCAGGATGGTTTAGGCCAGCTGCGGCGAAGGCCTCTTTTCGAAAACGTGCCACGAAGGAGGGATCGCGTGCCAAATCACTTCGCAAGACTTTGACTGCAACCTTGCGGGAAAGACGGACATCGTCGGCGATATATACGTCCGCCATTCCCCCTGTGCCGATCATCTCGCCAAGTTTGTATCGACCACCAAGTAGATGTTTCATGATGCCGATCCCATGAAAATAAGCGATGAGGATTGGACGCTTGGATCAATGTCAGCTACCAGCACTGTGACATTGTCAGGGGCTCCAGCAGAATAAGCAGCGTCGATCAAGTGCGTGACGGCATTTTCACGATCATGAATTTTCATACCTGACTTTATTTCCTGCTCATCAATTGCACTTGAGAGACCATCACTGCAAAGGAGGAATCTGTCTTTGGGTTTCACGTCGTAGACCATGAGTACGGGAGTGAGTGGTCCCTCGCCCATGAGAGCCTGAGTGAGAAAGGATCTTTGCGGGTGCTCGCGCGCTTCTTCCGGGCTCACGGACCCCTGATCAAGGAGTTCCTGAAGAACCGTGTGGTCGTGACTGAGTTGAGTGAAGTTGTTTCCACGCAATCGGTAGCAGCGAGAATCTCCGACGTGAAGCAATGCCACCTTCGGAGTGTTTGCCGGACCATAAAGCATCAGCGCGCTCAGCGTTGTACCCATTCCAGTCAGATGAATGTTCTCTCCGGCAACACGGCCGATTTCAGAGTCAATATCTTGGAGGGTACTAAGCAGGAGGTCTTCGATCGAATCCGGATCAACGTCTCCGTTCTCGAGAATCGTGGTGAGTCCAGAGAGTTTGCGTACGGCTATTGACGATGCGACTTCGCCTCCGGCGTGCCCACCCATTCCATCCGCGACCGCAATCAAGTTCGGGTGAAGTAGAGCAGAGTCTTCATTATCGGATCTCACGAGCCCGACTACAGAGCGTGCGGCCGTGGCGAAACGTGAGTTGGTCATCTCGCCCTCCACAACTCTAAAATTCCTAGGTGCCAGCCTAATGGTGCTAATCTGCCTTTCATCAGGCGTGAGTGGCGGAACGGCAGACGCGCACGGTTCAGGTCCGTGTACTCGCAAGGGTGTGGGGGTTCAAATCCCCTCTCGCGCACCAATAGATAGGAAGAAACCTGAAAATTACGAGGACAGGTGCTCTTAGCCAACACTTTTTAGAGATGGATTCTGGATGAATCCCCGATTCTTTCATTTCGGACTTCACCAATTCAGGAATTCCTAAGAAAAATCACCAATTTTTGTAACGATAAGCCGTTTCCGGTCGTTCTGCTCCGAAACAATCATCGGGGAATTCACAGTTCTGCTCCCCAATACGCGTTAGGGAGTCGAGAGATGCGCAGCAATGCAACGACCAGCAGATTGAAATTCTTCTCTAAGAGCATTCAGCAAATTGTTGTTGTTGTATTGACTGCAAGTTTGGGTCTCATAGCGCTCTCTGCTCCGCCCGCCAATGCAGCAACTGATGCGACTTTGAAAGCCACCTCCACTATAAAAGGTTTCTCCATCGTAAGCCTGGGAACGCCCAACGCCACCTTGGCGTCCGTGGTCGCTGGCAGCGATACTGTGACGGCTACTGCGGCGGCCGACACGACCAACGCCGGAAGCTTCATCACCTCTTTCGCTCAGAATGATCCAGCTGCCACTGTCAACAAGATCGTCAAGTATGCAACCGGGGCGGCCACCACCGGCTTCGCCACCGACGCCGCCTACAACGGGACCGCCGCCATCACCACCGGCGACTTCTTCGTCGTCAAGGTGACGGCCGCCGACGGCACGACGGTCCTCTACTACAACATCGTGGCCACCGTCTCGGCGAGCATCGATGCGACATTGAAGGCCACCTCCACCGTCAAGGGCGCCACCGTCTCGGCCCTGGGAACGCCCAATGCCACACTGGCATCCGTCGTTGCCGGCAGCGTGACACTCACCGCCATCCAAGGCGCCGACACGACCAACGCCGGAAGCTACATCACCTTGTTCGACAAGAACTACGCCGGCGCCACCACCAAGGTCGTCAAGTATGCAACCGGGGCGGCCACCACCGGCTTCGCCACCGACGCCGCCTACAACGGGACCGCCGCCATCACCACCGGCGACTTCTTCGTCGTCAAGGTGACGGCCGCCGACGGCACGACGGTCCTCTACTACAACATCGTGGCCACCGTCTCGGCGAGCATCGATGCGACATTGAAGGCCACCTCCACCGTCAAGGGCGCCACCGTCTCGGCCCTGGGAACGCCCAATGCCACACTGGCATCCGTCGTTGCCGGCAGCGTGACACTCACCGCCATCCAAGGCGCCGACACGACCAACGCCGGAAGCTACATCACCTTGTTCGACAAGAACTACGCCGGCGCCACCACCAAGGTCGTCAAGTATGCAACCGGGGCGGCCACCACCGGCTTCGCCACCGACGCCGCCTACAACGGGACCGCCGCCATCACCACCGGCGACTTCTTCGTCGTCAAGGTGACGGCCGCCGACGGCACGACGGTCCTCTACTACAACATCGTGGCCACCGTCTCGGCACCTGCTGCTCAAACAATCACCTTCACAACACTCAGTGCAATGGCTGTTGGTGATACTGATCAGGCGCTTACAGCAAGTTCTACCAGCGGGCTTACTGTTGCTTTTGCAAGTTCTAATACGGCAATATGCACGATAGTTGCTGGCAAAGCACATGCAATTGCAGCAGGTACTTGTTCGATTGCGGCTTCGCAAGCCGGCAATGGAACTTACGCGTCTGCGTCTCCTGTCACGAGAACGTTCACGATAAGTGTTGTTTCTCGTACGGTTACTTTCAATTCAAATGGCGGAATTGGTTCGATGAGTCCGCAAAGTTCAATAGGTAGTGCGACACTTTCCGACAACTCGTTTACAAGGAGTGGTTACAGCTTCGCATATTGGACCACAGGAGCAGATGGTTCCGGTACTACATATTTGAACGTCGCGAATTACGGTTTTTCGGTCGACGTGACTCTCTATGCACAATGGAGCCAGATCATTTATCTGATTTCTTTCAACGGTAATGGAAACACATTAGGCGCAGTGCCTGTAGCAACCGGTTATGTCTTGGGTGGTAACGCAGTTACGCTTCCAACTGGTGCAGGGTTGGCAAAGCCAGGAATGGTATTTGCAGGATGGAGTGCTTCAGCTAATGGCTCGCCTGTGTCAAGTCCATATACTCCTGGATCCTCTTTGACCTTGTATGCGGTCTGGCATCTAGATGCTGCGGCACAAGCCGCAGCAG
>CAYXIS010000049.1:0-8249 GCA_964465545.1 uncultured Bifidobacterium sp. | reverse complement strand
ACAAAGCCGCAGCAGACAAAGCCGCAGCAGACAAAGCCGCAGCAGACAAAGCCGCAGCAGACAAAGCCGCCAAAAGAAAAGGTAACAAGAAGGCAAATACAAGAGATGGAGTGGCTGTTGGCACAAGGAGCAATGGCGTCACACCAGTAAAAATCCACTTCGTCAGCATCTACGCGGGTAAGCTGGCAACGATCGAGCTTGGAACCGAGAAGAACGGCAAGTGGAGCTATACCGTCATTGGTACAACAACACTCAATAGTGACGGTGATGCGACATTCAAGTCCAAGGCCGGCTTGCCTAAGGGCTCAATCGTCGCCATCAAGGTTGGATCGGTAGTGATTCAAAGTTACTTAATTAGCTAAGCACTTTTCCTGATGGAAGTAGGACCGTTCCTTCGATTGTCGAGGGATCGGTCCTACTTTTAATTTGCTGACTTCCAGGGCTTAGGGAGGGTGTCGAGGGATTCAAATCTCCTTTGGCGCGCTAGTTCGTAGCCGTGCCAAGATTCCAGGATGCGGCACATGGCGAGTTACATCGCCAATTCTCCAGGTCGGCCGGACCTCCATAAGCCATGATTGCCTCTACTTTTGACTCGGCGGTCCGAATGGCCTCAGACCTTCTGGGTTCTGAAGATATCACTAAGAGGTTTGGGTACACCTTTGGTTATCGAATGTGCAACAACTACGCGACTTCTATGGGAATGCCGGCATCAGAACTAATCGATAACCGCCAACCAATTTCCACAGCAGGAGAAAAGTGTGCGCCTATTCGGGTTACAGCCAAACCGATGAAGCCATCGACAGAGTCCGTTTCTAATACTTCAATAGCAAAACGCCTATATCCATTCTCATTCCAACTTTTATAGCGCACCAATAAAGGCTTGGACGCACCGTTCAATATCGTCCACTGTGTGGATGGCCGATAACTGGACTCGGATACGCGCTTTCCCATTCGGCACGACGGGATAACTGAAGGCGGTCACATAGACCCCCAGACCAAGCATCTTCTCTGCGACCCTTGATGCAACCGTTGCATCTCCGAACATCACGGGAACGATCGGGTGCTCCCCAGCCAGCAGGTCGAAGCCTTCTTCGGTCATCCGGAGCCTAAAGAGTTGAGCATTGCTGAAAAGTCGATGGCGAAGATCTTCACCCGTCACCACCAAGTCGAGAGCGACGAGGGTGCCCGCAACGACGGCGGGCGCCAACGAATTCGAGAAGAGATATGGACGGGCGCGTTGGCGAAGCATGGCGATGATTTCAGAGCGTCCGCTCACGTAACCTCCAGAGGCGCCACCAAGGGCCTTGCCAAACGTTCCCGTTGTAAAATCGACGCGATCTTCGACGCCTGCATGTTCTGGAGTTCCGCGCCCATGTCTTCCCATGAAACCAACAGCGTGCGAATCATCAACCATGACCAGTGCGCCGAAGCGATCTGCCAAATCACATATCTTCTCTAGGGGCGCGATGTAGCCATCCATCGAGAAGACCCCATCAGTCACGATTATTTTCTGCCTAGCGTCTTTAGCAGCGATTAACTGGTTCTCCAGATCTTGCATATCTCGATTCTTGTAGCGAAATCTCTTCGCCTTGGAAAGTCGAATGCCATCAATAATTGAAGCATGGTTGAGTTCATCGGAAATAATCGCGTCCTCTTCGCCGAAAAGAGCTTCAAATACGCCTCCGTTTGCGTCAAAGCAGGAAGAGAACAAGATTGTGTCTTCGGTTCCAAGAAAACTTGAAACGCGCTCCTCAAGTTCGACATGCAATTTCTGAGTTCCACAAATGAAGCGAACACTGGCGAGGCCGAAGCCCCAGTCGTCCATTGCTTTCTTAGCAGCTGAAATAATCGCAGGATTATTAGCCAAACCCAAGTAATTGTTGGCACAGAAATTCAATACATCTGCACCACCAGTTCTAATATGAGAAGACTGTGGTGAAGCGATCTGGCGTTCTCTCTTGAGTAGACCTGCTTCTTCAATGTCATCCAACCGTTGCTGCAGTTGGGTTTTCATGGATTCATACATGGAGGTCCTCCCAGTTAAGTACGACTTTCCCACCTGTGCCTGCACGCGCTGCATCAAACCCGTCTTTCCATTGTGTTGCAGGGAAGCGGTCGGTGATGACTGAAGAGAGGGCGTCGCGCAACCATTTGCTCGATTGCAGCATGGCGCTCATCGCCACCCAGGTCTCATACATCTCACGGCCATAAATACCCTTTATGGTGATCATATGGGTGACAACTTTTGCCCAGTCGACGTCGATTGGTGCAGTCGGCAACCCGAGCATTGCAACGCGCCCGCCGTGATTGAGGTTATTGATCATCTCTGGAAGCGCACTCGAATGCCCTGACATTTCAAAACCAACATCGAAGCCCTCTTGCATACCGAGAGTCTTCTGCGCCTCGGCAATACGAGAGCGCGAAACATTTACGGTGAGATCTGCGCCCATCTGCTTTGCCAGGGCAAGACGTGGATCTGAAATGTCCGTCATTACAATGAACCGCGCACCGATGTGCCGAGCCACGGCGGCGGCCATGAGTCCGATCGGCCCCGCACCGGTAATCAATACATCCTCGCCGACCAAAGGAAAACTCAATGCGGTGTGGACCGCATTTCCAAATGGATCAAAAATTGCGCCAAGATCTGGATCGATGTCATGGGGGTGTACCCACACGTTGGATTCAGGGATAACGATGTATTCGGCAAAGGCGCCGTCCCTGTTTACACCAACACCGGAAGTGCGGATGCACATTTGCCGGCGGCCCGCCCGACAGTTGCGGCAGTTGCCGCACACAATGTGGCCCTCTCCCGAAACTCGAGCGCCTACCTGGACATCCCGTACCTGGGATCCGATTTCCACGACCTCACCGTAGAACTCATGCCCTGGAATCATCGGCGGCGTTAAGGTTTTTGCCGCCCACGGATCCCACGACTCAATATGCAAGTCCGTGCCGCATATTCCAGTGCGGAGTACGCGGATCTTTACATCGCGATCGCCCGTTCGCGGTTCTGGGCGTTGGGTTAGTTCGAGTCCTGGTGCACCGATTGGCTTAAACAATGCGAGCACGTGGTTCGCCTTCCCGTTGTAGTTGAACTCATGGTTCGCTGGTTAAGCTCGCTCGTCAAGTATCAAAGAGGCTAGGTCTTCTGGTGCAAAATCTGTTGGCCATTGCGGATTCCCTCGGCCGATTCCTTTGGCAATGACAAATGATGCTCGCTCTTGTGGGCTATCGCTCCCATGTCCTCCTTCATCGACATGTCCATGATCTGTAGTCAAGACCAACAGCCACTCCTCGCCGTACCTGCCGACTCGCTGCTTTATTGCGTTGTGCAAGCGAGTGAGGTGCTCGTCAACACGAGCGATCGCGTCGACATAGTGTGAGCCGACGACGCCATGGCTATGTCCGGCCTCGTCCGCATCACAGAAGTAGACGAAACTCACATCAGGGCCGAATTTCTCCATAGCAAAGACAGCGACGGTTGCGATTTCGGCGTCAACTCTCTCGTACCCATACGTTTCACCATCTCGGGCGATAACACGGTGCAGGTTTGCACGCGCTTGCTCTCGTCTCTCATGGATGACCGGTCCAACTCCTGCCGGGTCCACCAATGGTGGCCAACCCGCCGCTGCAAAGGTGGTGGTTGATTGATCCTGGTAATAGGCCCGACTTAATAGGTCGGGGCGATAGAGCAAGTTATGTCCAGAGAAACGGTTGTCGATGACTGCATGTTGAGCGTGCGTAGATCCGGTGAGCAAGGTCGACCATCCAGGACCTGAAAGGGTTGGGGAGTCCATCGTCAGCTCTGTAAAGTGACCGGATTCCCTTAGAGATTTCAACATGGGAGCTCTCTCTGAATCCAGCGCGGTCGGCAATATCAGACCGTCTATCCCGACGAGGAGAATCTTTGTCTTCATGCTTCACCTTACAATAAGGCCCATGACGGCTAACACTGAGAGAGAAATATTGCACATCCAAGACAATGCCGCACTCATTGTCGTTGATGTTCAAGAAGGATTCGACGATGCGTCCCTTAAAGGCAAGCGCAATAACCTAGATGCCGATCGGAACATTGAATCCATCATCAAAGTATGGGAAGAGGCAAGACGCCCCATTGTGGTTGTGAAGCACGATTCCGCTTTGGCCGGAAGCGTACTCAACCCATCAAAACCGGGAAACGCCCTCAAGCCTTATGTGAAGAAAATTAAGCCAGATCTTGCGGTCACAAAGTCGGTCAACTCTGCCTTTTATGGAACACCAGATCTTCATGAATGGTTGAAATCCTCCGATATTCATCAGATCGTGATTGTCGGGATACAGACCAACATGTGTTGCGAAACGACAGCCCGCATGGCCGGCAATTTGGGTTACGACGTGATTTTCGTGCCAGATGCAATGCACACCTTTGACGCGACCGGTCCAGATGGTGTTGTGATTTCCGCAGATGAGATCACCCGCGCAACGCTGGCAAGTTTGTTCGATGGAGACTTTGCCAAGATCGCCGCCACGGAAGAAGTCATCAAGGACGGCTCGAAATAAGGTGGAGACCCCGAAGATCTACGCCCACCGCGGCGCCTCAGTTGATTTTCCAGAACATACACGTGCTGCCTACGAGGCTGCGATTCACCAAGGTGCCGATGGATTCGAATGCGATGTTCGACTAACTAAGGACTCTATTCCAATTCTTTGGCACGACCCGACGATGGAGAGAACGGCCGGATATACAGGCGACATCGCCGCCCTCACATTCAGTGAAATTCACGATCGATACCCGCAAGTGATGTTATTTACGGATTTTCTAGAGTTGGCCATCGCCTTCAAGAAGGACTTAGCAATCGAGACCAAGCACCCGGTTCCTACGGGGCGGAAGATCGAGACAACGATTCTGGATGAATTAAAGAAATATGACAATCAGATTGTTCAGGCTGGCATCGAGATATCCCTCATGTCATTTTCCTGGTTTGCTATTGAGAGCCTTTGCCGTAGTCAGGAGCGAAACACAGTGATGTTGCTGGACGGAAGAAAGGGACGATTTCTTGAGAATCGCTCCTCCGCAAAGACCCGTGGGCCAAGTATCGAAATGATCAAAGAACGACCCGGGATAATCGCCAATGCTAAGGAAGATGGAAAGCGCCTCTTTATCTGGACCGTCGATGAACCGGGCGATGTTGAATTCTGCGCCATAAACGGCATTGACGTCATCATCACCAATAAACCGACTCAAGCGCGGAAGGTGCTCGGCTATTCTTGACCAATGAGCACATATGCCTATTTAGGGCCTGCGGGAACCTTCACTGAGGCAGCGCTCCAAAAGATCACCTCTAGCAGCGATCAACTCATCCCGTACGCCAATGTCACCGCGACTCTCAATGCCGTCCGTAAAGGCGAAGCCGAGTTCGCCCTCGTACCGATCGAGAATTCCATCGAAGGTGTCGTTGCGCGAACACTGGATGAACTGGCAACCGGGGATCCGTTAGTGATTTCAGGCGAAGTGACCTTGCCCGTGACTTTCGCATTGATGACAAGACAAGACACCCTTGCAATCAAGAGTATCGCGACGCATCCTCACGGCGAGTCACAGTGCCGAACATATATTGCAAGCAATTATCCCAATGCCGAAGTGATCGCCACCGCATCCACCGCTGCAGCTGCCGAAGCGCTGTCGCGTGGTGAGTTCGATGCCGCCATCGGTGCGCCGGCCGCTGCCGAGCGTTACGGCTTGAAGATCATCGCTGAGAACATCGGCGACAACGAGGGTGCGATTACTCGCTTCGTTCTTGTTTCAAAGCCGGGAAGCCACCCTGCGCCAACAGGGCATGACCGGACTTCTCTGGCGGCATTCATCGGGATCGATCATGCAGGTGCCTTATTGGAAGTACTCACGGAGTTCGCGGTCCGTGGAGTCAACTTGACTTTCATCCAGAGCCGACCCACCGGTCGCGAACTAGGTCATTACCATTTCATTATTGACGCAGAGGGCCATATCGATGAGGCAAGAGTGGGCGATGCGCTCACCGGACTCCGTCGAATTTGCGAGGATGTTCGATTCCTTGGTTCATATCCCCGTGCGGATAAGGTGGCACCAACGACACCTAAGAACATGAGCGATGAATCTTTTTCTGAATCCAGAAAATGGTTAAACGAGGTAAGACACGGGCGGGCGATATGATCGATATTAAGTATGTTCGTGAAAACCCAGATGACGTGCGCTCTTCCCAGAGGGGTCGAGGAGAAGACCCACTAATTGTTGATCAACTGCTTGCAGCAGATGACGCGCGTCGTGCAGCGATCATCGAGTTCGAATCTCTTCGTGCTGAGCAGAATATTTTCTCCAAATCTGTGGGTGCCGCTAAGGGCTCAGAACGTGATGCCCTGCTTGAGAAAGGGAAGACCCTTTCTGCGCAAGTGAAGGCGGCGGATACACGTCGAGCTCAAGCAGAGAAGACAGCGCAAGACATAGCGCTTCTACTCTCAAATGTTCTTGACCCCGCGGCACCGATTGGCGGAGAAGAAGACTTCGTAGTTCTAGAGCACGTGGGCACTCCCCGAGACTTTTCCAAGATGGGCTTTGAGCCGAAGGATCATGTCGAACTCGGCAAGTTGCTTGGTGCAATCGACACCGAACGCGGTGCGAAGGTCGCGGGGGCACGCTCTTATTACTTAACAGGGGTAGGCGCACTTCTTGAATTCGCTCTGGTCAACTATGCAATCACAAGTGCTGTCAAAGCAGGGTTTACTCCTGTAATTCCTCCTGTTCTGGTCAATCCTCCTGCAATGCAAGGCACGGGTTTTCTGGGGCAGGCTGCGGAGAACGTCTATCACTTAGAAGAGGACGATGTTTATCTAGTGGGTACAAGCGAGGTTCCGCTCGCCGCCTTCCACATGGATGAGACCCTCAATGCTGAGAAACTCCCTCTTCGCTATGCGGGGTACTCAACATGCTTTCGTCGTGAGGCCGGAACATACGGAAAAGACACTCGCGGAATCATTCGAGTGCACCAATTCGACAAAGTCGAGATGTTCTCTTTCTGCAGGCCGGAAGACGCGGTGGAGGAACACCAACGCCTTCTCCAATGGGAAAAAGATTTCCTCAACGCGATGGAGATTCCCTTTAGAGTTCTGGACATCGCCTCCGGCGATCTCGGATCGAGTGCCAACCGCAAGTTCGATTGCGAAGCATGGATCCCCACGCAGGGTACTTATCGCGAAGTGACTAGCACCTCGAACTGCACGCAGTTCCAGGCACGCCGACTAAATATCCGCATGAAAGACGGCCAGACATCATCCTTTGTCGCGACGTTGAATGGCACGCTTGTTGCGGTGCCCCGGATGATCGTCGCAATTCTTGAGAACCATCAGAATGCAGATGGCACCGTTAATGTGCCCGCTGCCCTTCAGCCATTCTTAGGAATGACCAGATTTGAGTTGGTGTGAGCCGTCGCCCAAAACTGATTGCTACTGATTTAGATGGCACGATTGTCGCGCATTACGGGGAAATTTCCCAGAGAACTATAAATGTCTTCAGACAGGCCCACGAGATGGGTATCGAGATCTTTTTCGTTACCGGCCGACCACCTCGATGGATGCCGGAGATAAAGGATGCGTTTGGAATTGGTTCGGCAATCTGCGGCAACGGAGCAATGCTGTATGACTTGCACGAAGGAATAGTTCTAGAGGAATGGCTTCTTCCAGTAGACGCACAATTGGAAGCTGTTAAGCGACTTAGATCCTCTATTCCTGAGGTTTCATTTTCAGTAGAGAGTAGCGATTACTTCCATCGCGAGAAGGCGTACATACCTCGCTGGGATGTTGGACTGGATAACGTTGGTGTTGAACAGATTGAGGAAATCATGACCTCTCCTGCCCTCAAATTATTGGCTCGCTGCTCTGCACAAGAATTGAGTTCAGATGAGATGTTGGCGATTGCACATCGTGAACTCGATGGGCTCGTGACCGTTACTCATTCAAACCCGTATGACTCGTTGCTGGAGATCTCAGCATTGGGAGTTTCGAAGGGTTCGACTTTGGCGAAGATGGCGGACCGACTGGGAATATCTGCCGAAGATAGTGTTGCATTTGGCGATAACCCCAATGATTTTTCGATGCTGGCATGGGCTGGTCGCTCGTATGCGATGGCAGATGGCCATCCCGATGCGAAGATTCATGCAAAGGATGTGGCTCCTGCCCACACTGATGATGGTGTTGCGATAATTCTTGAGGAATTGCTTCAACTACCTGCTTAGCCCTGC
>CAYXIS010000048.1:0-12411 GCA_964465545.1 uncultured Bifidobacterium sp. | reverse complement strand
GCACCTGCAATTAATGTGGTGCCGGTTATTACATTTCAGAGTTGTTTCAGACACTTTGCAGTACTTGGCTGACGGTGGCGAACCCGTTGTGAGATGGTGGCACCTTTGGGAACAGCGAGATTGGCGTAGGTGGCAAGTGTTTTGGTTGAAGTAGATTTCGTGGCGGTTACAATCGGGATATCAGGGGAGTAAATTGATTTTGTAGACCGTGCCAGCAAAGTCGGCGACATAAGCGAATGTGCCAGTCGGATTAATCGCCATCACACACGTCGATTCCCTCGGACTAATTGGGATATTAATTGTGGCGTCCACAGTATTTGTAGCGAGATTGATTTTGGAGATGATACCTTCAAAGGAAAGAACATAGACGAATGTGCCAGTCGAATTAATCACCACAGCCTGGGGGTTTTTGCCGACAGTGATTGTGGCGTCCACGGTATTGTTAGTCAGGTTGATTCTGGAGACCGTGTTGGTCCCGTTAATGACATAGGCAAATGTGCCAGCCGGATTAATCACCACGCCCATTTGATCTTTGCCAACCTTGATTGTGGCGTCCACAGTATTAGTGGCGAGGTTGATTTTGGAGACCGAGGCCGTATAGCAGTCGGTGACATAGGCGAATATTCCAGCCGGATCAATCGCCAACTCACACGGGCCAAAGCCAACCTTGATCGTAGCGACCACAGTATTCGTAGCGAGATTGATTTTGACAACGAGACCACTGTAGACGTTGGTGACATAGGCGAACGTGCCGGCCGGGTCAATCGCTACATCCGCCGCGTCCTGACCAATATTGATTGTGGCATCCACTGCATTGGTGGCAAGATTGATTTTGGAGACCGTGCCGAAGCCGTCGGTGACATAGGCGAATCTCCCAGCCGGGTCAATCGCTACATAGGAGTTCGGGCCACCCTTGACCTTGATTGTGTCGTCCACCGTATTAGTAGAAAGATTGATTCTGGAGACCGTGCTGAGTCCCACGAAATTGCCGGCATGGGGACCAGCAGGGATAACGACATAGGCAAATGTGTCGGCCGGATTAATCGCCATACTCTGGGGGGCTTCGCCGACAGTGATTGTGGCGTCCACAGTGTTACGTGAATCTACTTTTACTGTAGCTCGTGCCTCCGTTTGAACTGTGCCGCGTTCCACAATCACTTTAGCGGTATATGTGCCGGGGTTAGGATATTTGCAGGTTGCGGTTTTGGGGTTATCAACTACGCCATCAAATTTTGCGTCCCACCCAGAAGTGATGTTGGTGCCCGAATCGGAGCGATTACAGTAAAAAGTGTAGTTAATTGTGCCTTGGGCCGAGCCGGTAACCGTTGCCGTCAAACTCGCACCGTTTGAAGAAGTTGTCCCACTATATTTATTTGCTGAAAGATTTACCAAAAGAGTTAGCGACTGTTGACTGGGAGAAGGAGTGGGGCTGGGGGATGCGCTTTCAAGTGGCGGTGCTTTGGGGACCCTCGGATCATTGATGAGCATGGCGGCCTCTTGCTTCCAACCGTCGAGTGTGGGGTGATACCAGAAATAATAATCCAGAGGAAAGTAATAATCCAAAGGACCTGCATTCTTCTTGGTCGGTTGTACCGTCAACGGTTGTACCATCCAACTGTGCGAGTTTGATGCGCCAGGTTTAGCGGAGAGTTCATGGCCCGTAAAAAGGTCTTTCGTGGGGATGAAGACAAACCTCTTTGTGTGATACTTAGAATTGACAGCATCTACGGCGGCTTGCTGCATCTTGTCACCCTCTAACCCAATTTCCCGAACTTTTTGTCCAACCTCGACTGGTCGTTCACATTTCGATGCAAGACATCCCGGTGGTCTGTAGGTCATCGTGTAGTCGGCATCCCTCTCCAGGTAGGGATAGCCAAGCAACACAACCGTGGCATCATCGGTCACCTTTTTCTGGATTTTATCCAACACTTCGTACTTCTTCTGGATTCCTTCCAACACTTTGTAGATCTTCTGTTCGGTTGAACCATCCTTGAGCAAATTCATAGCATGGGTCAGATTCGCATCACATTGTTGACCTGTTAATCTACCTAATACCAAGCAATACTTGACGATGTCGACGAAATAGATGTCGTTACCGCCGATGGTGAGGAAAACCAGGTTGTAGTACTGATTGAAAGCAACGAGTTGCGGGCTCTGTTTGTTAAAAGGTTTCCAGAACGCATCGGTGGTCGCGTTGCTGCAAGCAACATTATCCACGATAGTCGGCTGGTTGTACGGCGCCTTGCGCAACGTTGACGCAAAAATTTGTGCGTAGTTGTTAGCCGATCTCCAACATGTTTTCGGATCTGAATATGAATTTGGAACTGAGTCGTAGGCTCCACCACCGTTGCCTGCAGAGTAGGAGTCACCTGCGACGAGAATCCGAAAAAGAGGTTTGCCACCCGAGGCGGCCGCAGCCTTCGGCTCCCCACCTGCCATCGCAAACCCTAAAACAAGGACCAGTAGCCCGGCGGCCAACACCGCCGATACTGGCCAGCGATGTTGGTGCTTCATGTGGTCTCCCGCAACTCGGTCAACACCATTGGAACTGTAACCGATTAGTCGGATTGTTGGAATATGTGGTTACTGGAAAACTGTTCTTGTACTACCGCTACGCATGACCACCAGCGTCGCGATGATTTATATTGACAGCGAAGTTTGCAGCAACAAGAAAGTACGTTTGAAAATCGAAAGTAGCAGCCGAAAAAGCATGTGAAAATGCCCCAGTAAGCACTGCACCTATTGACCTATTGCTTCGACAATTGCCGAAGCAACACTGTGAACTGAAGTATGGCTCGCCAAAAGAGCCCTTAGGCAACTACTAGTACCACAGTTGGTCGGATGCTTACTTTGTCACCGCCAGCGTCCCCTTCTTGGATTCTGACTTACCGGCTTTGGACTTCACCGTCACCGTCACCGTGCAAGGCCAACCGGCCTTCACGCCTTTTAGGGTTGATCCAGATACCTTGCAATACTTGGCAGATGATGACTCAACCCGCAGTGAGATAGCGGCACCTTTGGGAACGGTGAATTGGGCCCAACCGGCAAGTGTTGTGGCTGAAATTGGTTTACTCATAGTCACAGCATGCAAGTGTTTGCCGACAACGATTGTGGCATCCACAGTATTGGTAGCGAGATTGATTCTGGAGATGGTGCCAGAATCGTTGTTCATGACGTAGGCGAATGTGCCAGTAGGATTAATCGCCACACCCACTGCACCTTTGCCGACCTTAATGGTGGCGTCCACAACATTTGTAGCAAGATTGATTCTGGAGACCGTGTTGAACCCTGAGGGGTCGATCATGCTATTAGTGACATAAGCGAATGTGCCAGTAGGATTAATCGCCATACCCTCTGAGCCAAAGCCGACAGTGATTGTGGCGTCCACAGTGTTAGTGACCAGGTTGATTTTGAAGACCGTGTTGGTATCGCGGTGGGCGACATAGGCGAATGTGCCAGCCGGATTAATCGCTATCGCCTTCGGGTTCTGGCCGACCTTGATAGTGGTGCCGTCCACAGCATTAGTTGCAAGATTAATTCTGGAAACCATGCCGGGTGACTCTCCAGTGGTTATAGTGATGTAGGCGAATGTGCCAGTTGGATTAATCGCCACACCCACTGCACCTTTGCCGACCTTAATGGTGGCGTCCACAACATTTGTAGCAAGATTGATTCTGGAGACCGTGCCAGAATCGGCGTTGGCTACGTAGGCGAATGTGCCAGCAGGATTAATCGCCACACCGTCTGAGCCAAAGCCGACCTTAATGGTGGCATCTACAGCATTGCTGGCGAGATTGATTCTGGAGACCGTGCCGGCCTCGGCGGGAACCATGCCGGGTTCGTCGTTGACGACGTAGGCGAATGTGCCAGCCGGATTGATCGCCACGCTCTTGGGACTAAGGCCGACAGTGATTGTGGCACCCACGGTGTTAGTGGCTAGATTGATTCTGGAAATCGTGCCAGCCGCACCGGCGTCTTCATTACTAACAGGGTTGGTGACATAGGCGAACGTGCCGGCCGGGTCAATCGCCACACCCCTCCGCGAAGTGATGAATGATTCAAGATTAATACCAGGGATATAGATGGATCCAGATGCAGAGTTGGATGCAGATGCGGGCGACATCGGTACCACCAGCCCACCGACCACCAACACAGTCACCCCGAGCAGTGTGCGTCCCAGAGATCTTTGGCGCACTGTCGCACTAGAACGCAAATTCTTTCGGAGTTCGTCCTTGATCAATTTGCCAACTTTGTTGAGAAGTGGAGCAGGGGAACGCGCCGAATAGCGTCTTCTCTCTGCGGGTGAATCAAAAGGTTCACGAAAACCTTCAGTGTCTTGTTCTGCTTGTGCTTTCGTCACCATGGTCATGTCTCGCCCCTCTTAACCATTAGTGTGCGGCTTTGGGGATCCCCCGAGTAGTACCACAGTCGGGGTGAGCAGGCAAGGGAATCTCGTGATTTTGGCACGTGCGCTTCCTGCAACCCTCCTAATTGTTAATATCACCCCTTCTAGTGGGCGATTTTTGCCACTATTCACTCGACGCATCTCCATATTGCTTATGGAAGTTCGCTCGCAAGTGCTTTGTCTGAGGCGTCAGGCCAGTCACTTGAAGTTTCCAAAAGGAAGTAGATGTTTTTGAGGGCTCTACTGGATGGGGGGAAACCGGAGTTATGCTGAGATAGTGAGGCGCAAGTCTGTGGGACGCATACTGCTTGGGATGACTGTGTTGTTGACTGGTGGGCTAATGGTGCCAGTGTCGCTTGCAGTCGCATCTGGATTTACCTATGACTTGAGAGGTGTGGCGATTAATCCAGCTGGCACATTCGCTTACGTCACCAACGGCGATTCCGGCACCGTCTCTAAAATCAATCTTGCCACCAATATTGTGGTCGCCACAATCAATGTGGGCATTGGCCCCGGGGGCGTGGCGATCAATCCGACTGGCACATTCGCCTACGTAGCCAACGCCGGCTCTGGCACGGTCTCCAAGATCAATCTCGCTACTAATTTTGTGGACGACGAAACCAGGGTCGGTTCGGAGCCGCAGAGTGTGGCAGTCAATCCGGCTGGGACATTCGCCTACGTCACCAACGCCGGCTCTGACACGGTTTCCAAAATCAATCTCGCTACTAATTCGGTGGTCGCCACGATCAAGGTCGGCAAACAGCCCCAGGCTGTGGCGATCAATCCATCTGGCACTTTCGCCTACGTTACCAACTTTACTGATACGGTTTCCAAAATCAATCTGGCCACTAATACAGTTAGCACAACGATCAAGGTTGGCGGTGCTCCTCGGGGATTAGCGATCAATCCGGCTGGGACATTCGCCTACGTCACCAAAAGCGATTCTGGCGCAGTCGCCAAAATCAATCTTGCTACTGATGTTGTGAGTGCCACGATCAAGGTGGACTTTGGCCCTGTCGGTGTGGCGATCAATCCATCTGGCACATTCGCCTATGTCACCAACTTTACTGACACGGTCTCTAAAATCAATCTGGCCAGTAATACAGTTAGTGCCACGATCAAGGTCGGCGGTATTCCGCAGGCAGTGGTGATCAATCCAGCTGGCACATTCGCCTACGTCACCAACGCCCAGTCCCGTGCGGTCTCTAAAATCAATCTTGCCACCAATATTGTGGTCGCCACAATCAATGTGGGCATTGGCCCCGGGGGCGTGGCGATCAATCCGGCTGGCACATTTGCCTACATAGCCAACGCCAATTCCAACACGCTTTCCAAAATCAAACTTCCTGCTAACACTGTGGTTGCCACGATCAAAGTCGGCAAGCAGCCTCAAGCTGTGGCGATCAATCCGGCTGGCACTTTTGCCTACGTCGCCAACTATGGTTCCAACACGGTCTCCAGAATCAATCTTGCAACTAACGCTGTGGTCGCCACAATCAAGGTGGGCAATGGTCCAGTGGGTCTGGCGATCAATCCAGCTGGCACATTCGTTTATGCCACTAACAACGATTCCGGCACTGTCTCCAAAATCAATCTTGCTACCAATGCCGTAGAAGCCACCATTACTGTCGGCGCACACCCGTATGGCGTGGCGATCAATCTCGCCGGGACATTCGCCTATGTCACCGACTCCGGATCTAACACGGTCTCCAAAATCAATCTTGCAACTAACACTGTGGTCGCCACAATCAAGGTGGACTTTGGCCCTGTCGGTGTGGCGATCAATCCATCTGGCACATTCGCCTACGTCACCAACTACAGTTCTGGCACGGTCTCCAAAATCAATCTTGCAACTAACACTGTGGTCGCCACAATTAAGGTGGGCTTTGCCCCTAACCCCATGGGTGTGGCGATCAATCTGGCCGGGACATTCGCCTATGTCACCGACGCCCGATCTCGCACAGTCTTCGCAATCAATCTTGCTGCTAATGCTGTGGTCGCCACGATCAAGGTCGGCAGTGCTCCCCAGACTGTGGCGATCAATCCAGCTGGCACATTCGCCTATGTCACCAACTACGGTTCTGACACGGTCTCCAAAATCAATCTTGCAACTAACACTGCGGTCGCCACAATCATTGTCGGCGATGCACCAAAGGGTTGATTGTTTTCTAGCTCTGTAACCGACGTTTCCTCTTTATGTGAAATAGCAACATGAGACACGGAAATGGGACTTATGTACGTCTTCAGAACCTTTGAGGGTGGCTGGTCAAGGGAAGATCTGACTTATTCCAAACCCATAGTGTTCAATAGTGACGAAAGGTTTGTAACGAAGGACATCTACGTTCCAATCCATTAGTTCTCATTCGCTGTTGTTGAGTATTCCTATTTTGTTCCGTATTGCCGTGTCAGGGAGAGCGCCCATGACACAGGTGGGGCGTTCTTGAATGAGACCAATGGGGGTGCCCATACAAGTTTTCTGTTTATCAAATTTATCGGGGTGAACACCCCTTGCCCTAGTTTGGTTGGCAGCTGCACTTTTTCCAGGGTGTGAATTAGCCTGGGTTAATTCTTTTTCTTTGGGTAGCGATTACCGGGCCCATCTGGGCTTTTATATTTTATTCACCTTGGATAACTATGTTCTGCAGAACTAACCGTGGTTAGCTATCCGGGCCGAAGGAGCAATACCTCCCCAAATGAATCAGGGGCGCTTTCTCCTGGGAGGGAAATAGCCTGGGCTAATTCTTCTTACCTGGGCGGAATTAGCGGGTACACGCGGGCTTTTCGAATGAATTAAGCCGGGTTAACGGGCGGTTTGCGGGCGAATTCAGTACTTATATTGGAGGGTGGTTATTTTGATGGGCGTTGGCCGGGGGCGTGGGCTTGCCCATATCGCCCCATCCGCCCACGATGCTTGTGTTCCTTTAATGATGCTTATCGAGAGATGCGGGGCAGAACGCCCTTGGAAAATCCAATCACACCAATTTCAGATAGTGCTTGAGCTACTCGTTAACTGATCTAAAGGCAGTATCGAAATTGAGGCTACTGGGCAGCCCTGGCAAAGAACGATTATGTATCGCCCGGGAAGGTTCTTGTAGGTGACTTTCTTAATTCGTGGATCAAGATTCACGCCAAACATTTAAAGCCAGTAACAGCGCACAAATACACGCAACTCATTCGGCTCTATTTGGTTCCTAAATTGGGAACAATCAAAATTCAAGAATTGCGTCCAGCCCAGATCGAAACATTCTACGCAGATATGCTGAATAATCCAGGGGTCTCAGGAAAGGCTCTTTCCTCTAGAACTGCCGAGCATTGCGGGGCGATTCTCAAGATCGCTCTGAAGTACGCGGTAGAAGTTGAGGGGATACTTTCATTCAATCCTGCAACTCGCGTCCGGCTCCCAAAAGGAGTTGCAAAGACACCTTCTCCATGGACGATTCAGGAACTCAACCAATTCCTCGAAATAGTGGGTGCCCATCGGCTCGTTTTTTACTTTCGTCTGAGTGCTCTCACGGGGGCTCGAAGAGGAGAGCTTCTTGCCCTAAAGTGGCCTGATTTTGATGGACGCGCAATAACAATAAGTAAGAGTCGCATCAATTTCGGGGGAGCAACTATTGAACAGAATTCCACAAAAGGAGGGGTAAACGGACAACGCCGAGTGCTCTTAGATACAGAAACAATTGAGTTATTCAATGCTCATCGTCGACGCCAAGTTGAAGAGCGGCTTGCAATGGGTGAAGCCTGGCAGGACACTGGCTACGTTTTTGTTCAAGAGAACGGCCTGCCATTAGATCCTGGAACGCCATCACATCTCTTCAACAAGATTCAGAAGCAATCGAACCTTCGACATACTCGATTGCACGACCTGCGCCATCTTCACGCAACGGAGTTATTGCGGCTTGGTGAACCCTTGCATGTAGTTGCAGAACGTCTTGGACATAGGGATGCCATGGTTACGGCGACAATTTATGCTCACGTATCAAATGATCAGGCAGAGACTGCGTCTAATAGATTCGCTCATGCCATGAAACGGGCAAAGTAACTTCTGAAAAACAAACTTCCACACCCTTGGCAGAGCTAAAAGTTGGCTGGACGATGAGAGAATTCAACTTCCTTTTTGCGAATCTCAACGAATGAGAGACTTTCACTTCGCCGATGTATCTTTGATACCTCACGATTTATGTCGACAGAATATAGGCGAGTGTTATGAATAATTGGGTGAATTTGATCTATTCTACCTCTTACCTGTACTTCCATAAGTTCTGAAGTTAGAAATCGACTTCTGATACTTCAATAATTTTGGCAAGAATTATTCGCATTTCCATGGCATGACTATTCGATTTGTCTTCAAGGAAGTCTGCCAACTCTCTTTGACAAAACTCAATTACATATTTTAACCCCTTCCTTTGTGTACCGAGGTACATCTCTAAATTGCCTTGCTTCAGGATGAAGGTGCCATTTGAATATTCAGCCTCGATCTTTGAAATCACTTCGGGATGACTCGCAATATAACTTTCAAGTGCTGCAACGGTATCTATAGTCGGCTCTGGCGTCTCGGTGTACAGCTCGGAACAAACCAGATCAAAGTCATTGATCCGATACGTTCTAATTCCAAAAGAATCAAAGAAGTGCTTCCAGGCAAATCCCTTCTTTCCTCCAGTGCCAAGCACGGAAATGTCTTGCAGGACTCCTCTTTTCAACTTATTTTCGATGTAGTTCAAGGCTGCACTAAAGAAATATGCATCATCCTCTCCTTCAACAAGCAATACCTTGCTGCCGAAAAAAGCGTGCGTTGATCGTTGGTTATCGAGGATCTTAACTAGCCATCTCTGGTCATCCGTCACAATGGGTTGATTGATCTTCGTATACCCAGAGTCATCGAGAGAGAATCGAATCACGCTATCTATCGTCGTTGAATTGATCAGGGATTCCGAGTGCGTAACTAGTATGTACTGAGACTCCTGGGTCGTGTTCAATTTTTCGATGATCCTGAGATATTCATTTTGAAATTGATAGTGAAGATGAATCTCTGGTTCGTCTATGATGACTAACCCGCCCTTGAGATCTCCTCGTCCAAACGCCTCAAAAACCAGGTGAACAATGGCTTTTTGTCCAGCACTAAGTGAATTGATGTCGGTGATCTCTTTCCCCCTCTTCAGGTCGACAAAGAGAAACGAAAAGGACCAACTGGATTTTTCAATTAATTTGATCTCAACCTTGAGATTAACCATCTTAATAATTTCATTAATTGACGTGATGAAAGGAAGCTCGTTCGCGGCTCTTTCACACTGAGCCCTTGTTAACTCTGTATCCATTAGGTCGTAGCACGCCCTTGCCATTTGAAGCCTAACAAGACTAAAAATTGTCGGTTCAGAGTTTTCCACTGCTCCGGTACTTTTCGAGGACTCCCCAACTTTGTGTTGTTGTATTTGTTTGTCAGCAGTTGCACCACCACCTATTGAGACTGTCGTGGAGTAGGCACTGTAATTCCGGTAACTGCCGATTAGAGCAAAAGTTTCTTGAAGGTTATCGATTTTTTGCGAAGGATTCTCCTCATTGTATAGATCGATTGCTTCCTTAAACAGATTGTACTTCGTTAAATATTGAAAACCTTTGTCTTCATTGGGGCTAATCGTGTAGGCCTTGTTTAAGCTGTCGAGACTAATGTTAATTTCATATTGATCTTGAATTACACCTTCCTGGAAGTCGCGTTCGGATGAATAGCCGCTGATGAGGGTGGAGAGTTTGGGTCGATGATCTGTAAGCAATTGAATATTCGACCGATCTACATCATCAATTTCTATGACAATACGTATCTGCTGAGGTTGGTTTTCGAAGTCGTAGTTTTTTTCAAGTCGAAAATTCCTGTAATTTTCCACCCCTTCGTTCCTGGCGAGTATGGTTCGTCGTTGATGTTCGGGAGCTGAAGATTTTTGGGAATAAAGATCCCTATTTCTGTTGTAAGGGGTAAATAGAATTCGCTTGAAGATGAAGTTTATGACTTCTAGTGCGGTCGATTTTCCTGCCCCATTTTGCCCAATCATGATATTGAAATTTTTGTCGAAGGTAATATTGGGTGCATTCTCAATATTCTCGAAATATTGGAAGCTCCAAATGTTCGATATCTGGAGCGATTTTATTTTCATAGGTCACTTTAAAGCTCCACACGCAGACGACCTAGAGGTGTCGACAAGACGATTGGTACAATTCTGTGCGGGGTCCCTAGGGTGCTTCGGAATGGAGGGCAGCCTGCAGACGACGATATAGGAGAGTTGGAGGCATCCAGGGTTCATGCCGGGGAAGGGGGTCGTGGTTAACGCATTGCCCACCACTTTGCATTACGAGTTGCGTCAGCACCCGAGTTCATTCTGTAAGCCGGAGAAGTACCTTATAGACCGGAACAGCCGATGTTCGAGAATTCATCCACGTTAGATATCGGCTAATTATTCCGAGAGTGTTAGGCAATTGGTAGGCAAACATTGGTTTCGTCGCCACAATAACGCATAATTTGAAATTAAGGGCACTTGACCTGCTCTTTCAAGTGCGTTTGTGTAGCTTCGCCTGATCCTTGACGTTTGATGTTCGCCTGATCTTTGACACTTCTAGGTGGTTATTTATAACTCATTTCTTGGCCATTGTCTGCGCGTTCTTCTTGCGGATCACCTCCCCTGGTCGATTTCGCAGGGCGCTCTTGATGAGTTCTGCGCCGTCCCAGATCTGGACCATCTCCTTCTGGATATGGACATCGACGTTGTGACCATTGCGATATTTGCCCACGCTGCCAGGCGGCCGGGCATTACTGCCCACCCCGTGGGCCCCCACCCGACGCGTCACCCAATCTGGTCCTTGTCTGACCTCATCAAGGGCCGCTGTGTCAGGCATCGGCCCCACGATGACATTTCCGAGACTTGTGAATCTAGTCATGGGTGTCACCATGCCGATGCCTTGATGGGGACGGACGGTGTTGTATTGGTGGACCCATGCGTCGAGCTCTTCTTGCGCACTGGCCTTGGATTCGAAGATGCGTCCTGCAAGAAACTCGGTGCGCAGGCTTCGATGAAAGCGCTCGATCTTTCCTGTTGTCGTTGGTGAGCGGGGTGCGGTCAATAAATGGTCGATGCCGTTCTCGCGGCAGATTTTGTCGAAGAGAACTTCGACATTCTTGTGGGAGTTGAAGCGGCCGGTGAAAACCTTGCCGTTGTCGGTCAGGATCTCTTGAGGAACTCCATGAATACGCATAGCGGTGGCGAAGTGATCACAGACCGATCTCGACGTTGCACGGACCATGAGCCCTGCCATGACGCAGAGCCGCGAGTGATCATCAACTCCAGTGAGGCATTTCAGCTCGCTGCCATCGGTGAGCAAAATGCCACCGACGACATCCATCTGCCATAGCTCCATGGGACCACCTCGTTCCCACCGTTTGAACTTTCTATCTCGTTCCTTGCGAACACCCGGCTCGATCATCTTGGCCCGCTTGAGTGCTCGATAGATTCCAGAGACCGATGGCGGCGGATCTATGCCCTCACGCAGCAGTTGATACTGGATGCGCTTGGGACCCCAATAGAGATTCTGCCTGCGCAGTTCAATCACGCGCACTTCCACCGCGGAACTCATCTGATGTTCGCATCTGTCAGGTCTGTGGGAGCGCTCGGCTAAGCCGGGTATCCCTTCTGCTTCATAGCGAAGCAACCAACTATGAACGGACTGGCGTGAGACGCCGAAACGGTTGGCCACTTCGACAATGGAAACTCCATCACGAATGACCGCTAGGACTGCCTGATATTTCTGCTCCATGACACTGATCTCCATAAACATGAGAGAAGTGTCAAGGATCAGCCGAATACGGTGTCAAGGATCAGCCGAACATCTGTCAAGCATCAACCGAACATCTGTCAAGCATCAACCGAACACGATATGTCAAGCAACAGGTGGAGTAATACACTCTTTCAAGTGCGTTGTGAGGGACTCGAACCCCCGACCCGGTGATTAAGAGTCACCTGCTC
>CAYXIS010000047.1:0-12489 GCA_964465545.1 uncultured Bifidobacterium sp. | reverse complement strand
CATGCTGAGGTATCCGTGGAAGTCGCGGGTCGTGCTCGTGCTTCATAACGTCATCACCCCCACCCTTGCCAGATTGGCTGTTAACTCGGATGACTGCCTCATATGAGCGACCAATATCTTTGGGGTCAATAGGCAAGTACGGAACTGCCCAGGTGAAATCTTCAACGGGCACTCCCGCCGCCTTGGCATCTATTTCAAGGTGTTCAAGGCCTTTCTTGATGGCATCTTGGTGTGAGCCGGAGAACGCGGTGAAAACAAGGTCTCCCCCGTACGGATGGCGCTCGGGCACGCGCAATTGATTGGCGTATTCGACGGTGCCGCGGATTTCTTCGATATTAGAGAAATCCATCATCGGATCAATCCCGTGACTCACCAAGTTCATTCCCAAAGTGACAAGGCATACGTTGCCGGTGCGCTCGCCGTTTCCAAACAGGGTGCCTTCAATTCGATCGGCACCTGCAAGGTAACCAAGTTCTGCAGCCGCGACCCCTGTACCGCGATCATTATGCGGATGAAGACTCAAAACGACGCTATCTCGATATGAGAGGTTTCGGTGCATCCACTCGATTGAATCGGCGTACACATTTGGCGTGGCCATCTCGACAGTTGCGGGCAGATTCAGAATCGTCTTCCAACTTGGAGTGGGCCGCCAAATGTCATTGACGGCGTTGCAAACTTCAAGGGCGTACTCAAGTTCAGTGCCCGTGTACGACTCCGGTGAATACTCAAATGAAATACTGGTGCCAGGAACTGTGTCGACCAACGACAGGCAGATCTCGGCCGCATCGGTGGCAATCTTCTTGATTCCCTCTTTGTCCTGCCCGAACACCACGCGGCGCTGAAGAGTTGACGTGGAGTTGTAGAGATGAACTACTGCCTGCTTTGCGCCCTTTATAGATTCGTATGTTCGGCGGATCAAAGGCTCGCGCGCCTGCGTCAATACTTGGATGACAACGTCATCTGGAATCAGATCTTCTTCGATGATCTTGCGGACAAAATCAAAATCGGTCTGACTTGCACTGGGGAAGCCAACCTCGATCTCCTTGTAGCCCATCGACACCAAGAGATTGAACAACGCCAATTTGCGAGGCGTGTCCATGGGGTCGATGAGGGCTTGGTTACCGTCTCGAAGATCAACCGAACACCACTTAGGTGCCTTGGTCATCTTCTTCGAAGGCCACGTGCGATCGGGTAATTCAATAGGAATGAAAGATGAATACCTTTTGTAGGCCATTGAACTTGGGACTTGCTGGGGGAAATTCATTTGGGGCTGGCTCCTTTTATGATTCGCGGGGGTGGGTTTTACCGGTGTGACAAAACCCCGCGACGAGGGGACCGGTTAGAGGACCCCGCCACGGCAGCGAAGGAGGAGACTGCCCAATAAGCCAAGGGCGTTTGAGCCGACAGGCTTGCGCGAATTCATGGATGAAGGGTAGCCGTGGAATGAGAGAATCGGCAAATTACTCCCCCTTCTAGGTACACAAAGGACCCCCCATGCCCGTCCGCCCAGCAAGTGATGAAGACATTCCAGCAATCCTCGCCCTAATTCGAGGTTTGGCCGAATACGAAAAGGCTCTACGCGAGGTCGTGGCGACCGAGGATGCTTTAACGGCTTCCTTTTTTTGCGAGAACCCCCAGGTGTTCTGCCATGTCGCTACGCAAGATGAACAGGTCGTCGGAATTGCCGTATGGCATCTCAATTATTCAACCTGGCTGGGAAAACACGGCATGTACCTTGAAGATCTTTACGTCGTTCCTGAAGAACGCGGCCACGGCCACGGGATGGCTCTCTTGAAAGAACTCGCGAAAATATGTGTTGAACGCGATTACGAACGGCTGCAGTGGTGGGTATTGGATTGGAACCAACCGTCCATAGAGTTCTACAAATCAATAGGCGCGGTCCCAATGGACGAGTGGACGGTCTTCCGTCTCTCCGGTGAAGCTTTGAGGAAACTCACCCTCGCCTAGGCTTGGATATCTCGTCGTTTGAATACGACCAGGGATGCGACATACAACGCCAAAGCCACAACGAGCGAAGATGCCGTGTACCCGACGTCAACTCCGTCAAAGAGTGGTCGACTTCCTAGGGTCCACTGAAATGGATTTATCGGAGTAATCCGCTCGAAGGTGTCCACGAGCGGTGCGAGCGAAAAGAAAAGGAACCCCGCAATTGCTAGACCGACGGCTCCACCGAGCGCGATAGACCTTTTCCCCCATGCCGCCCCCAGGAAAGTTGCGACGGCGTTGAAAAGGATGCCTAGAAGTGCCCCTGTTAGAGCGCCAGCAATGATCTTTGATGTTCCCAGGGAGAGATCGACGAAGCCAATTCCGATCACCAACGAGAGCACCGTGACCGCTGCAAGCAACACTTGCGACAATATCGCGGTGATGATCTTAATGGAAAGAATTCTCACCCTCGAGATGGGCAGGGTCAACAAAATATCGGCAGTACGTCGCTCTTCTTCTTGAGCCGACGCATTCGCCCCCCAACTTGCGCCAATTGAGATGAATATGAGCGGCAACATCATGCTGAAAAGTTCAGTTGAAAGATATCCCGCACCAGAGGTGTAATCCTCCATTCGAAATATCTGCTTAAGGGCCTCGGGATAGTTGTCGAGAAATGTAGAAAGGCCCGCGGCGGAGGATCTCACCGTCGGATAAACCGACAATTGAATTCCCACCATAGCAAGCAGACCGAGGGTCCAGATCAAGTAGCTACGCCAGTGATCGCGCGCTGTCTTAAGAAGCAAGACCATTTACCTCACCCCCTGAGACAAGCGAGAAGAAGATGTCGTCAAGGCTGGACTCGTGAGTCTGCACACTCTCAAGGCCATTGTCCACGGCACATCGAAGCAGAGCATTTTCGGCACCCACAACCGTGCAGGAGACGCGATTTCCGTAGATCCGTAAATCCTTGATTCCGCTGATTCCTGCGAAAATCTCTTCACCCACCGGCGCTGCAAAATAAAGATCAATGGTGCGCACGGTCTTAGCTTTCAACTTTGCGATTTCCTCAACCAGTACTTGCTTGCCTGCATTGACAATCACTACACGGTCGGCAAGATGCTCAACCTCACTAAGGACATGGGAGGAAAGCAAAATTGCGCTGCCCTGTGCTTGCATGTCATCCACAATGGCGCTGAATTCACGCTGGACTATTGGATCCAAACCTGACGTAGGTTCATCCAGAATCAATACCTCAGGTCTGTGCATGAATGCCTGGATTACCGCGACTTTCTGCTGATTGCCTTTCGAGAGTTCATGGATTTTTCGACCTAAATCAAGGTCGAACCTCTGTGCCATTGAAAGAATCTGGTCAGTGCAATTGATTCTTCGCATTCTGGCTAGGAATTGCAGATGCTCCAGAGCGGTGAAGTTCTTATAGAGTGCAGGAGCGCCGGGCAAATAGCCGATTCTCCTGCGCAATTCGGAAGAAGTAACGCTTACTTCCTGTCCTAAAATCTGCGCGCGCCCTGATGTAATATTCAACAAACCGACGAGAGATCTCATCGTCGTTGTCTTGCCGGCCCCATTGGGCCCGAGAAAACCGATCACCTCACCTGGAAAGACGTCAAAAGTAACGTCGGCAACGCCTAGATCGCGTCCGTAGTACTTCGTGAGACCTTGTAAGGAAATAGCCGGCGTTGGCATGCAATCATGCTACAACAACTACAACCAGTAGTCCGAAATGTATTTCTCACCCTCGTCACAGAAGAAGGTGACCACATTTTCAACGCCGTACTCCACCTTCAGCTTCTTTGCTGCAATCATGTGCGCGCCAGATGAAGGGCCGACGAATAGCCCATGGACACTTGCAAGACGCCGCATTTCGACGATGGCCTCATCTGAGTGCACATCGACAAATCCGTCGATCGACTCACGATGCCGGGCGATAATTCCGGGCACGAAGCCATCTGCAATTCCTTCGATCAGGTGCTTGGCAACCTCGCCGCAGAGGATCGTGCACGACTCAGCAGGTTCAAGGGCGATCACCTTGCACTCTGGATTAGATGCTTTGAGGGCTTGGCCGACGCCGATTATGGTTCCGCCTGTGCCGATGCCTCCGATGACGAGGTCGGGTTTTACAGGCATCTGTCGCAGGATTTCTTGACCTAGCCATTCGCGGTTTTCGTCGACGTTCCATTCATTATCAAACTGCTGTGGAGCAAAAAAACCGGGCAGAGAACCACGTCGGCGCGCTTCGGCAAGTGCGTCGTTTACGTGGAAGTCGCCAATTGTATGAACCTCGGCGCCGAAGGCGCGCGAGATTGCAGTGCGCTCGGGGCTCATGCCATTGGGCATGATGACAAGCATCTTGTATCCCTTAACTGCCGCAACCATGCTCATCGCATTACCGGTGTTTCCACTGGATGCCTCGACAATCGTGTCACCCGGTTGGAGTAAACCCTCATGCTCAGCACGCTCAATGATGTATTTGGCAATGCGCGCTTTGATTGAACCTGACGGATTCAGGTACTCCATCTTCACCCAGATACCTTCAATCTGAATTAAGGGAGTATTTCCAATTGCATCCAGGATTGTATTCACGCTATCGCCTCTTTTCATCTGGCAGATACTAAGGGTACGCCTTCGCTTTTAGAAGGACCGTTTATAACGAAGTGGTAAACGAGCGCGCTTTACGCATGGCGACCAGTGCAAGTACGAGGAAAATCCCCAGTGCGAACGCGGCGATTAGTCGACCCACGATGTGGAACGTCTCAGGAAGTATCTGAAATAAAGAAGAAAGGGGCATTAGCAGTATCCTCCACTTCCATCCGAAATTGAGGACTGCTTCAAGTTTGCGGTTGGAGAGGGGACCCCGACCTAGCACCACGGGGAGTAGGTAGGTCAGCGCACCGAGCAAAATGGGCAACAACCAGAGCGTGAAGACCAAGAGCAGATGGCTTTCTAGCGAAGAAAGAATTCTCTCCGGCTCCCGTTGCGTTAAGGCAAGACAGGCGTCGCCGATCAACAAGATCGACAGTCCTATTGAACCAGTCAGCATCATCCACGAACTAGAGCGATCCGGTATTCGTCTACGCAACAAGAGGGCCGAAGGAAGCAAGGTAATTACTGCCCCAACCAAATACCCAACGATGCTGGCCGAAAGCATCCACGGTTGATCAACAAGAGAGCCGATAATCGAACCCAAGACTCCGACGATGAGGAATTTCAGTCCCAACTTCGCCCGTGAAATCGCATCTGAGTGCATCTGAGTTCTCAACACTGTCGGCCAGAGTGTCACCAGTGTTCCGATGATTGTGAGCCCAATCCAACCAAGGAGATTTGCATGTACATGAGCAAGTGTGATTCGTGCCTGCCACACATCCTCATCGCTCTTTGACGCATCCACTGCCCCCAAGATCACGCCAATTAAAATCATTAACCCTGCGAATTGGTAGAAGGCAATGACACCCTTGAATTTCTTATTGAGGGATTTCTTGATCAAATTTGCCATGCCGCCCAGGTAATAGACGACAACGCCACCAATCAAACTCGCACTCGTGAATACCATCCACTGGATGTGCATGGAAACTGAAAACAGCACGCCAATTATTCCTAGGTTAAGGAAAAAAATAACGGTCATCTGCCGAGCGCGATTCTGAGACCGTGCCCAAAGAAGGGCGCTGACAAAGTGATCGCTCCACGTGACGATTGCGTTGGTTACTGCGCCAAGAAGCAACAGGTGAACCGTAAGCCAAGCTGGAGTCCCGCCGTCGTTTCCCTCTTGGATGATGCCAGATATGAGCGCTGCAAGAAGATAGGCAATCACCAAAGCATTTGCTCGAAAATGCCAGTCCGCCCGTCCTAGGAGCAGTGTGTTCTTCTTGTCTTCCGCCGTCATCAAGCAGTGAATTTCATCGAAGGCTTTCGAGGTGCTCTTCGTCGTGCAAGAGAATCTTTTCAGGCAGAAGCGCGACCGTGAGCGTTCCGAAGGTATCGTGCAATGCCGAAGCTCCCCAATCTTCCTCAGAAAGGTTGCTCAAAGTTTCGATGATCGCGGTCCTCGATGAATACAAGCGGGCGATCGCCTTCTCAATGGAGTAATCCCTGTATTTCAACTCGGTGGCCTGCGCATCTGGTTCCCACCACATCAGCGACGGCATCGGAAGACCTTCATGAAGGGCATCGACCATGAGGTGGATGCGAGCGTGCCAGACTTGCTCATCAACATCGCTCACATGACCGAGAATCGTTGCTGGCGTCCAGCCCTCGTCGGAGCGAGTGGATTCACTGGCCGTTGCTGCCAAACGATTCGCCGAATCCATCAACACCGTCAGCGCATCGGTGTGGGAAATGTCCATGGCCCAAGTATTTCTGATTACTAGAGAATTGGTAAGTATCTATCAAGTTCGTAGGCACTCACTTGGTGGCGGTAGTCATTCCACTCAGCACGCTTGTTCCGCAGAACGTACTCAAATACGTGCTCGCCCAAGGTCTCTCGAACAAGCTCGCTGCCTTCCATTGCAATAATCGCCTCGTGAAGATTGGTTGGAAGGGCAACCGTCTCGCTAGATTCGGGCAGTGGATACTCGCCGGCGACCCCCTTTAATCCGGCAGATAGCATCACCGCATATGCAAGGTAGGGATTGCATGCAGAATCCGGAGATCGAAATTCGATTCGAGTAGAGTTTTCTTTTTTGGGTTTGTACATAGGCACCCGAACAAGTGCGCCGCGATTGCTCCTTCCCCAGTTGGCAAAAGCAGGAGCCTCACCCCCACCATGAAGTCGCTTGTACGAGTTCACCCACTGATTGGTAATAGCAGTGATTTCCGGTGCGTGTCGAAGGAGACCCGCGATAAAGGATCGCCCGACCTTCGACAAGTTGTATTCATCCTTCACGTCGTAGAAAGCATTGCTCTCGCCCTCAAAGAGGGAGACATGGGTGTGCATTCCCGATCCAGGATGATCAGCAAAAGGCTTTGGCATGAATGAGGCATAAAAGCCTTGGTCGAGTGCCACCTCCTTCACCACGTGCCTAAACGTCATGATGTTATCGGCCGTGCTCAATGCATCTGCGTAACGAAGGTCGATTTCCTGTTGTCCGGGAGCACCCTCATGGTGGCTGAATTCCACGCTGATGCCCATTGCTTCAAGAATGGTGATCGCCTGTCGACGGAAATCATGCCCCACCACCGCAGGGGTCTGGTCGAAGTATCCGCCGGAATCAACAGGCTCTGGTTTCTTGCCAGGCTCTGGTCGATCTTTAAAAAGGAAGAATTCAATTTCAGGATGCGTGTAGCAGGTGTAGCCCATTGACGCGGCCTTGTTGAGTGTACGACGCAGCACATGGCGAGGGTCCGCCAATGACGCACTTCCATCGGGCATGACAATGTCGCAGAACATGCGGGCGGCACCTGGTGCCTCTGTTCGCCAAGGCAGAACTGAAAAGGTGCTGGGGTCCGGTTTTGCCAACATGTCGGACTCGCTCACACGGGCAAACCCTTCAATCGCCGACCCATCGAATCCAATACCCTCTTCAAAAGCATTTTCTAGTTCTGCCGGCGCGATCGCGACGGATTTTAGAAATCCAAGCACGTCGGTGAACCACAAACGAACAAAGCGAATATTGCGCTCTTCGATAGTTCGAAGGACGAACTCCTCCTGCTTGCCTACGTGTGAACCACCGCTCATGAGAGCATCGTTTCAAGCCTTCATTACAACTGTGTTAACACAGTCAATGGGGGAGCTAAATGACGAAGAACTCGGCGGAATCCAGATTGGCACGCTCGGCCACGTCCCTGGTGATGAGCACGTTTGCTCCAATGACAGCCCCTGCCCCGACCGTCACATCACCGATCACACGGGCGCCCGCCCCAAGGATGACTCCATCGCCTATGGTCGGATGGCGTTTGCCCTTCTTGTAAGAGCGTGCCCCCAATGTGACATCGTGATACATCAACACGTCATCACCGATTACCGCTGTCTCACCAATGACCACCCCCATGCCGTGATCGATGAAGAAGCGGCGGCCGATCCTGGCACCGGGGTGGATCTCGATGCCAGTGGCCGTGCGGGTGAAATTGGACCACACCCGTGCAATCAATCTGAAATTATGGATCCAGAGCCAGTGCGCCATACGGTGAGCCCACACCGCATGGATACCCGGATAGGCAAGAAGGATCTCAAGACGACTTCTCGCTGCGGGGTCGCGCGCCAGGGCCGTATCAAGGTCCTCTCTTATGTTGAGGGCCATATTTATTCCGCCAAATCCTTGTACAAGATCGTTGAAAGATAACGCTCACCGAAGGACGGAACGATCACGACAATATTCTTTCCTGCAAACTCTGACCTCTTCGCGACCTGAGATGCAGCCCAGATGGCCGCTCCTGATGAAATCCCCGCAAGAATTCCTTCATCTGCGGCTGCGCGTCTGGCATAGGCAAGGGCATCATCTGCAGTCACGTCAAAGACTTCGTCGTAGATCTTGGTGTCCAAAATATTGGGAATGAAATTTGCGCCGATGCCTTGGATGGGATGGCCTCCAGGTGTGCCGCCGGTGAGAAGAGCGGAGGCAGCGGGCTCCACTGCGAATATCTTGATATTGGGGTTCCTCTCTTTGAGGACCTGTCCGACTCCGGTGATGGTTCCACCCGTGCCGACACCAGCGACAACCGCAGCTACTGTTCCATCGGTGTCACGCCAGATTTCTTCAGCGGTGGTCTCACGGTGAATCTGAACATTTGCTTCGTTCTCAAACTGGCGAACCAGTACTGCACCTTCCTGTGCACCGAGTTCCTCCGCCTTAGCAATTGCACCTCGCATGCCTTCAGCCGCTGGAGTAAGTACGAGTTCGGCACCAAATGCACGAAGAAGCATCCTGCGCTCTTTGGACATTGAATCTGGCATGGTAAGAACCACCTTGTACCCGCGCGCAGCTCCCACCATTGCAAGAGCGATACCGGTGTTGCCAGATGTTGCCTCAACGATGGTGCCCCCGGATTTCAACTGACCGTTCTTTTCAGCGGCATTTACCATCGAAATTCCAATACGGTCCTTGACCGATGCCGTTGGGTTGTAGAACTCCAATTTCGCGTAAACATTTGCGGCCGCGCCGTCAGTAATTCGATTCAAGCGAACAAGAGGAGTATTGCCGACGACCTCGGTGATGTTGTTGTAAAGCTTCATATTTCTCCAATGTGATTTGTTTGGTTATTCCTTGACTGGTCTTAGGACGTGCAGAACTGAAAAACTTTTGTGAAGCAGTTTTTAGTTACGGCAAGCGCAAGTGCAGGCACGCTCGAAATCAATGACACGCCGACGCGTGAATAACCAGTCAGTGATTTCCAACATGGGTCAATGGTAGCAACACAAATGAATCGTTTTTCTCTTGGTACTAAATGCGAATACCTCGCAATTAGCCCCTAGAAAGAGCGCTCGTTCCAGCGATTTGTGATGGGAAGGCGTCGATCTTTTCCAAATGCGCGCGAGGAGACCTTCGGTCCAGGAGGGTATTGCCTTCTCTTGTATTCGGCACGATCCACCATCGAAATCACTCTCGTCACTAGATCTGCGTCCAGCCCCGAAGCAATAAGAGCGGAGCCACCCTCGTCGCCTTCGATATAACGAAGAAGAACCTCATCAAGAAGATGGTATTCAGGCAGCGAATCCGTGTCTTTCTGGCCAGGGCGCAGTTCAGCACTTGGCTCCTTGCTTATGGACCTAGCCGGAATTGGAGGCACTTCATTTCGAAGTCGGGCTTGCTCGTTCCTCCATTTTGCCAAGGCCCACACATCGGTCTTGTAAACATCTTTTATCGGGGCAAAACCTCCAACCGCATCACCGTAAAGAGTTGAATACCCAACTGCCAATTCGCTCTTGTTGCCCGTTGCAAGAACAAGATGACCCTCCTGATTCGAAATCCCCATCAAGGTAACGCCGCGAACCCTAGCCTGAAGATTTTCCTGCGCAATTCCCTCAAGGTGCAGCGATTGCAAAAAGGCTGCAATCATGGGCTCAATCTCGATAAGTCTGTGATTCAAACCAGTATTAGACGCCAGTTCTTCAGCGTCGGAAAGTGAATGATCCGAGGAGAACTTGCTCGGCAAGGACACTCCAAAGACGCGATCGGCGCCGAGGGCATCAACTGCAATTGAAGCAACCAGTGCAGAATCAATTCCCCCGGAGACTGCAATAACGACTGTCTTGAAGTTGTTCTTCCCCACATAATCGCGAAGGCCTACGACCATCGCATTCCAGACTTCCTCCAAGTCATCCAGGCGGGGAGATATTTCGCAAGGCCTAGCAGCGAACTTGGTCAGCGTCTCTTCATGGATCACAGTATCCGGGTGCGAAGTTCGGGCATCCATGTCAAGATCCACGACTAGCAGGCAGTCTTCGAATTGAGGCGCTCTCGCCCGCAGCGTCCCATCGCCGCCTACGACGATCGTGTCACCGTCGAATACGAGATCGTCTTGGCCACCTGTCATATTCACATATGCAAGTGGTGCGCCCATCTCGCGGGCACGCTTTTGCACAAGAGCTAGGCGAACGTCATCTTTATTCCGCTCGTATGGACTTCCGTTTGGAACCACAACCAGGCCAGGAGTTCTTCGCTTGAGTTCTGCAACTGTGCCACCCTCTTGCCAGATGTCCTCGCAAATTGCGATTCCGACGTCAACTCCGTGGATGCGAACCACGAGTGATGATTGACCTGGAACGAAATTCCGGAACTCATCAAAGACCCCATAGTTTGGCAAGTGGTGTTTCGCGTACGTTGCTCTCACTTCTCCATCATGAATGATCGCGACGGCATTCTGCGGAGCCCCCTCAGGGATTCCCAATCGATTGACAAAATCTGTGGCTTCATCAAGGTAACCAACGACCAATACGAGGTCTCCGTGGCCATTTTCACGAACTGACTTGGCAAGTTCGGTTATTGCCACCTTACTGGCCTTGCGAAAACTTTGCCGTAGGGCCAAGTCCTCCACGGGATACCCGGTCACCACCATCTCCGGAAAAACAACAAGATGGGCGCCGGCCTCTGCCGCTTCGGCCACCGACTTCTCAATTAGCGCGCAATTGCCGGCTAGATCTCCCACCGTCGGATTTATCTGCGCAAGCGCTAAGCGAAGCTGAACCGTGGCCATAGATCGAGCCTACTAGTGGAGCCAAGTCGCGATAAAGTAATCCGTAGTTCCCAGGGACCTGATTGGCAGGCCTTGAGGCAGGAGGTCTGGCATGTCTGAATCCCTTTATGGCGGCGCAACTCACCGACGAGTAACTATCCGAGATTTACAGCAAGCCAAACTCAACTCGGAGAAGTGGGCCATGCTCACCGCCTACGAGCAGATGACCGCAGGAATCTTCGACGAGGCTGGTATTCCGGTTCTGTTGGTGGGAGACAGCGCGGGCAATAATTTTCTCGGCGAGGAGAACACCATCCCGGTCACCGTCGATGAAATGATCCCGCTAGTCCGAGCAGTAGTCCGAGGTTCAAAACGTGCCTTGGTCGTTGCCGATTTGCCCTTCGGTTCGTATGAGGCTTCGGCCGATCATGCCCTGGCTACCTCGATCCGTTTCTTCAAGGAAGCAGGGGCACACGCCGTCAAACTTGAAGGCGCGCAATTGGAGCAGGTCGCAAAATTGACTCAATCTGGCATCCCTGTCATGGGTCATCTAGGCCTTACTCCGCAATCCATACATCAATTAAGCGGTTACAGGGTCCAAGGCCGCGAAGACGCACAGGCAATCCTCGACGCGGCACTTGCGTTGCAGGAAGCTGGTGCATTCTCGATTGTTCTGGAGCTGGTACCAAGCGAACTAGCTGAGCGCATCACCAAAGCCCTCTCCATTCCCACAATAGGAATCGGTGCGGGAAGCTCTTGTGATGCTCAGGTTCTTGTCTGGACGGACTTGATGGGCATCACTAGAAACCCGCCCAAACTAGCAAAGGCTTACCGAAACCTTCGAGCCGAAATGCTTGCAGCCGCCCAAGAGTGGTCTGCCGATGTCCTCAATGGAACATTTCCAGGTCCGGAGCAAACCTTCCACTGACGGCGCCTTCGTTCATCAATGGGGCCACCGTTGATCCAGCACCGCTAAAGAAATAGCCATCTCTGGCAGGGCAATTTGAGGGTCTAGGGAATGCCATAAGTCGGCAAGATTTATTGGGAACGTTTCTCATTGATCTTGACGGCAGTGGTTTGGGGCATTCGAATTGCTTTTCTTCTCAATTGAACCCCTCTCTGGCCAATTTCGGGCGGTACCCGTCGAGTCAGTTACCTCATTGTCCTTTTCGGTAACTTCTGGAGGACTTATCTGCATATTTGAAGTGGTCTTACTGGCCGGTTTTCTAGCACTACTTCGGAAATATGATGTCGAGATCAACAAGTTTGCAGTTGAACAACGAAGGATTCGAGATTCAAGTACCAAGAACTTGATCTCATTTGGATTTCCGTGGGAAAAATTTTTCGCAACAGCACAGATTTGTACAAAAAGTATTTCGCGACACGCACTCAAATATTTGTCACACAATGCTGGCATTG
>CAYXIS010000046.1:0-12747 GCA_964465545.1 uncultured Bifidobacterium sp. | reverse complement strand
CTACGATCGCGTTCTTTCAGATCTTGCGCATCAAAATACTTCTATTGGCGGATAGCGCGAATGGCGAACATCGATCCGCGGATCACGCTCGAGGAGTTCATTGAGTCCCATGATCTAGATTTCGAACGCAAGGATGCGGATACCTTTCTCGTCACATTGCCTGGCGAGAAGAAGCTTCAGACGCATTGCGCGTTGGTAGTTGGGGATCATTCGTTGAGTATCAATGCATTTGTGATCCGCAAACCAGATGAGAATGAAGGCAAAGTCTTCGAGTGGTGCTTGCAGAGGAACGCTTCCATGTACGGGGTGGCTTTCGCACTCAACGAGCTTGGTGACTTGTATCTGGTGGGACGTTTGCCATTGACTGCCGTCACAGATCAGGAGATTGATCGTCTACTTGGCTCGATATTGCAGTATTCAGATTCATCATTCAATCAACTCTTGGAATTGGGATTCGCATCTTCGATTCGACGAGAGTGGGCTTGGCGAATTTCTCGGGGAGAGTCACTTTCGAATCTGAAGGCTTTCGAGCATTTGATCTGAGAAGGTTATTGTTGGCAAAATAGCCCCATGACACATACATTGATTCTGCTTCGCCATGGCGAAAGTGAATGGAACGCCAAGAACCTCTTTACCGGGTGGGTTGATGTTCGCCTCTCCCAGTTAGGTGAGAGCGAAGCAAGCAAGGCGGGAACGCTGCTTACTTCCCGTGGATTGCTTCCGGATGTTGTGCATACATCGTTGCTACGCCGCGCCATCGCCACCTCGCAAATGGCGTTGGATGCCTGCGATCGCCACTGGATTCCCGTACGACGATCATGGCGTTTGAACGAACGTCACTACGGTGCGCTCCAAGGAAAAGACAAACGTGAGACTTTGGAAAAGTATGGGGAAGAGCAGTTCAAATTGTGGCGACGTTCCTATGATGTTCCGCCACCGCCCATCGACGACTCTGATCCTTATAGTCAATCAGGAGATCCTCGCTACGCGGATCTGGGCGATGAGATGCCACGTACCGAATGCCTTAAGGATGTTGTAAACCGCATGCTGCCCTACTGGAGCGATTCAATTGTTCCTGACCTGCATTCAGGAAAAGTGGTTCTGGTGACTGCCCATGGCAATTCGCTACGCGCTCTGGTAAAGCATCTAGATGGAATAACGGATGCCGATATTTCAGAATTGAATATCCCAACTGGCATCCCGCTTCTCTATGAGTTAGACGAGAAAATGATGCCGACGCGCAGGGGTGGAGAGTACTTGGATCCGCAGGCCGCCAAGGCCGCTATGGACGCTGTGGCAAACCAAGGCAAACGCTAGAGCGAGTCATCCTTTTCGGATGCGTATTCGCCGGTAACGAGGAAGTAGACGCGGCGTGCGACCGAGACCGCGTGATCGGCGCAACGCTCGTAATATCGCCCGAGTAAAGTCATGTCGATTGCCGTTTCGGTTCCATGCGGCCATGCATCAGCAAGCAAAGTCACGAATAGCTTGCGGTGTAACTTGTCCATTTCGTCGTCGTCGATTTCAAGTTCGACAGCTGACTGCAGATCATGAGTTTGGATCACATGGGTGGTTTTGTCGATTATGCGCTTGGCAACGTTGCCCATTTCCTGAATAGTCGGCGCCAGTTCAGGCGGGACCGCCTTCTCGGGATATCGCATGCGCGCAATCTTGGCGATGTGGTGGCCCATGTCCCCCATACGCTCGATGTCGGCGCTCATTCGTAACGAGGTGACGAGCATTCGAAGGTCGCCTGCGACAGGTTGCTGTCTCGCCAGAAGGTTCAACGTCTTCGCATCGAGATCGTGCTGCATTGTGTCGATGAAATCGTCATCGGAAATAACTTGCTCGGCCAACTGCAGGTCTGCGGTGAGAAGGGCGGTTGTGGCAAGCTCCATCGATCGCCCGACTCGCTGCCCCATGTCGATGAGGGTTTGGGTAATCGAATTGAGATCATCGTGAAATGCATCGCGCATAGTCGAACAATATCTCTAGTGAGCCCCATTTCGGAGGCTGCAAGTGAACGGGAATTGAATGAAGGGCAAAGACTTGGGCTAAATGGGCGTTTTTCCCGATATTGGTTGGGTTGCTTGGCGCCAACAACTCTACGATAAGGGAGTGATACGCCGACGCAAAGTCTCCGAAGCCCCGTCATTGGAGATTCCATCGGGCGTCTTGGATTTACTTGCGATCATAGATGCCGAATTTCTCGTTCTGGCTCCGGGTGAAGTGGTCCTTCGATCCTCTACTCACTCAGGTGCGCTGGGCCTTGTAAAGGAAGGGCGCTTGGTATCTGATCCCGTTTTGGCTCTAGTTAGGGCAGTGAGACGATCGCGGCAATACCAAGAAGGAACGGTCGAATTGCCTCGCGGACCCATCGGTGAGGGCACCCATGACCTCCTTGTTCGCGTATCGCCGTTGGGGGATCGTGGCCTTGTAGTGGTGCTGATCTTCGACGATAGCGAGTACAGGCGCCTAGATGCCATCCGCCGGGACTTCATTGCAAATATCTCGCATGAATTGAAGACTCCTATTGGTGCGCTTTCGATATTGAGTGAAGCTGTATTGGGTGCGAGCGATGATCCCAAGGCAATCGTCAAATTCGCCACAAGAATGCAGACCGAGGCGAAGAGACTTTCTGATCTCGTGCAAGAAATTATCGATCTTTCGCGACTGCAAGACGATGATCCATTGAAGAACGCAAAGGTCCTCAAGTTGGCTGATCTGATCTCCGAAGCCATTGACGGATCCAGAATGGCCGCAGAGGCGCGCAATATCTCTCTTTCTTTCACTCAGTTGGGTGATTTCGAAGTACTTGGGGATCGACGTCAGATTGAGATGGCGGTAAGCAACCTTGTAGAGAATGCAATAAATTACAGCCCCGATGGGACTCGAGTCGCCGTCGCATTGCGAAAGCAAGATGCCCTTGCGGAGATATCGATTTCGGATCAAGGAGTTGGAATACCCGAGAAGGATATTGAACGAATATTCGAACGCTTCTATAGAGTCGACCCAGCACGATCCCGAGCAACCGGCGGCACTGGTTTGGGTCTTTCGATTGTCAAACATGTCGTCAATAATCATGGCGGTGACATTTCAGTTTGGAGCGTTGAAGGTGCCGGAAGTACTTTCACGATCCGACTTCCGCTTTTTGTCAGGAATGAGTTGAATTCAATGGAGCTCTCTCAAACGGAGGAAAGATGACACGCATTCTCGTTGTCGAAGATGAAGCATCATTTTCGGAAGCGTTGGCTTATCTCCTTGGCCGTGAGGGATTCGAAGTGAGCGTCGCCGACAACGGCGTGAAAGCAGTCGAAGAGTTCGATCGAAATGGTGCCGATTTGGTCTTGCTGGACCTGATGCTTCCTGGCTTGTCTGGAACGGAAGTGTGCCGACAACTGCGCTCGCGCTCGAATGTGCCGATAATTATGCTTACAGCAAAGGATTCTGAGGTGGACAAGGTCGTCGGACTGGAACTTGGTGCCGATGATTACATAACAAAGCCCTACTCTTCCCGAGAATTATTGGCGCGAATTCATGCGGTGCTAAGAAGGATCGGCGATCAATCTCTTGGAACTGATGACGGTCATGTTTTGGTTGCCGGTCCCGTGCGGATGGACACAGAGCGACACTTGGTGTCAGTAAATAATGAAGCTGTGAATTTTCCATTGAAGGAATTTGAATTGCTCGAATTCCTAATGCGCAACTCCGGTCGAGTTCTTACGCGCATGCAACTCATTGACCGAGTGTGGGGAAGCGATTACGTCGGTGACACGAAGACACTTGACGTTCATATCAAACGTCTTCGCGCAAAGATCGAGAAAGATCCAGCCAATCCTGTTTTCATACAAACCGTCAGAGGTTTGGGTTACAAGATGGAGTCTTAGGCTCCAACATTTTCGTAGACGCCACTTCGTTCGCGAACTATCGCATCAAGTGTGAGTTCGCCCGCGCTTGCGAAGAAGAGTTGAACTTTCACTCGAGTACCAGGGGCAGCGTTGAGTCCTGGAACAACTGCAGATGCATTCGCACTTTCTCCAGCAAAGCGAACGGCCTCGTTCTGTTTTAGTGGAAGATCTTTCTGCGACAGAGTCGCATTTACCCCGCCAACGGTAATACCGAGCAACGTGTCCTCCGTTGAATTCTCGTTGACGATGGAGCCGACCAATACTGCAGAGCCGTCTGATTGCGCCACAAGTAGTACTGAATTCACTTTAATATCGTTGCCGTATGTCGTAATTGACCCGTCAACTCCATCGGTCACTTGGGTAATCATCTTTGTAGGCGCATCGTTGCCTGATCCGCATGCGCTCAGCGAGAGAGCCAGCGAAACGGAAAGGGTTACAACTGCAAATTTACGCACGTGCATCAGATTCTCCCTGCAAACGTATGGACACCTATAAGGAACGCTTTTGGCTGGCGCAATTCTCTCACGCCCAATCCAATAACCCGCAAAAGCCTTATTCTGCGCCTAATTTGGGGGGTGATTACTGTCACTGGGTGCTGGTATTATTAGCCTCTAACGAAGGGCATTTCATGTCATTTAAGGTCGGCGAAACCGTTGTTTACCCTCATCACGGCGCGGCTCTGATCGAAGCCATCGAGACACGTTTAATCAAAGGCGAAGAGAAGACCTATTTAGTGCTCAAAATTGCTCAGGGCGATCTGACCGTCCGAGTTCCATCTGACAATGTAGATCTGGTTGGCGTACGCGACGTCGTGGACAGCGCCGGACTTGATCGAGTTTTTAACGTTCTCCGTCAGCCATACACGGAAGAACCCACCAATTGGTCACGCCGCTACAAGGCGAACCTCGAGAAGTTGGCCTCAGGCGATGTCATTAAAGTTGCCGAGGTTGTACGCGATCTCTACCGCCGCGATCTCGACCGCGGACTCTCTGCGGGAGAAAAACGGATGCTTGCAAAGGCAAAGCAGATTCTCATTTCAGAGCTCGCACTTGCTGAGCGCACCGACGAAGAGAATGCCGCTGTAATTCTTGACGAGGTTCTTGCTTCTTAAGCCTCTTTCTCCGGTTTCTTTGGAAGGCAACCCATGACTCCTCCGATGAATGAGGGCGTACCTCGGTTTCGTACGGGCGTGGGTGTGGATGCACACGCCTTCTCTGTGGATCACGATCGACCGATGTGGCTTGTGGGTCTCCTCTGGCCTGATGAGATTGGCGTGGAAGCGCATTCCGATGGCGACGTTGCAGCTCATGCGATCTGTGACGCACTGCTTTCTGCTGCTGGTCTTGGAGATCTCGGAAGCAATTTCGGAGTTGCCAAGCCCGAGTACCGTCATGCCTCTGGCTCCCAACTCTTGGCGGAGACACTTCAACTCGTTAGCGACGCGAATTACCTGATCGCCAACGTTTCAGTGCAGGTTATCGGCAATCGCCCGAAGATCGGCTCTCGCCGAAGCGAGGCAGTAGCCGCCATTTCGCAAGCTCTTGGCGGAGCCGACGTTTCGATTTCGGCAACCACGACCGACGGTCTTGGGTTCACTGGAGAAGGTCGCGGAATTGCAGCCGTCGCCTCCGCGTTGATCTACTCCTCCTTCTAGTTCGATCGACGTCACAAGATAGACTGCCGCGATGAGCTCGCTGACGCTGTACGACACGTTCTCACGCAGTACGCAGCCGTTTTCTCCTATCAAGAATGGCGAGGCGACGATCTATCTGTGTGGCGCGACGGTTCAAGCCGCACCCCACATCGGTCACGTAAGAAGCGCAATCAACTTTGACATTCTTCGTCGGTGGCTGACCAAGAGCGGATATCACGTGACTCTCATACGAAACGTCACCGATATCGACGACAAGATTCTCAACGAGGCAAAGGCCGAGAACCTCACCTGGTGGGCGCTGGCGATGAAGTACGAGCGTGCATTTGCCGCCGCATATGAGGCTGTTAATGTCATTGCGCCGACATACGAGCCCCGCGCCACTGGCCATATAACCCAGATGATTGAGCTCATGCAGATTTTGATCGATAAGGGAATCGCATATGCCCCAGGCAATGGCGACGTTTATCTGGAAGTACGCAAACTCAAGTCCTACCTCGCACTATCTAGACAGAACCTCGATGACCTTCAATCTGCCGCAGACACAGACGAGACTTTCAAGAAGGACCCACGAGATTTTGCAATGTGGAAGGCAGCAAAACCTGGCGAACCGTCGTGGCCGACTCCATGGGGATCTGGCCGCCCCGGTTGGCATTTGGAATGCTCGGCGATGGCGCACGCATATTTGGGGGAAGCCTTCGATATTCACGGTGGCGGATTGGATCTGATCTTTCCGCATCATGAAAATGAGATCGCTCAATCACAAGCTGCCGGGTGGGCATTCGCCAAACTATGGATGCATAACGCTCTCGTCACGACATCCGGTGAGAAGATGAGCAAGTCGCTGGGCAACTCAATGCAAGTCAGCGCGGTGCTCGAGCGCGTACGACGCATTGAATTGCGTTGGTATCTCAGCAGCGCCCACTACCGTTCGATCCTTGAATATTCTCCTGAGGCGCTGGATGAATCCGCCGTTGCATTCCGCAGGATCGAAAGCTTTCTTGATCGCGCATCCCAAATCCTTGGTAACCCTCCAGCTCCGAGCCTTAGCAAGCCTTTCATTGATGCTATGAACAATGATCTTGCCGTCCCTCAAGCCCTTGCCTGCATTTCAGAGGACCTACACGCCGGCAACATTGCGCTCGCCAATTCTGATCTTGCAGTCATCGAGGCGAAAGCAAGTGAAATTCGAGGGGCTCTTGAAGTCCTCGGCTGCGACCCATACGATGCCGCCTTTTCAGATGCAGGGGATTTTGACTTACGAGATGCGCTTGAAGGAACGATCGACGTGGCCTTGAAGCAGCGTCAGCACGCACGCGAACGTAAAGATTTTGCAGCATCGGATGCAATCCGCGACGGCTTGGCCGCAGTCGGAATTGTGATTGAAGACACGCCGCAAGGACCACGATGGTCGATCACACATACGGAAGAGCGGTAATCGAAATGGCTGGAAATTCGCAGAAGCGCGGAGCAGTACGCGCCACAAGTAAGAAAGGCCCGAGCGCAGGCACGGGCGGAAAGAACAAGCGTCGCCTCACTGGCAAAGGTCCGACGCCTAAGGCCGAGGACCGTCCGTATCACGCTGCTGCCAAGCGTAAGAAAGCGGCTGCCACCAAGGAAACTCGTCCACGTGCTCCACGTCAGAAGAGCGAGCGACCTAAGGGGGGCGGAGAACTCGTCGCCGGCAGAAATGCAGTTGTCGAAGCATTGCGTGCCGGAGTACCAGCAACAGAGTTGATTGTTGCCCGAAGCATTGATGTAGATGATCGCATTACTGAATCGCTGCAATTGGCCCTGGCTACGCATCTTCCCATTCGGGAGGTGCACCGCGCAGAAGTTGAAGGACTCTCTGGCAGTAGCCAGGGCATTCTCTTGGCGATTAAACCATTCCAGTATTCAAGCCTTGAGGAAATAATCATCCGTGCAACAAAGCCGATGCTTATTGTTGCCCTCGATGGCGTTACAGATCCACGAAACCTCGGGGCCATTGTGCGAAGTGCATCCGCGTTCGGGGCCGACGGAGTAGTGATGGCCGAACGTAGAGCCGCTGCGATGACCGCTTCTGCATGGAAGGCCTCCGCAGGCGCTGCCGCACGCATGCCGGTAGCGCAGGTGAGCAATCTTCCGCGCGCAATCGATGAGGCTAAGAAGGCTGGGTGTTTTGTAGTCGGCCTCGCCGGCGAGGCCGATGCGCCTCTGAGCAATATGAAACTCGAACACGAGTCACTCATGATCATAGTTGGCAGCGAAGGAAAGGGCTTGTCTCGTTTAGTCCGAGAGAAGTGCGATCTCGTGGTGTCGATTCCGATGAGAGCTGATACAGAGTCTCTCAACGCAAGCGTCGCCACCTCTATTGCGCTCTTTTGGGTGGATGAGCAACGCCGTAAGTAATGAGGTACACGCGATTTATTGCTTGTGGTGATTCCTTCACCGAAGGGATGAGTGACGAGATCGTGGACGGTCATTACCGCGGCTGGGCAGATCGAATTGCGGATGTAATGGCGCATCAGAGCCCGGAGTTCACATATGCGAATTTCGCGATTCGCGGAAAGCTGATACATCAGGTAGCAGCCGATCAGGTACCTCTCGCGATGACGTATGTAACTGGACCGGAAACCCTCTTTTCGTTTCACGCCGGCGCCAACGACGTTCTGCGTCCGAATTACAAACCAGAAACGGCTCTGCCGCTCTACACAAAGACAGTCAGAAAGATCGCAGCATCGGGGGCGACCGTCTTGCTTTTCACGGTATTGGAGCGCACAGATAGGACTGGCAAGACCGCCGATCTTTGGGCAGCAAGATTTGGCGAGTTCAACAAGAATGTCAGAGCCGTCGCAAATGAGGTTGGCGCCATCGTTGCCGATGCTAATGAAGAAGGACTTCTTAGTGATCGACGTTTCTTAGCCGATGATCGCCTCCACTTGAACGTGATCGGACATGATCGAGTTGCCCAGGGGATTTTGGAAAAGCTTGAACTTCCCTTCGACGCGAGTTGGCGTGAACCATTATCCGCTGCGCTCATGTTGTCTCGACCCAAGCGATATAAGTCGAATGCCAAATGGATTCTGACGTTTTTTCTTCCTTGGATCTGGCGACGTTTGCGAGGTAGATCATCCGGCGACGGAAGAGACGGAAAGCACTCGTTCCCCGTTTCTTGGCCACCAGTTTGAATCCCTTCTGAGCCAATTCTCAGATCGCATTGGTAGGCTCGCCGACATGTGCGATGAACATTTCGATGGTGAATTGAGCCGACGGCGGGCCCTTCAAATTGGTGGCAGTGCTGCACTTGTGGGAATGAGCGGTCTTCTATTTCCGAATTCCGCGAGTGCCACATCTGCGGGTGCAGATATTTTCCATGGTCCACGCAATCGTGCAGAAGTAGCAATTACTTTCCATGGCGCCGGTGACCTTGTCATCGCACGCAAGATCCTGGAAATCTCCAAGAAGACTTCAACACCGATCACTGTCATGGCGGTTGGAGTCTGGTTGAATGCCAATCCGACGATGGGTCACGAGATTGTTGATGCCGGTCATGAATTGGGCAATCACACCTACAGTCACAAGACCATGACGCTTCTAACATTGAAGGAGGCAAAGGCTGAAGTCGCTAAGGGTAAATCGGCCGTCATAAAAGCCGTGGGAACCCCAGGCACCTGGTTTCGTCCATCAGGGACGTTGAAATCAAATTCAATTATTCGCGCAGCTGCTGGGGCGTCGGGTTATGCCAACTGTCTGATCTACGACGTCGACTCGTTGGACTACACAAACCCCTCGGCAAAGGCCATCGTGGCCAACTGCATGAAGAGCGTCCAAAAAGGGAGCATTATCGGGATGCACTTTGGTCACGCCCATACCGTGAGCGCCCTCCCCCTGCTGATCCGAGCCCTACATGACCGAAAACTCACCCCCGTCACGGTCACACAACTACTGCGCCCCTAGAATTTCATCAATTTCTTCCGCGCTGACATAATGCGCAGGTAAGAAAGGCCTCCCTAGCTCAGTGGTAGAGCATCCGCCTTGTAAGCGGAAGGTCGTCAGTTCAATCCTGACGGGGGGCTCTGATTAGAAAAAATACCTTTTGAACAGATAGATCGACGCCCCCACGCCTACGGTCATGACCAAACCTCGATAAAAGTTCGGCGACATCTTCGCTGCCCACTTTCCCCCAAGCCCCCCTCCGATACTGGAGCCGAGGAAGAGGGCGAAGGCGAGGATCCAATGCACCCGCCCACTGAAGAGATAGACGATATTGGAGGCGATGCTAGGAATACCAACGATGATGTTCTTGGCCGCGTTCATAACGTCGGGTTTCTTCGGGTTACGTGAAAGAGAGGCGATAACCATGACGCCTTGTCCCGGTCCGAAATACCCGCAGTAGAGGCCACTTGCTGCGATACCAACTGCTTCGAGGGTCTCATTTCGTCTTCCAACTGCGGGCTTAATGGGCAGAAGGAGCGTGAGCGTTGCGCCTAAAACAAGGAATGGAACGATGTGCTCGAAAACCCGAGGCGGAAACGAAAGAAGAAGTAAGGCTCCGATGAGGGAACCTGCCACTGAGATTGCGATCAAGAATTTATAGGACTTGATCAAATCCCAGATCTTGTTCTGTCCTGTGCGGATGGCGACAAAGTTCGCACTGGTCGTTCCAACGGCGTTGGTGATCGACGCGTCAAGTGGATGAAGGCCCAGTGCGAGCATGACTGGGTAGGAGATCATTGAGGCGCCACCGGCCATACCGTTGATGGTTCCGACGACGATGCCTGCCAAGGTTGCGACTATAAAACCAACCATCTCCGCCCTCTCTAGGAGATCTGAGCGTACCTTTTTGGAATAGACTCCCGTGTATTGAAGCCTGGAACAAGGACGGAGTGGTCATGGCAAACAAAGAGCAGAAGAGCAACGCAAATACCAAGAAGGAAGCAAAGCTCACTTTGAAAGAGAAGCGCGCGAAGAAACAGGAAAAGAAAGAAAAGAATAAGTAGGTAGTGCCCTCGTTGCCCTACTCATCCTCTAACGGCTGATCGGAGGGACTTGGGCTGGGATCTGGCTTATCGGAGGGGCTTGGGGTGGGCTCGGCCAGTGGGATTGGCGAAGGTGAGTCCTCATCCGAATTGTCTTCCGAGGGTGTGGCTGAAGGCAGTTCGCTTGGTCGCCTCTGATTCTCCCCGTTGGTGTGCTCTTTTTCGCCTTTAGGTGTCGAAGCAGGTGAATCCTCGACACTGGGAGACTTGCTCTCATGAGATGAATTCGAACTCTCATCTGATGATTCGTGAGATGAACTGGAAGTGTCCTTCGAGGAGTTTGGTTTCTGCGATTCATTTTCATGCGAAGAATCGGATTCATTAGAGGACGGCGGGAACAAGTTTGTAAGCGCCGGGATAATCTGCGTTAGGTGTTCTGATTCATCCTGCTCCTCGGTGATGGAGGGAGCAGGTGAGAGCGATGGGATAGGCAGTGGGGTCGATGCGCTTTCTGCCTGACTTTGAGCCGAGGTTGAAGGATTGCCAGTCACAACCTGCGTGACCCCGCCAACGACTACCTTGACTAATTTTGCCGCTTGATGACCGACGTTGACTATCGCCGCTGGTCCGATTCCAGTTACTGCCGCCGCGGCCAAGGACGCAGAAGCGAAGAGTCCGGCGACCATAACGGATGTCACGATCGTTCGTCGCGGCCTAGACGATTTCACTGGGAGTACGGGCACCGGTTGGGCGATGCTTGAAGGAAGGACGGGAGGAATCGTGGTCGGTGGTAGTTCGGCGACGTGCGCGAGCAAACTCAGGGCGCTGCGTAGATGTTCGAATTCAGAAGGCTTGCCGGATTTTAGATTGGCAATCAACTCTTCGCTGTTTTCCAGCGAGAAATCCTTATCGTTGCTCATCGACCGTCGCCTCCCTTCGTCAACATCTCATTCAACTGTTTCAATCCCCTATGGGTGAGGACCCGAACATTGCCCTGGGTCTTGCCCACGATCTCTGCCACTTCGCTGGCATCGAGGTCTGCCACTACTCGGAGCATGATGACTTCTGCATACTCCTTGGGCAAACGCTTCACTAGATCCATGACTTCTACCATCGTCGAGTTCTCGCCGATCCAATCCGATTCGTCAAGCTCCACGCTTGTTCCGCTTCGTGCCTTCTTTCTTGCAAGGTCTGTCGCAGCGTTTCGCGCAATTGTGTAGATCCAGCCTTTGAATGCTTGCGAATCACCTTGGAAACTCCTGATGGAGGTTGCAATCTTGATCCAGACCTCAGAACAGAGGTCTTCTGGTTCGTTTGTGAACATTGCAAGGTATCGGACCATCCGTGGTTGGAAGTTGCGCCAAAGGAGGGTGAATGCTGAATCGCTTCCACGAACTGCCTCCTCTACTAGTTGATCGAAATCGAGCGCGTCAACATGAGCATTAGCGGATATTCCACTTTGCTCTGGCGAATTTCCGATCTTTTCTGGCATCCACTCCTAACCGGTGATCACCACAGAGGCTAACGAGAGTCAGCCTCTGTGCGCACATTACTTCCGTTTTAATCCTCCGAATCTTCCCAGGATTGTTGAGAGTGATCTCGGTTGTCGTCATTGGACTTGGCATGCGGTTTGGTGATCCAGGATGGAGCAGATGGTGAATCTGAATCTGAATCTGAATCTGCGGGAACCACTGGGATCGTCGCTCCGGCTGGCAAGAAGTCATCTTCTTCTTCACCATCATCGGAGATTCCCGGTTCGTCGTCCCAACCTGATGTGGCCGTTGACGTATCAAAGTGGGTGGTTGACGTCGATGTATCGAAATCAATGTGCGGTGTCACGGTGGCAGTATCGAAGAGGAAACTTGGCACGGCCGTGGATGTGTCAACCGTGAGGATTCCGGCACTGGCGCTCAGGGATATGGCCGCGATGGAACTTACGTGGTCATATTCACCCATCCGCCTGTGCGAGCCTCCCTCAGCCGAGGCGATAGTCGAACTGGACAGGGTGAGGATCGCGACTACGGCAACGGTCAGATGGCGCTTGTTCATGGTTTTCCTACAAGTATTCGTAACTACGACATAGAACGAGCAGGAGGCCCTGAACGTTAAAGCGTTCTCCCAGTTTTCTTCACGGTAGGCGTGCCCGAACTGTAGAAGATATTTGAGCTGACATGAGCGCCCCATATCCATCAGGGTTCCAACCACAGTACTTCGTAGAGGTATTTAG
>CAYXIS010000045.1:0-13042 GCA_964465545.1 uncultured Bifidobacterium sp. | reverse complement strand
TTATTTCTCACTTCTTATCCTCGTAAACTCCGCGAGATGCGCGATTGCTCGCGGTGATGATGGATGCGTTGAGCACCGTCACGTTCTTTTCCATTGGCCATTGCGCCCGCCATCTTTTGATTCAACACGTACGTTCGTGATGGTGGCACCCGGATCCAAAGACTTGACCATGTCGATAATCGTCAACGCGGCAACCGAAATCGCGGTGAGTGCTTCCATCTCTACTCCAGTGCGATCAGCGGTGCGCACGGCAGCCGCGATGGTTACCCCATCTTCAACTACCTCCAATTCAACACTGACGCTGTGGAGTGCGATCGGGTGAGCCAGTGGAATGAGATCGGGTGTCCGTTTTGCTCCCATGATTCCAGCAAGTCTGGCCGTGGCAAGGACGTCGCCTTTTGGAACATTGCCATCACGGAGCATCGCGACGACAGCCTGTGAAAGTAATACCTTTCCTGACGCGGTTGCAGATCGAGTGGTGATTTCACGGTCACTGACGTCAACCATGTGAGCTTGGCCTTCATCATTCAAATGCGTGAAAAGATTCTCTGCGCTCATAAAGGCTAATCGTAGCCGTGATGGCTAAGGCAGAGGGAGCCACCTGACGTCCCCGCCGGCAGGCGTGGATCCTGACTTGACGACCGCGAAGCCAGTAGATGCAGCCAGTCCTCGCAACATTGCCGACCCAAGATGCTCGCCCATCTCAAATCGACCGTTTTCAAGATTGCCAAGAACAAGGCGGCTGAAATCTTTTGGAGCCACGATCTCATTCTCTGTTGGCACGAATTCAAGCTCAGAAGTGTTTGTCCCAAGAAGTGAGTTGATGAGGGGAGCGCCAAGGCTCATAAGTCCCACGATGGCTGATTGTGGATTTCCCGGAAGACCAAGTACAGGCACTAACTTTCCACGATGCGGAATTTGCCCGAGAAGCATTGGATGTCCAGGCCTTGATCTGACTCGGTCGACAACCATTGAAGCATTAAGAGATTGAAGTGCATTGTGGATGTGATCTCGGGGGCCATCTGCAGTTCCGCCGGTTGTTATCAGCAGATCGCAGTCGAGTGATTCAGAGAGGGCATCAACTACGGATTCGAGCTCGTCAGTCACGTATCGCGTGATTACTATTTCCGCGCCTAGGCGGTCAAGCCATCCGGGGAGTTGGGGTCCCAGCGAATCGCGAACTCTTCCACCGTGGGGGAGGCCGTTGAGAAGGAGTTCGTCACCCAAGAGCAATAAGGAAACCCTGGGTTTGCGGACGACATCAACTCCGTCGTAGCCACATGCTGCTAACAAGCCTACGAGCGACGGCGTCAATCTCGTCCCTCGACTGGCCAACAAATCACCTTTGCTGCACTCTTCGCCGGCCGGTCGAATGTCTGCACCCGCATGTGCCACACCATGTACGTGGTCGTTTCGGATCTCTGCGATCTCCCATCGCACTACTCCGAAAGTGCCGTGCGGAATTACCGCGCCGGTGGCAATACGAACGGCGGTCCCACTCTCCAAGTACTTTTCGTACGGCGCACCTGCTTTGACATCGCCCACGATCTTCCACGGTCCGTCTCCTGCAACGGCCCACCCGTCCATAGAAGATGTCGTGTATGTCGGCAGATCGCACAGCGCGATGCAATCTTGCGCAAGGAATCGATTGGTTGCAGTTACTAAGGGAAGATCTTCAGATGGGAGCTGGCGACAAAGTGATCCAGCAACTTTGCGCGCATCATCCCAATCGACTTCTTGCCAATCACTCATTTATCTGTTGGCCATCTCCCGGCAAGTTCTGCGATTCCCTTCGCGGCCTCTTTTGGATCGGCGCCGCCGGCAATCGCAATTCCAAGTAAGAACGTGGTGATTGGGGCAGCTTTCCGTTCCACGCCATGGGCCGCATCGCGGGCTAAATCCAGAATCAATTCCTGGTCGACGACAACGTCGAGGCCAAGTTCTTTCTGCACGGCTTCGATCCATTTTTCCATGGCGTGTACCCTTCCCTGTTCTTTGGGCTCGTTGCTCAGGTTGATTGCGCGCTCCAGATCTGATGGAGTATCAACATCGAGAAGAATACGCCGTAGGTCGGGTTGTAGAGAGAGTTCCTTTACCGTCAGACGGTCGATTACTCGTCGTACTGATTGCCCCTGAACAGTTCCCATTTGTCCAAGAGCTCTGGAAAGGGCTTCGGTTCGATACAGGGCGCACAGGGGCTGTTGAATCCCCTGCCAATCCAGGGGAATTGTTGCGTCTTCAAGGCCCGGGAGATTATCGATTAATACCTCCAGAATTTGACTAGCAAATGGCATATCCGTGGCGACGACCGCGACAAACTCGGTGTCGATGAGTTTGAGTCCGGCATGAATCGCGGCAACGGGACCGCTTCCCAATGGACTCTCTTGGGTGTACCTGACTGCTCGAGAAGTCATCTGCAATTGGGGTCCTACAACCACGATTTCCATGTATGAAGGCAGCGTCATTAGAAGGTGCTCGATGAGCGAGCGTTGGCCAATTAAAGCTTGGGATTTATCGGAACCAAAACGACTACTGGCGCCTCCCGTCAGGATCATCGCGCTCAAGCGAGTATTCACGCCAGTCCTATTGGCCCGTGATCGAGGAGAGGATTTTCATGAACCCGCTGGGTCGCTTCGTCCGCCTCTCCTCACGGTCAGCGATTGCGGAGAGGCGGATGGCACTGTTGATCGCGATCCATCGCAAAGGTTCGGGCTCCCAGCGTGGGTTCTTCCATTGGACGAAGGGCAATTTGGCGCGCTCCGATTCTTTTTCGAGAATCAGATCGGCCATCGCTCCGGCTGCAAGATAGGAGAGTGAAACGCCATCGCCAGCATATCCGCCCATCTCACCATAATTCTTTGTAGTTCTCACATACGGGGCCCAATCACGTGTCACTCCGACAGCCCCACCCCACGAATGCGTAAATTGGAATCTGTTAAGAATGGGAAACCATTCACGTGCCATATTGCGCAACCGGTCGTGATCCTTTCGATCATGTTCGCTCGCGTCATTCCTTCGCGAACCCCAGGTGTAGGGCGCACCGCGTCCTCCGATAGCAAGTCGATCGTCCGCCGTGCGTTGGGCATAGGTGACGAGATGTGAGGCTTCAGCGAAAGTCTCGCGATTGCGAATTCCGATTTCTTCAAAGACTTCTTGGGGAAGAGGCTCCGTTGCGACCATTAGCGAATAGATGGGTACCTGGTGGGCGGTGCCTTCTAGGTACGCTTCAACGGCGCGAACGACAAACTTAGCGTCAAGTGTTGTACCCGCAACGGACACTGAATGCTTTCTGGAGATTAGGCCTTCAGTGTTCTCGAAGATGCTAACACCGCGCCGCTCAAGCGAACGGGCAAGGTCCACGACGAGAGCCGCGGGATTGATGGCCGCGCAGTTCGGGGTGTAGGTGGAACCAAGCGCGTCACCCATTCGTATCCGGGCTCGGGTTTCCCTTGCACTTAGGAGCGTGTATTCCTTGTCGATGTGCACGGCTAGCCTCTTGAGTTGCCCCTCATTGCGGGCCACCAGTAAGGAGCCACCTTTCGTGAATCCACATCCAGTGCTTTCTTCCTCTGCAAAGACTCCAATATCATCAATTGTTTTGCGAAGATGACTGTGCAGGTCGTGAATTGCTTGCGGCGTGGAGTGTTTGAGGAGTTTGTAATCTTCCATGGGGTAAAGGGCGGATACCCATCCGCCGTTTCTGCCACTTGCACCTGAGCCCACTAGATTCTTTTCAAGTATGGCAATCCTTAGAGTGGGTTCCCATTCTTTCAAGTGGTGCGCCGTCCAGAGGCCACTGAATCCTCCACCGACAATGACTACATCCCACGGGCGGTCAAGGTCTCCCGGCTTGAACACGGGACGATCGACAAGCGACCACCAGAGGCTCATAGCCGATTCTTCGGCCAACGCGAGATGTATTCAGGTAGGTCAATACCTTCTCGAAGATTTGCCGCCGGAACAGGCGCGCCATAAATACTGGTTATAGGAAGTAATCCTGCCCAAACATTGGATTCGAGATCTGATTCGGGATCATCGGGCTGTCCCGCTGAAACTTTGATGCTGATTTCCGTGAGCGGGAAGGCAACAATCGTCGTTGCCCTTACCTCTTTCTCCGTAGATTCGCGGAGTTCGCTTCTGCGCTCTGGGAAGAGATGGTCTGTGAGTACCTCCAGCGCAGAAGACTTTTCCTCTCCATCTAGAAGGCGCGCGCTCCCAAAGGCCATAAGAGATTGATAGTGCATCGAAGATTCAAATGCTGAACGAGCAAGTACCAACGCGTCGACGAGCGTTACGGTTACGCAAGCCGATGCACCCGCTGCTAGTTCCTTGATGAGTCGAGATGCCGGAGATCCGTGGATTAGTAACTCGTCGCCGTACGGTGCACAGGAAACAGGAAGTGCATACGGTTGGCCATCAACGCAGATCGCGACGTGAGCAATGATCGCCCGCTCCAAAATCCTTCGCGCAACCACAGGGTCAAAGACCTGTTTGTGTGGAGCACGATGGACCTTGGTGCGAGCCGTTGTCATTACAGAATGATAGACGCAGCCTCTGTTAACACGGTTCGAAGAATCGACTCGATCTCATCGAAGTGTGACTGATCGCAGATAAGAGGCGGAGCAATTTGAATTACGGGATCTCCACGGTCATCTGCACGGCAGTACAGGCCATTGTCGAAGAGGGCCTTCGAGAGGAATCCACGGAGCAATTTCTCGCTTTCATCCGCTGAGAAGGTCTCTCGGGTTGCCTTGTCTTTGACCATTTCAATGCCGTAGAAGTACCCGGCTCCTCGGATATCTCCGACGATTGGCAGGTCGTAGAGTTTCTCCAACGTTGCTTTGAGTCCATCCTCATTGGCGCGAACATTCTCGTTGATCCCCTCACGCTCAAAGATGTCCAGGTTCGCTAGTGCAACTGCCGCACCTGCTGGGTGGCCTCCGAAGGTGAAGCCGTGCAAGAACGAATTCGTGCCTTTGCGGAAGGGTTCGTAGAGCCTCTCGTTGGCAATCATCGCGGCCATCGGGAAATATCCCGATGTCAATCCCTTACCGCAGGTAATGATGTCCGGAACGACTCCGTATCTTGTAGAAGCAAAGTAATCTCCGATGCGACCAAAGCCGGTGATCGTTTCATCGCAGACCATGATGACGTCGTACTGGTCGCAAATTTCGCGGACTCGCTGCAGGTAACCTGGGGGAGGCGGGAAGCATCCACCAGAATTTTGCACAGGTTCGATGAAGACTGCCGCAACGGTGTCCGCACCTTCGAAGAGGATTGCTTCTTCAATGCGGTTGGCCGCCCATTGTCCGAACTCTTCGAAAGAATCACGGTGATTCAATGGTGCGCGATAGAAGTTTGTGTTTGGCACCTTGTGGTGACCGGCGATAAGCGGTTCGAAGAATTGTTTGGCCGCAGGGATGCCTGTGATGGAAAGGGCCCCTTGGGTCGTGCCGTGATAAGCCACATGACGACTGATGATCTTATGCTTCATCGGCTTGCCAGTGAGTTTGAAATACTGCTTTATCAACTTCGCTGCAGTTTCAACGGCTTCGCCGCCGGAAGCGCTGAAGAAAACATGGTTGAGGCCCTCGGGGGTGAAGTCCGTGAGGCGCTCTGCCAATTCGATTGCACGGGGGTGCGCGTATGACCAGATTGGAAAGTATCCAATTTCCTTGATCTGCTTGGCGTAGGCGTCGGCCAATTCCTCTCGACCGTGGCCGACCTGCGTTGCAAACAAGGATGAGATTCCATCGAAGTAGCGCTTGCCGCGGTCGTCGTAAATGTAAGGGCCTTCGCCTTTTACAATGACAGGGATAGATCCTCCAGCATCGTATGCACCCATGCGAGAAAAGTGCATCCAGAGATGCTCTTTTGCTCGGTTGGACCAGTTTGAATCAAGATCTGACTCAAAGAATTGAACGTTGTCGAATGTACTTGTTGTTGCCATTTTTTATGTTCCCCAGTTGTAAAGCTGCTTGCGCAACTTCAGATAGATGAAGCTCTCCGTGCTGCGTACTTGCGGAATTGCTCGTATGCGCTGCAATAGTTCAAGGAGATGTTCGTCGTCATTGCAAATGACTTCCGCCATGACATCAAAGCCACCGGATGTGACCAAGATGTAATCCACTTCTTTGTAGTGCGAGAGTTGATCTGCAACCTCAACGAGGTCTCCTTCAACCTTTATGCCGATCATGGCCATGCGGTATGAGCCGACCGTGAGCGGATCTGTGACCGCGACCACCTGCATCACGCCAGACTCGATGAGTTTGGCGATGCGCTGGCGAACCGCGGCTTCAGACAAGCCCACAGCCACCCCGATCGCTGCGTAGGGCTTGCGCCCGTCGATCTGGAGCTGCTCAATGATCGCCCGAGAAATGTCGTCCAGAACCGGGCGGTGCTTGGTGGCCATGGCTAACTCTCTCGCATCTTTGAGGCAAAAGCAAAGGAATCCGCAGATTTTGTGCCATTTGACGACGATATCCGCACAATTTGGGACAAAAATGGGGCTAATTCGTGGTGGGGGCTGTTCAGGGAAGCGATCTGGGCGTACCCTCACCTCACACTCGATTGGGCTTCAAGGGAGCAAATGAATGGAAAAGCTATCTAGTTTCGTCAACGGCCAAGAGGTCCAAAGTTCCAGTGGGGAGACGACCCCGATCATCGACCCGTCTACGGGCGAGGTGTACGCCCAGGCACCGAAGTCCAATGCCCATGATGTTGATGTTGCTATGAAGGCTGCGAGCGCTGCCTTTGAAACATGGAGTCAGTCAACGCCCAGCGAGCGCCAACGTGCACTCCTGAAAATTGCGGATGCACTCGAAAGTCGTGCGGAAGAAATTGTGGCCATTGAAAGTCGCAATACTGGCAAGCCTCTCGCGATCACGATGTCTGAAGAGATTCCTCCGATGATCGATCAAATCCGATTCTTTGCAGGTGCCGCGCGTAATCTTGAAGGCAAATCAGCGGGCGAATACATGCATGGAATGACTTCGTTTATTCGCCGCGAACCCATCGGAGTGTGCGGACAAATTACTCCTTGGAATTATCCAATGATGATGGCCGTCTGGAAATGGGCACCCGCAATCGCAGCGGGCAACACGGTAGTTTTGAAACCAAGTCACACGACCCCTGCAAGCACTGCGTTCATGGCCAAGGTAATGGCGGAGTTTCTTCCAACTGGCGTCTTCAATGTGGTCTGCGGAGAGCGAGCGAGCGGACAGGCGATTACTGAACACGAGACGCCTGCAATGGTTTCGATTACTGGCTCGGTGCGAGCAGGAATTGATGTGGCAACGAATGCTGCCAAACAAGTCAAAAGGGTTCACCTTGAACTGGGCGGCAAAGCTCCCGTAGTTGTTTTCAATGATGCGGACTTAGCCAGTGCAGCCGAAGGAATTGCCCTCGCAGGATTTTTTAATGCTGGGCAGGATTGCACTGCAGCAACTCGTGTTCTTGTCCAAGCCGGTGTTTACGATGAGATGGTTGCCCTTCTGGCCGACCAGGCCACAAACAAAATTGCCATTGGCATGCCAAATGAGGATGTCTTGGTTGGGCCCGTCAATAACGTCAACCAACTTGCTTCGGTCAGCGGATTCCTTGACCGAGCACCATCGCATGCCCGAATCATGGCTGGCGGAACGCAACTTGAGCGCCCTGGCTACTTCTTCCCCCCGACTGTCGTGGCAGATCTTCATCAAGATGACGAGATGATTCAGAAGGAGATTTTTGGGCCAGTCATCACGATGCAGAAGTTCAACACCGAGGCGGAAGCGATTTCGATGGCCAATGGGGTCGAGTACGCCTTGGCATCTAGTGTTTGGACTCGCGACCATGGCTGTGCGATGAGGATGTCAAAGGCTCTCGACTTTGGTTGCGTATGGATTAACACCCACATTCCAATTGTCGCCGAAATGCCACATGGTGGTTTCAAGAAGTCTGGATACGGAAAAGACCTTTCTGGATACGGATTCGAGGACTACACAAGGATCAAACACGTCATGACAAACCTCAACGCATAACGTGCGGTGAGTGCGGGGAGGGCATAAACTCCCCGCATTGAATTCCCCATTTAACTAATACGAAATGAAGGCCAGATAACTTTCTAGATATGACCACCATACGAAAGAGGAACCGCGATGCCCAAGAATAACCCGATCTCTCCAAAAACACTCGAACTCATTCGGGCGCAGATGTCACGGCGTGGTTTTATTGCAGGGGCCGGTGGCCTGAGCGCTGCAGGATTGCTTGCAGCATGCGGGACTTCTTCTCCCAAAGCATCCGGGACTTCTTCTCCCCAAGCATCTTCGTCGCCGACCGCAGTGACGGACACAGGTGGAACGGTTCGTTGGGCAAACTGGACCCTGTACTTGGATTACGACTCAAAGACAAAGAAGTACCCAACTCTTGAGGCATTTCAGAAGGAATCAGGCGTCAAAGTCAACTACAAGGAAGACGTCAACGACAATGATGAGTTCTACGGCAAAGTGCAGGGGCAACTCAAGCTCGGACAAGACATTGGTTACGACATCGTCACGCTCACTGACTGGATGGCCGCTCGTTGGATCCGTTTGGGTTACACACAGAAGATCGATGCCGCTGGAATTCCCAATAAGGTAAATATTCTGGATAAGTTGAGTACTGTCGGGTTTGATCCAGGGCGCAACAATTCTCTCACTTGGCAATCGGGCTTTGCAGGTTTTGGTTGGAACAAGGAGAAACTTCCTGGCGGAATCAAGTCGCTGGATCAGTTGTTCGCCCCAGCGAACAAGGGCAAGATCGAAGTGTTGTCCGAGATGCGTGACACCATGGGAATCATCCTGCAGTTCCAGGGTGTAGATATTGAATCCAACTTCACCGAAGCCCAGTTCATGGACGGAATCGACTTCTTGCAGAAGAAGATCTCAGACGGCTTCATTAGAAAGGTAGCTGGCAACAGTTACAAGGAAGACCTCATAAGCGGCGACGCCGTCGCTGTTATCGGATGGTCTGGCGACATGTTTCAGTTGAACTCCGAGAACAACGGCAAGTTTGATTTTGCCCTGCCAGAGAGCGGTGGAACCCTGTGGAGTGACAACATGATGATTCCGTCAACGTCCCACAACAGGCTTAACGCAGAGAAGGTGATGAATTACTACTACGAACCGGCAGTTGCGGCTCAGGTTGCGGCGTACGTCAATTACATCTGTCCTGTGAAGGGGGCTCAAGCCGAAATGGAGAAGATCGACCCAAGTCTTGCCAAGAGTCCGTACATCTTCCCTGATGCGACTGCCCTTTCCAAGGCGAAGGTTTTCCGTGCGCTTACCCCAGCTGAGGAAACGACCTTCACTACTGCCTTCCAAAAGGCAACCGGAAACTAGTGGCCGACGCATCTTCCTCATCGCACGGGGATTTAAAACTTACCCGCGTCACTAAATCCTTTGGTGACTTCACCGCTGTTGATGACTTAACGCTCACGATTCCGGAAGGATCGTTCTTCGCGCTGCTTGGACCATCCGGTTGCGGCAAGACCACGACTCTTCGAATGATCGCTGGTTTGGAGGAGCCCACAGTGGGCTCTATCTATATCGGTGAAACCGATATCACAACCAAGAAGCCATACCAACGTCCTGTGAATACGGTCTTTCAAAACTATGCCCTATTTCCACACCTGAGCATCTACGAGAATGTGGCTTTCGGATTGCGCCGCCGCGGCGTGAAGGACGTCAAAGAGCAGGTAGATAAGGTTCTGAAACTTGTAGAACTCCCACATCTAGCAGATCGAAAGCCGACACAGTTGTCCGGTGGCCAACAGCAACGTATTGCGCTCGCTCGTGCAATCGTCAATCGTCCTGCGTTGCTACTGCTCGACGAGCCTCTCGGTGCTCTCGATCTGAAATTGCGTCGCCAGATGCAAATCGAGTTGAAATGGATTCAAACCGAAGTCGGGCTTACCTTCGTGCACGTCACCCACGATCAGGAAGAGGCCATGACCATGGCCGACACCATCGCGGTGATGAATGAGGGAAGAATCGAGCAGATGGGATCGCCGGCCGAACTTTACGAATCACCTCGCACGGCATTTGTCGCCAATTTCCTTGGTCAGTCAAACATGATTCGTGGAGAGGTCTCGTCGAGTGATGCAGATCAATCTGTTGTCGAACTACATGGCCAGAAAATCTCGATACTTAAGTCGCGCAATCGTGCCTCTGGCAAATCTATCCTTGTCGGCATCCGCCCAGAGAAGATTCGCATCTCTTTGCCTGGCGATCCATGCAATGGGAACGTGCTAACTGGCGGAATCGTCTCGGATGTCTCATTCGTTGGTGTCAGCACGCAATATGTGGTGGAGATGCCTTGGAAGCAAGATCTCATGGTGTTCGAGCAGAATGATGGCGGAACGCCCACTTTGCGTCCGGGAGATCCGGTCTCACTTTCGTGGAACGCGCCATTCACTTTCGGACTTGATGGCTCCGAGGACGTAAATGCAGGCTCTGAAGTGGATGAACCGGCGTAATGGCTTTTCTCCAGAGTGCGGTTACCCGTGCAAGTTACTTCACTGGGAAGAAGGGTCGCCTGCCCTACCTTCTGCTCCTTCCAGGCATGCTCTGGCTCTTCACCTTCTTTATTTTGCCGATTATCAATTTGGCCGGAACTTCGACCCAGACTCCCGTCGTCGGCGGCGATACTGGCCAATACGTTCAGACGTTTCGGTTTGCAAACTACATTGACGCCTTCAATGCAGCCAGGCCGCAGTTTGCTCGATCCTTTATTTACGCAATCCTTGCAACGCTGTTGGCTCTGGCGATTTCATATCCACTTGCCTATGCCATCGCGTTTCGTTCGGGTCGTTTCAAAAACATTCTTCTCGTGCTTGTTGTTGCCCCCTTCTTTACTTCCTTCCTGCTTCGTACCGTCGCTTGGAAGCAGATCTTGGGAGAGGAGGGCTTTGTTGTCCCGACCCTGCGCGCCCTTCATATCATTGGGCCGCAGACGACCCTCACGGCCAGCGCCTTGGCTGTAGTCACCGGAATGACCTACAACTTCTTGCCTTTCATGACGTTGCCCCTTTATGCCTCGCTCGAACGCATCGACCCTCGAACGCTTGAAGCCTCCAATGACTTGTACGCCAACGGGATAACTACTTTTAGAAAAGTGACTTTTCCTCTTTCAATGCCGGGTGTCGTCGCCGGAACTTTGTTGACCTTTATTCCGGCCGCAGGTGACTACGTAAATGCTGCAATCCTCGGAAATCCGAATACGACCATGATCGGAAACGTGATCGATTCAAGATTCTTCCGTATCGTTGACTACCCGACGGCTGCTTCGCTTTCGTTTACATTGATGGCAGCCATTTTGATCCTTGTCACTGTCTATATCCGCCGATCAGGAACGGACGAGTTGGTATGAGCACTATCCCAATTCCTACGCTTCCAACTTCAAAGCGAATATCACGATGGTTCGGACGAAACCTCATTCGAATTTACGCGGTTATCGGTTTTACATATCTATTTATTCCTGTCTTCTACACGATTGCCTTCTCCTTTAACAACGCAGGTAAGAGCAACTTGGTTTGGCGAGGTTTCACCTTCAGCAACTGGCGCAACCCTTGCGGCGCCCCAGATGTTTGTTCCGCTCTAGGAAACTCGTTGAAGATCGGCCTAATCGCTACGACAGCAGCCACAATTTTGGGAACATTGATCGCCTTTGCAATTGGGCGCCATAGATTCAAAGGACGTGCAACAACAAATCTTCTGATCTTCTTGCCGATGGCAACGCCTGAGGTCGTTCTCGGCTCGTCGCTTCTCGCCATGTTTTTGGCTTTTCGCATCAACCCCGGTTTTTGGCCGACGGTCGCCGCACACGTGATGTTCTGCATTTCATTCGTGGTCGTCACCGTGAAGGCGCGTATCGCAAGCTTGGATCCGCGATTGGAGCAGGCCGCGATGGATCTCTACGCCAACGAGAGAGAGACCTTTAGGAGGGTCACTTTGCCCCTAGTTATGCCTGGAATTGCAGGTGCCGCTTTGTTGGCTTTCAGCCTTTCATTCGACGATTTCATTATTACGAACTTCAATTCAGGAACCATGAATACGTTCCCCAAGTTCGTGTACACATCGGCCGCGCGCGGAATCCCCGCACAAGCCAACGTGATTGGTTCATCAATGTTCTTGATAGCCCTTGTGATTGTCGTGGCCGGCCAACTGGTCAACCGCAAAAAGGCACGCTAAAGTAGTTCGGTAGCCATACCGAACTACAGATTGAAAACCAATCTGCGTTATGGGGTAGGACTCCGGAGGACCCGGGCCAACTATGAATTTGCGTTAAGGGGTGAGTCCGGCGATAAGCCGGAGCTGCGATGGTCACCATCGACCCCTTTGTTCTACGCCATTTAGCCGATCTCCAACCCATGTTGTACTGGTTGGACGAAGATCCCCTTGAGCCCGAATCGCACTCTGCTCTCATCGAGAACATCACCGCCGACCTGTGCATCGTAGGCGCTGGATACACAGGTCTTTGGACTGCCCTGCTTGCCAAAGAACGCGATCCACATCGTGAGGTTGTCATTGTCGAACAACGCGAGACGGGCGCTGGTGCCTCTGGTCGTAACGGCGGATTCTGCAACTCATCCTTGACTCACGGATTTTCCAATGGTTATCAACGTTTTCGCCGAGAGATGGGAATCATCGAGCGTCTCGGTCGGGAGAATCTGGACGCAATTGAAGAGACGATAAAGAAGTACAACATTGAATGTGATTGGGAAAGAACCGGGGAATTGCGCGTTGCCGTCACAAAATGGCAACTCGAAGGAATGCAGGAAGAAGCTGATCTTCGCAACAAATATGGTGACAACGTCGAATTCTTGTCTAAGGAGCAGATACAAGAGCGAGTTAAATCTCCGACGTATCAAGGCGCCCTATTCGATCATGATGGAACAGCTCTGGTTGATCCTGCGCGATTGGTTTGGGGTCTCGAGAAGGTGTGCATTTCCCTCGGCGTGAGGATATATGAGAATTCGAAAGTCGAATGGTTGGAGGAGAAGGGAGATCATGTAGTTGTTCAC
>CAYXIS010000044.1:744-13452 GCA_964465545.1 uncultured Bifidobacterium sp. | reverse complement strand
AGATCATGCACGAGCGAGCTGGCAAGCGCCACCTTCTTGAGCGTAAATCTTCGCGCCTCACCCGCCGTCTGAGCAGTGATGCTGCGGCCAAGCCATCAACAACTTTTACAGCCAAGCGCATGCTTGGTTTGAAGTAAGGAGCGTCATTTAAATGGCAAGAGTCAAGCGTGGCGTTCACGCCGCAAAGAAGCGTCGTACAACTCTCGAGCGCGCCAGTGGATACCGTGGTCAGCGATCACGGCTCTATGCGAAAGCTAAAGAGCAACTTACACACTCAATGGTTTATGCGTTCAACGATCGCAAGGATAAGAAGGGCGACTTCCGCCAGCTCTGGATCCAGCGCATCAATGCTGCAAGCCGTGCAAATGGGCTAACCTACAACCGTTTCATCCAGGGGCTAAAGGCCGCTGGGGTCGAGGTCGACCGTCGAGTTCTCTCTGAGCTCGCAACGAATGAGCCAGAAACTTTCAAGACTCTGGTTGAAGTTGCTCGCAAGAGCCTTCTTTAATTTTCACAGCCAATGATTGAGAGCCTTCATTCGCCGCACATTGCGCGAGTGAAGGCTCTTATTGGTTCACGGGGTAAGAAAAACCGAAAAGACAGCGGTGTTTTTGTCGCAGAGGGTCTTCAATTCCTTCGGGAGGGCGCAAAAATTGGATCAAGCCCCGAGATTGAAACGCTGTACTTGACGACAACGGCGCGTTTGAAGCTTGCCGCCGAAGGAATCGATATAAGCCACCTGAACGCAGTGGATGTCACAGATGCCGTTATGAACGCAATGGGGGAGACGGTCACTCCGCAGGGAATTATCGGCTTGTGCCGATTGCCTGAACTTTCTTTGAAAGACTTGGATGTCGGACCGGGTAAAAAATACATTTACCTGCATGAGATACAAGATCCGGGAAATGCAGGGACGATCCTTCGCACCGCCGATGCCACCGGTTTTTCGGGAGTCATTACTGCACCCAACAGTGTGGACTTGTTTTCTCCTAAAGTTGTTCGAGCTAGTGCGGGTTCGCTATGGCACTTGCCCGTGATGGAGCGGATCGAAATCGCGGATCTGCTATCTCGGTGGCCTAACAACTCAATCTATGCCTTAGATGCACACGCCTCAAAATCACTGCTTGAGATCGACTATTCAGATCCGTCGCTGTGGATTTTCGGCAACGAGGCACATGGCTTGCCGCAGTGGAATGACCATCCTCGCATCACTCCAATTGCGATTCCGATGCCGGGTAATGCAGAAAGTCTGAATTTGGCGGCAGCGGCATCCATCGTCATGTTCTATGTGACGCAACTTCACCACCTCTGACAGTAGACTCAGCGCCATGGTTTCGGAGCAGACTCTGCAGCAGTGGGTAGATGAAGCCCTGACAGCGATTTCTTCAGCTTCCGATCTGGAAGAGCTCAAGAGCGCTCGTCTAGCCCATACTGGGGATAAATCGCCGATTGCCCAAGCCAGTCGAGCTCTTGGATCGACACCTGCGGAGGAGCGCGCCCGACTGGGGAAGATGATCGGGGATGCTCGGTCCCAGGTAGCGGCCGCACTGGAGAAGCAAAGAGAAAGGCTTGAGGCGCAACGGGACGAGAAGGTTCTCCTTGAAGAAGTCGTAGATGTGACCTTGCCATCACCACGTACTCACCGTGGCGCTCTGCACCCCCTCACGATTTTGAAAAATGAGATTTGCGACTTCTTCATTGCGCAGGGTTATGGAGTTGCCGAAGGGCCAGAACTTGAGGCTGAGTGGCTCAACTTCGACGCCCTCAATATTCACGTTGACCATCCGGCTCGAACCATGCAGGACACTTTCTTTGTTGAACCCCTCGAGGCGCACCTCGTACTTCGAACTCATACGTCACCTGTACAAATCCGCACTATGTTGGAGAACCAACCGCCAATCTACGTAATCTGCCCGGGGCGGACATATCGAGCTGATGAGCTTGATGCGCCTCACACGCCCGTCTTTTCACAAGTCGAAGGTTTGGTGATCGATCGCGGGATAACCATGGCGAACCTCAAAGGCACACTGGATCTTTTTGCACGAGAGATGTTCGGAGATGAAGCGATTACAAGGCTTCGGCCATCGTTTTTCCCGTTCACCGAGCCAAGTGCCGAAGTCGACGTCTTCTTCAACGGTCGATGGATCGAATGGGGCGGATGTGGCATGGTCAACCCGAAGGTCCTGGCTGCTTGCGGTATTGATTCGTCAGAGTACAGCGGGTTCGCATTCGGAATGGGACTTGAGCGAACCCTTATCGTGCGTCATGGCATAACCGACATGCGCGACATAGTAGAGGGTGATATTCGTTTCAGTCGTTCCTTCGGAGTGGGGTTGTAATGCGCATTCCATTGTCTTGGATTCGAGAGTATGCCGCGGTTCCTGATTCGGTAACCCCTGAGGAAATCGGTGCAGCACTTGTCAGAGTTGGTTTTGAAGTTGAAGAGATCGAACATCAGGGTGCTGGGATATCAGGACCGCTGGTCGTTGGACGGGTGATGAAGATTGAAGAGATCACAGAGTTCAAAAAGCCCATCAGATGGGTGGAGCTCGATTGTGCGGAATCCACGACACGTTTTGTTATTTGCGGGGCAAGCAATTTCTCTGTAGATGATCTCGTTGTTGTCGCGTTGCCTGGTGCGGTCCTGCCTGGGGGCTTTGCGATCGGCCAGCGAGAAACATACGGCAAGATCAGCAACGGAATGATCTGTTCTTCTCGTGAATTGGGTATGGGCGAGGATCACTCTGGAATTTTCGTCCTTCCCTCTGAATCGACAACAGTTGGAATGGACGCCATTGATGTGCTCGAGATAGAAGACGTTGTCTTCGACATCGCTATCAATCCGGATAGAGGCTATGCCCTTTCGGTGCGAGGCATCGCTCGTGAAGTTGCAGCCTCTCTTGCTGTTGCTTTCACTGATCCCGTACACAGCATCAAGACGGATGCATTTGCCCCTACGGGCAAAGGTGTAGCTCCAAAAATTGACGACCCCACTGGGGTTTCGGTCATATACATACGCACGCTCGACAACTTCAACCCTAAGGCGCATGCGCCACTGTGGATGCAAAGGCGCATTGAGAAATGTGGCATGCGTTCGATTTCGCTGGCTGTGGATGTGACCAACTACGTAATGCTCGAACTTGGTCAGCCCCTTCACGCATTTGACCGCGCACATATCGGAGGCTCACTTCATATCCGCAGGGCTGGCAAAACCAAGAATTTCACGACCCTTGACGGACAGGACCGCATCCTGTCCTCGGAAGATCTTCTGGTGGCTGATGAAGTGCGTGCCCTTGCTTTGGCGGGGACAATGGGCGGAGTTGACTCTGAAGTAAATGAAGTAACGACATCCTTGGCTATTGAAGCGGCAAGGTTTGACCCTATCTCGATTGCCAAGAACGCTCGTCGCCATAAACTTTCAACCGAGGCGTCGCGAAGATTCGAACGCGGAGTCGATCCGTCTTTGGCCGAGTACGCATCGGCGCGGGCGACATCACTTCTCATCGATCTTGGCGGAGCCAATCACGTTGATTCTCAACACGATGGTGAACCCAGGTACAGCCCCATTGTTGAAATAGATCCTCACTTCATTTCTGCGTTGACAGGTGCGGACATCTCCCTTGAACAAGTTCGAGACAAACTTCGTCTGGTCGGCTGCGACATTGAGGAGAAGAGCGAATCGTTGTGGCGAGTTGATCCACCGTCATGGCGAAGTGACCTACTTGCACCTGCAGATTTGGTAGAGGAAGTCGCCCGTATGGTTGGCTACGACGCCATCCCGTCTGTTCTTCCTGCCCATCCTGTTAGCCCTGGATTGACCAATTTCCAAAGGCGCCTTCGCATTCTCGCTCACCTCTTGGCGGATAGGGGGCTTGTTGAAGTTCAGAACTACCCGTTTGTTTCTGCTGGCGTTCTCAAGGAAATGGGTTACACGGGCGATCGCGCCAAAGCTTTCCGCATCGTCAACCCGATGTCAGAAGATGCGCCTTTGTTGCGTACCCACCTCATTCCCGGACTGATTGAAACCGCGACAAGAAATATCGGAAGAGGCTTTCGGGATTTTGGACTTTTTGAAATCGGTGCAGTATTCCGAAATATTTCTGAGCTCCCATCAATTGATAACCCACCCACCGATGTGCGCCCTCCCCACAAGGTGATCGAGCAGATCTACGCGACGGTACCCGATCAGCCTATTCACATTGGAGGAGTCCTCATCGGAAATGCTCAGTCCGAGGACTGGCGGGGGAAGGGCCGAGCCTACGATTGGAACGATGCGATTGAGTTTGCAGAATCAATTCTTCAGGCTTGCAATCTTGTCTGGACGATCGCTCGGTCTGACTTTGCCCCCTGGCATCCGGGCCGATGCGCTGAACTGCTGGTCGACGGAAAGGTGGTTGCACATGCAGGCGAACTTCATCCTCGAGTGGTCGCTCTATTTGGACTTCCTGAGAGATCCTGCGCCTTCGTCGTAAACCTCTCGGCAATCCCCGAGCACGCGGTGCTTCGCGCTCCTTCGGTTGGCACGATGCCTGTCGCAGTGCAAGACATTGCCCTCATCGTCGATGAGAAGGTGACAAGCGCAGAGATCGTAGCCGCATTGAAGAGCGGTGCCGGTGAGATGCTCGAGTCGGTCACTCTCTTTGACAGATACGACAAGATTGGTGGAGGCAAGATCTCCATGGCCTACACCTTGACCTTCCGTGCCCTGGATCGGACTCTTACAGGTGCAGAGATATCTAAGATTCGAGAGGCCGCCGTCGAGGCTGCTCGGGTCATGGTGGGGGCGACCCTTCGCTCAGCATGACTTGCATAACTATGCAGTAAATTGCATAGTTATAGATCGAGCCTGTACCCTGAATCCATGAAAACTGCGGTACTTGGGGCGAGCGGCTACGCGGGCGGGGAGCTTCTGCGCCTTTTGGAAAATCATTCCACTTTTGTCCCTGCGTATGTGACGGCTAACGCTCACGCGGGTGAGCGTATTTCCTCAGTCCATCCGCAGTTAAGTGGAATGAGGGAACGCGTCTTTGCGACATTGCACTATAAGGAGTTGGCCGATTGTGATCTTGTCTTCCTGGCGCTTCCTCATGGCGAATCAGCCAAGGTCGTCCCCCATCTCAATCCAGATCAGTTGGTAGTGGACCTTGGCGCGGATTATCGCCTTGAAAACCCTCACTCATGGGAAAAATATTATGGGGGAGAGCATGCGGGTACATGGACCTACGGCCTCCCAGAACTCAAGGGTTTCCGAGATCTCATTGTTGAATCGAAGCGCGTTGCTAATCCTGGATGTTATGCAACGGCGATCACGCTGGCCGCTGCACCAATTCTTTCAATCATTGACGCATCCGACATTGTCGTAGTGGCCGCATCGGGAACAACTGGGGCTGGAAGAAGTGCAAAGGTCGCCTTGCTCGCGAGTGAAGTGTCGGGCTCGCTAACTTCGTACAAATTTGGAGGCGTCCACCAGCACACTCCAGAAATTGAAGAGTCTCTGAGTCGATTGTCTGGAAGTGGAGTAAGAATATCTTTCACTCCGATTTTAGCCCCCATGCCTCGAGGGATATTGGCAACTGTTACCGGTCGCCTCACTGAATCGGTCGACTCGTCATTCTTGCGTTCACTCTTTTCGCAAGCCTACGAAAACGAAGAGTTTGTGACGCTGCTAGACGATGGCCAGTTGCCAAAGACGTCAAGTGTGCTTGGATCAAACCATGCACAGCTTCAAGTGGCCATTGACGAACACACCGAGAGGGTGGTGGTCTCAATTGCGATTGACAACTTGGGCAAGGGAGCCGCGGCGCAAGCGATACAGAACGCGAACTTGATTGCTGGCTTATCGGAAAACACGGGACTTCTCATGACGGGCCTTGGCTCATGAGATTGCCAAAGGGATTTCGGGCTGGCGCTGTCGCGGCGGGACTGAAGAGTTCAGGCGCATTGGATCTCACAATCATCGAAAATCAGGGTCCTGAATTTACGGGCGTAGCAGTGTTCACCACGAACAAAGTTGTCGCTGCCCCCGTCACCTGGACCAAGCAGGTAGTCGCGGATGCGACGGTGAATGCAGTCCTGCTCAACTCCGGAGGAGCAAATGCTTGCACCGGCTCTCGGGGATTTCTCGATACTCACCGAAGCGCTGAATACGTTGCAGGACAATTGGGAGTCTCCTCATCCGATGTTGCCGTATGTTCTACTGGCCTTATCGGCGAATTTCTTCCAATGGAGAAGATCATTGCGGGAGTAGATCGAATCGTCTCTAGCATGAGTGAGGACAACCTTGAAGTCGCTGCGAGGGCGATCATGACCACTGACTCGGTTCCGAAGATGGCAATGAGCGAGAAATACGGCGTCACTGTGACGGGAATGGCAAAAGGGGCAGGTATGTTGGCGCCTTCCCTCGCCACGATGCTCTCCGTCGTCATGACCGATGCTCGCGTATCCAAGTCGCACCTACAGGAAATATTCACTCGTGTGTGCGATCGCACGTACAACAGAATCGATTCCGACGGTTGCACTTCGACAAACGACACCGTTCTCCTTCTTTCATCCGGCGCATCTGGCATAGAGATATCAGACGCCGAATTAGAGGAACTCTTGACCGAAGTATGTGGGTCTCTTGTACTGCAACTTGTTCAGGACGCAGAAGGGCACACAAAGATAGTCTCGATCGTTGTACAGAATGCCGCTACTGAAAGTGACGCCGTGGCTGTTGGTAGGGCGTGCGCACGCAACAATTTGCTGAAGTGCGCCTTGTTCGGCGGGGATCCCAACTGGGGACGAATTCTCGCAGCCGTTGGCACCGCGGAAGCTCAATTCGATCCCATGAGATTGGACGTCTCTCTTAACGGCATTATGGTTGCAAGATCGAGTGGGCCAGGAGAGGATCGCTCGCTAGTGGATCTCTCCGGATCCAATATAGAAATCATCATCGATTTGAAGGCGGGCTCTTCCACAGCGTCGATTCTGACAAATGATTTGAGCCACGACTACGTCCACGAGAATTCGGCGTACGCGACATGATCGTCATCAAATTCGGCGGACACGCCATGACTGACACTGAAGGATTATTTGCCAAGGCCGTTCAGGGAGCTCTGGACCTCGGTGAGGAATGCATCATCGTTCATGGCGGCGGCCCTCAAATTGACGCTGCCCTGAAGGCGGAGTTGATTGAGTCTGAATTCAAGGGTGGATTCCGTGTGACCACCCCACAAGTCTACGAAGTTGTCCAGAGGGTCCTAAGCGGACAAGTTCTACGAAATGTTGTGGCGCAACTTCGCCACGCAGGTATCAATGCGGTTGGTCTGACTGGTCGTGATGGTGGGATGTTGATTGCGAAAAGACAGACTGAACTCGTAAACAGTGAGAGTGCAGATCTGGGTCAGGTTGGCGAAGTCGTGCGCGTAGATACTGCGGTTCTGGGATCTCTTATTGACTCAGGCTTTCTTCCAGTTGTCTCCCCCTTGGCAACCGAGGGCGATGAGACCCACGAGAACTCGCGTGTGGGCTTGAATGTGAATGCGGATCTCGCCGCTGCGGCGATTGCGGGGGCCATGGAAGCCTCCATCCTGATTTTCATGACGGATGTGCCTGGCATATACAAGAATTGGCCCGACACTTCCTCATTGATTTCGATTATTCATGCAGATGAACTCGAAGCGATAAAGCAAGATTTTACCGAGGGAATGGCCCCGAAGGTCTCCGCCTGTCTCAAAGCCATCAACTCAGGCGCGCGAAGTGTGCGTGTTATTGACGGCACCAACCCTGAGAGTTTTGCTCTTGCACTACGAGGAATCGGTGGAACGTTGGTACTCCCATGAAGAGAGTTGTGCAAGATTACCCGACACGTTGGGATACGGCATTGCAGGCCAATTACGGTATTCCGCATCTCACTCTTGTGAGTGGCAAGGGTGCAGTCGTCATGGATTCCGAAGGTCACGAGTACCTTGATTTCCTAGGGGGGATCGCTACAAATATTCTCGGTCACGCGCATCCGGCGATCGTTTCGGCAGTTACCAAGCAGGTCTCGACTCTCGGGCATGTGAGCAATTTCTATATTCACCCGGGTGTTGTGGCCTTAGCCGAAAAACTGCAATCACTTACCGGAGACAGTCGATCTCGAGTCTTCTTCTGTAATTCAGGGGCCGAGGCCAATGAGGCTGCTCTGAAACTTTCACGGAAAACAGGTCGGACGCGTATCGTGGCAATGCAGGGAGCCTTCCACGGTCGCACTATGGGCGCTCTTTCGCTCACCGGTCAGCCGGCCAAACGCGACCCCTTCAAGCCGCTGGTACCCGGGATATCACATGTTCCCTTCGGAGATCTTGAGGCGATGAGGCGAAAGATCAATCGCAAGACGGCGATGGTGATTGTCGAACCGATTTTGGGCGAAGCCGGCGTCGTGATGCCACCTCATGGGTATCTCCAAGGGATACGAGAAATGTGTGACCGCACTGGCGCTTTAATGGTGGTCGACTGTGTACAGACGGGCATGGGCAGAACCGGGGAGTGGTTTGGCTATGAGCACGAAGGGATAGTCCCCGATGTCATCACCTTGGCCAAAGGTTTGGGTGGTGGCCTTCCTTTAGGGGCAATGATCGCGTTGGGTCGCACCTCTCATCTCTTTCAACCAGGAGATCATGGTTCGACTTTCGGGGGGAACCCAGTTGCCTGCGCCAGCGCCTTGGCCGCTATCGACGTGATCGAAAAGAAGTCGTTACTTGTGAAAGTGCAAGCCCACGAAGCCGTGATCAAGGCCGAGCTATCGACATTGCCCGAAGTCTGCGAAGTGCGGGGCCGGGGACTCTTGCTGGGTATTGTTTTGGCATATGAGAATTCATCTGAGATTAGAGAGGCGCTTTCACGTGCGGGAGTACTTGTGAATGCGCCGAGCCCGACTGTGATCAGAATTGCTCCTGCACTAACTGTCACCAGAAAGGAAGTCGCGAAATTTATTTCTATCTTTACCAAAGTGCTCAAGGAGGGCTCTCATGGCTGAATTAAGGCGGGGAAGTGCATCAGCCCGACGTGCAAAGGTCGTCTCTCTCGTGCAGGCAGAACAGGTTCACTCGCAATCGGACTTGGTGAAGCTCCTCGCGAAGGCAGGTTTTGAAGTTACGCAGGCAACAGCAAGTCGCGATCTCGAGGATATCGGCGCGTTTCGAGGTCGAGGCAAGGATGGGACCGCCATCTACCAGTTGCCTCAGGATGAAACACAGAGTCTCTCTCGTGTCATTTCGCTACCTTCAGAGTTGATCCTCTCGATTGACTCAAGTGCAAACATGGCAGTGGTAAGGACTCCGCCGGGTGGAGCTCAACTCCTTGCCTGTGCTTTGGATGGAGCGCGGACCCACGGTCAATTGACGTCACTAATTGGCACCGTCGCCGGCGATGACACCGTCCTGCTAATTTCGAAGAGGAGTGCCGGCGGAGCAGCACTGGCGAAAGAATTACTGAAGCTTACGAACCCAATGAAGAACTCTCATAAGAAGACAACGAATCGAGGAGCGCACTCATGAAAGAAAAGATAGTTCTTGCCTATTCTGGCGGATTGGATACTTCAGTCGCCATCGGATGGATTGAGCGCGAAACTGGTGCCGAAGTCATTGCCGTTGCCGTCGATGTGGGACAGGAAGGCGAAGATCTTCAAGTGATCAAGGAGCGTGCCTTGGCGTGCGGTGCGATCGCTGCAGAAGTTGTCGACGCACGTGATGAGTTTGCAAACGAGTACTGCTTGCCGGCACTCAAGGCGAACGCCTTGTACATGGACCGATATCCGCTGGTTTCCGCGCTTTCTCGCCCGCTGATTGTGAAGCACCTCGTTGCAGCCGCTAGAAAGCACGGCGCATCTCGGGTCGCTCACGGTTGCACCGGCAAAGGCAATGACCAGGTCCGATTCGAAGTGGGCACGGGCGCACTTGCTCCCGATCTGACTTCCTACGCCCCGGTTCGCGATTCAGGGATGACGCGTGACAGGGCAATTGCATTTGCACACGAGAAGAACCTGCCGATTGAGACAACGAAGAAGAACCCATTCTCCATCGACCAGAATGTCTGGGGCAGGGCAGTTGAAACGGGATTCCTCGAAGATATCTGGAATGCACCAACCGAGGCTGTCTACTCCTACACTCAGGATCCGTCGATCCCGCGTGAAGCAGATGAAGTGATCATCACCTTCACCAAAGGTGCCCCAACTGCGATTGATGGAAAACCCGTGACGATGCTTCAGGCGATTGTCGAACTCAACCGCCGAGCAGGAGCACAGGGTGTGGGCAGACTAGATATGGTCGAAGATCGACTGATCGGAATCAAGAGTCGTGAGGTCTATGAAGCACCTGGCGCGATTGCACTCATTACAGCTCATCAAGAGCTGGAGAACGTCTGCGTCGAACGCGATCTCGCTCGTTTCAAGCGAGCCAGCGAACAGCGTTGGGGAGAGCTCGTCTATGACGGCCTTTGGTTCTCGCCCCTTCGAGAAGCGCTGGACGGGGTTTTCAACTATGCGAACGAGTTTGTTAGTGGTGATGTCCGATTGAAAATGCACGCAGGGCATTGTTGGGTAACAGGACGTCGAAGTGAGACATCTCTCTATGATTTCGACATGGCTACATACGACGAGGGCGACACGTTCGATCAGTCTTTGGCGAAGGGCTTTGTCGACCTGTGGGGCCTTCCAACTCGTATCGCTTCGGCCAGAAACCTGAAGGCGAAAAAGTAGCTATGGCGTTATGGGGAGGTAGATTCACAAGCGGTCCCGCTGGCGATGTTTTTGCACTGTCGCAAAGTATCGATTTCGACTGGCGTCTGGCTCCGTACGATCTTCGATCCTCCCTTGCGCATCTGAAAGTTCTTGAGAACGCAAAACTGATCAGGGGTACGGATGCAGACGCCATCCGAGAAGCCCTTAAAGAGATGCAGACAGAACTTATCGAAGGAACCCTGGTGCCATCTTCTCAGGATGAAGATGTGCACAGTGCTCTTGAGAGAGTGATGACCCAGAAATTGGGACCACTCGGAGGCGCGCTTCGAGCAGGTAGGTCACGCAACGATCAGGTGGCGACGGACCTTCGTCTTTTTGCGTTGGAACACATGCTTCACATGGCGGAGTTGGTGATCGGATTGCAGCGCGCGATTCTAGAAAAGGCGGGTGAGTATGCGGACGCGCCGGCTCCTGGGTTCACTCACCTCCAACACGCCCAACCGGTCATCTTCGGCCACGAGCTCGCCAAGCATGCTCACTCCTTTAATCGCGATGTCGAAAGAATCAAAGATTGGTATTCACGAACATCGCGTTCACCTTTGGGTGCAGGAGCTCTTGCGGGCTCCTCACTTCAATTGGACCCTGAGGCCAGCGCGAAGGATCTTGGATTCGAAGGTGCAATCGAAAACAGTATCGATGCAGTCAGCGATAGAGATTTTGTTGCAGAGGCTCTATTTATCCTTTCCATGATCGGAATCCACCTGGCCCGCATGGGAGAGGAGTGGTGTTTGTGGTCAAGCACGGAGTTCGGCTGGGCAAAATTGGACGATGCCTTCGCAACTGGCTCCTCAATCATGCCTCAGAAGAAGAACCCCGATGTCGCCGAACTTGCCCGTGGTAAAGCCGGACGCTTGATCGGAAATCTGACTTCGGTCCTTGCAATGCTCAAGGGTCTTCCTTTTGCCTATAACCGTGATCTTCAAGAAGACAAAGAGCCACTTTTCAATTCGATCGACACGTTGGCTTTGGTTCTCCCCGCATTCACGGGAATGGTCGCCACAACTACCTTCAATCGAGCGAAGATGAGTGCATCGGCGTCGACTGGCTTCTCCCTTGCTACTGAAATTGCTGATTTCCTTGTTCGTGCGGGCATTCCCTTTGCGCAAGCCCATGAAGCCGCTGGCAAGTGCGTGCACCTATGTGAATCCACGGGCCGAGAATTGGATGAGTTGTCTGATGCTGAATTTGCTTCTATCCACAAAGGTCTGACTTCCGAGGTACGCAAGGTGCTCACCGTCGAAGGAGCCCTGTCCTCGAGGACAACTTTTGGGGGAACTTCACCTAAGAACGTCGCTAATCAGATCGACCACCTGAGATCAAAAATCACGGTTTCCGAGAAATGGTTTGCCGACAAGGCCAAGCACTTTTCGGGCATGATGGGGCAATGAACTTTCTAGAGGACCTGAAATGGCGCGGACTCCTAGCGCAATCAACTGACGAAAAAGCCATTCTAGAGGCCCTCTCGAAGCCGATCACGCTATATGCAGGCTTTGACCCCACGGCACCTAGCCTTCACGTCGGACACCTCGTTGTGTTGGTTGTATTGCGTCGCTTCCAGTTGGCCGGTCATCACCCAATTGCACTAGTCGGCGGTGCCACCGGACTTGTTGGTGATCCCAGTGGAAGAAATGAAGAACGTTCACTTAATAGTGAAGAAGTTGTCGAAAAGTGGGTTGGGCATATACGCAAGCAAGTTTCGCAATACTTGGATTTCGAAGCGCCAACCAATCCGGCGCGAGTTGTTAACAACCTCGACTGGACGGCGCCCATGTCGGCAATCGAATTTCTTCGTGACATCGGGAAGCATTTCAGCGTCAACCAAATGCTCGCAAAAGAATCCGTCTCTGCAAGATTAGCCGGCGGGGGAATTTCCTACACTGAGTTTTCATATCAGGTGCTGCAATCTCTTGACTTTCTTGAACTCTTTCGTCGATTTGATTGCACGCTGC
>CAYXIS010000044.1:0-734 GCA_964465545.1 uncultured Bifidobacterium sp. | reverse complement strand
GAATATCGTCACTGGGCTGGATCTCATTCGTCGCGTCGAGGGTGCCAGTGCCCACGCCTTGACAGTTCCGTTATTGATGAAAGCAGACGGCACAAAGTTTGGGAAAACAGCTGGGGGATCGGTGTGGCTAGATCCAGCAATGACGTCGCCGTACTCGTTTTTTCAGTATTGGCTGAACACGGAGGATCGAGATGTCATAAATTTCCTCAAAGTCTTCTCGTTCCTACCACAGGAAGACATTGAGGCACTAGAAGAATCACACCTCGAAAACCCCGGCTTGCGAACCGCGCAGCGCGCTCTTGCTAGAGAACTCACGACCCTAGTGCACAGTGCTCAGGACTGTGAGCGAGTCGAAGCTGCTGCGCGCGCTCTCTTCGGCCAGGGAGAGCTCAAAGACCTCGACGAAGCCACCCTTGAGAGCGCTTTGTCCGAGCTCCCACGCGCCTCTGTGGCTTCGTTGGACGACATTCCAAGTTGGGTGGACCTGATCGTGGCCTCCGGGGTGGTCGATTCCAAATCAGCCGCCCGCCGAATCGTCAAGGAAGGTGGCGCATATCTCAACAACGAGAAGATCACGGGAGAGGGTTTCTCGCCTTCTTCGGAGGACTTTCTCTTCGGTCGTTTTGCCATTCTTCGAAAGGGCAAGCGAGACCTTGCTGCTGTAGAGGTGTCAAAAAAAGCATTGATTTATAAGGGTTTTTCGTGAGTGGCATTTCTGCCATTTGCCCGATTTG
>CAYXIS010000043.1:0-13671 GCA_964465545.1 uncultured Bifidobacterium sp. | reverse complement strand
GCGGTGTTGATTCACTCGTCAAGAAGTACCTCAACAACCCAAAGACCCACTCACTGCAAAATGATCGCGCCTCTGTTAGCACCATGGAACACCACGTACTCGTGATGCTTCCAGGCGACAAAGATGAGATCACCGCGCAAATCGCATCACGCGAAGGCCGCACCATTCTCTTTGTTAAGACCCAACGTGGCGCAGATCGTTTAGCCGACAAGCTTGCCAGCGTTGGTGTTCCAGTTGGCGCCCTTCACGGTGGAAAATCCCAAGCGGTTCGAACACGCACACTTGCTCACTTCAAGGAAAATCCAAACTCTGCCCTTGTTGCAACCGATGTTGCCGCTCGAGGAATCCACGTTGACGACGTTTCCCTTGTTGTCCACGTAGATGCTCCGACAGATCACAAGGACTACCTTCACCGTGCTGGTCGTACAGCCCGTGCTGGCGAGGCTGGCGTTGTTGTAACTCTTGCAACTTCAAAGCAACAAAGCGCGGTCCGCGGACTTACTTCACGTGCCGGGGTCTACCCCAAGTTCGTCGATGTGCGTCCGCACCACGATGAACTGGTCTCCATCACCGGCTCAAAGCAGCCAAGTGGAATCCCATACATCGCCCCGGTTGTCGAGAAGCCCAGCTTCGGTGGCCGCCGTCCTCGTCCGAACTCAGATCAGAGGCGTCGCAGACCTAGATAGTGCGCTAGGAGAGCGTCAATCTAGTTACCGTTCTTGAATAGTTCGTCGCAGACATATTCAGCTATGGCCAAACTTGAAGTTGCCCCCGGCGATGGAGCATTTCGAACGGCCAAAACGTTGCCTAATCGATGAATTCTGAAATCCTCGACCAAGGTTCCGTCGCGATCCACCGCCTGGGCGCGTACACCTGAACCGCCGCGAACTACGTCAACGTCTTGAAGTTCAGGAACATACACGCGGGCGCGATCTAGAAATTGGTGCTTGCTGATTGACCCGGCCATCTCGAATAGACCCATCCTCCAGTGCTTCCTCGCCAGCTTCTGAAAACCGGGCCAATGCAATGTCTCCCAAAGATCTTTCGGCGAGAAATCCCGTCGAAGGTAACCCTCCCTAGCAAGCGCCAGAACAGCGTTTGGTCCAACATCTATTCCACCGTCGATTCGTCGGGTGAAGTGCACGCCAAGGAACGGGTAGTTCGGATCGGGCACGGGGTAGATCAACCCCTTAACAAGTCCATTCTTTGCAGGAACCAATCGGTAGTACTCACCGCGGAATGGAACAATCGCGGGTTCGGCCTCATCACCGGCTTGCCTGGCGACGTCATCCGATTGCAGACCTGCACATATAACAACTCGGTCAAACAGCAACTCTTCGTCACCGACTCGCACCGCCACACCATTGGGTCGCGAGGTAATTGATGTTGCGGCTTTACCCATCAGCAAACGACCACCTGCTGCCACGACATCCTCTGCAAGAGCTTTCGCTACGGCTGGATAATCCGTGATGGCGGTTTTTGGTGAATAAAGACCAGCAACCCCCTTGGCGTGGGGTTCTATCTCGCCTATTTCTTCGGGTCCGACGCTTCTTATTCCAACAACGTGATTGCGTTCTGCCCGATCTCTTATTCGAGAAAGGGCTTCGTTCTCAGAATTGTCCGAAGCGATCACCAGTTTGCCGCATTCGTCGTAAGCAATATTTTTCTCAGCGCAATATTCTCGAAGCAATAGTGACCCACGTCGGCAAAGGATTGCCTTTAGTGAATCGGGGGCGTAATAAACCCCTGCGTGCACGACTCCGCTGTTATGAGAAGTCTGGTGTGCACCAACTCTGGTCTCTTTGTCGATGACAGTTACATCTGCTCCTGGTCGCACTTCTCCCAAGCGACGAGCAACGGCTAGGCCAATGATGCCGGCACCTATCACTGCAAACTTTTCAGAGCTCATGACTGATTCTTCCGCCTATCTGAGTTAACAGCCGAAGACTCAGTTCAGGATCATTTACACAACGCTCATCTAGTTGATCTAGTGCATATACCGTTTCGATTCCCGCGCCCGTGTATTCCTCTCTACTTAGTCGACATGTTCCAACCACCGCCACAACAGGAATATTTCTTGAGCGCGCGCGTGAGGCGAGGGCAACGGGCAATTTGCCAGCGAGAGATTGTTTATCGAGTGCGCCTTCTCCCGTTACAACTAAGTCGCACCCCGCCAACACGTCATCAATCTCAAGCAGATCAAGAATGTAATCGGCTCCCGGCACTCGAATTGCTCCAAGCAGTAAGGCTGCAAATCCCAACCCACCACCCGCACCGGATCCAGGTGCATTCGAGGCAATTCGATTCCGCTCAGTCCAAAATTTCGTTCCTTTGCTCAAGACCTTGACGAGGCGACTTAGGCCCAGCTCTAAAATCTCAACTTGCAATGGATCGGCGCCTTTCTGAGACGAGAAAAGTCTGGCGGCACCTGATGGTCCAAGCAACGGACTGTCAACATCTGAGGCAAGAACAATGCAGATATTGGCCAGACGTGAATCCAGCTCTGTGAAATCTGCTTTGTCGAGAACAAATAGACCGCCACCACCCAACGGAATGGTCTCACCGGTTTCTGTAAAAAACTTGACGCCTAACCCCATGAGGAATCCGACACCGCCATCGGTGCTCGCTGTTCCGCCTACTCCAAGAACAATTGTCTGCGCACCCAAATCCATGGCTGCTCGTACCGCTTGCCCAATGCCAAGCGTGCTCGTTCCCAATGGATCTAATGCGCCAGTCACGTGACTTAGGCCGCAGAATTCCGCTGACTCAACGAAGAATACGTCGCCTTTGTGAGCAATTCTTGCTGGCTTGGAAGTCGCTGAACCGATTGCCGGATCTAGCTCAACTACAACGAACCCTGCCGCTGCTATCGCCTCAAGACTGCCGTCTCCACCATCTGCCAACGGAATTGTTCTCACGTCGGTCTTGGCGGCGAGTCCTGCACATAACGCGTCAGCCACCTCTTGGGCAGAAAGCGTCCCCTTGAATTTGTCCGGGGCGATCAGTACGCAGGAGGTCACGGAACTCGCCTTTCTTTTGCCTAAGTCATCTTTGCATAAGCAGAGAATGTTAGGAATTCGCGCCACATTCAATCGGGTGCCAACCCGTTCGCATCGAATGGACAGGTCTAGACACCGCGCATAACATTCGATCTGACTCCTATCCATGACGTGGACGGACTAGTCAACTTGGTAAGGGGGCTTTCGTGTCTAAGGTGTATGAAAACATTGCCGAATCACTAGATGGAATATTGAAGGACGGCATGATTCTGGCCGTGGGTGGCTTCGGACTTTGCGGAATACCTTCAGACCTAATAGATGTGGTCAAAGCATCCGGAGTAAAAGATCTGATTGTGGTCTCCAACAACATGGGCGTTGACGGCAAGGGCCTCGGGCTTCTCCTTGAAAATGGCCAAGTGCGAAAGGTCATCGCCTCCTATGTAGGTGAGAACAAACTTTTCGCCGAGCAGTTTCTAGATGGCAAGTTAGAAGTTGAATTCAGTCCTCAAGGCACCTTGGCCGAACGCTTGCGCTGCGGCGGCGCAGGAATTCCTGCGTTCTACACAAAAACAGGCGTCGGCACACTTGTTGCCGAAGGCAAGCCTCACGCAGAATTTGATGGCGAAATGTATGTGCAGGAGCGCGCCATTGTCGCTGATGTAGCCCTGGTCCATGCCTATCAATCCGATACGGAAGGTAATCTCGTCTACAGATACACTGCGCGCAATTTCAATCCTTTGGTGGCAACTGCCGGAATCGTGACGGTCGCCGAGGCCGAGCACATCGTGCAACCTGGTGAAATAGACCCGAACCACATCATCACACCGGGAGTGTTTGTACAAAGACTCATTCACACCACGAATCGAACGAAAGACATTGAACAGCGCACGGTGCGCCCACTGGCAGAAAAGCAAGGATAGAGACCATGGCCTGGACACGAGATGAGATGGCTGCGATCGCTGCTACTGAGTTGAAAGACGGCGACTACGTGAACCTGGGTATCGGAATCCCCACCCTTGTCGCCAACAACTTGCCAGCTGGAGTTTCTGTAACGCTTCAGAGCGAGAACGGCATCCTAGGCATGGGGCCCTTTCCCTACGAGGGCGAAGAAGATGCAGATCTAATCAACGCAGGCAAGCAGACAGTCACGCTTCTACCGGGGGCAGCAATCTTCGATTCCTCTATGTCGTTCAGCATGATCCGAGGCGGACACGTGAAGGTCGCAATCCTTGGGGCGATGGAAGTCTCTGGCAGCGGAGACCTCGCAAACTGGACCATTCCAGGCAAGATGGTCAAGGGCATGGGCGGTGCGATGGACTTAGTTGCCGGCACGCCGCGAGTTGTCGTCTTGACCGAGCACGTTGCCAAAGACGGCAAGCCGAAGATCGTCAACAAGTGCTCGTTGCCGCTGACTGGTGTGAAGGTTGTTGATCGAATCATCTCTGACCTCGCGGTCTTTGATATCACCGACAGGGGACTCGTGCTTCGTCGCCGAGCCCCCGGAGTAACCGTTGAAGAGCTTCGCGAGAAAACTGAGCCAGATTTTTCTGTAGATGATTTAGCTTAAGTCCCGTGCATAGGAAAGCTGATTTTCGACGCTAGCGCTTAAAGATCAGCGCATCTCCCTGACCGCCGCCACCGCAAAGGGCAGCGACTCCGTATCCGCTTCCCTTCTTCTTGAGTTGATACGCGACGTGCAATGCAAGACGGGCCCCCGACATTCCGAGTGGGTGACCGACTGCAATCGCGCCTCCGTGCACATTCACATTTGCTAGATCAAAGCCCAATGCCTTTGATGATGCAATTCCCACCGCCGCAAAAGCCTCGTTGATCTCAACAAAATCGAACTTGTCTAGGCCAATTCCCTCTTTCTTAGCCGCCAACTTGATTGCATTGGCCGGCTGCTCGTGCAGGGAAGCATCAGGACCTGCAACCATCCCTTGAGCGCCAATCTCGCAGAGCCAATCCAGGTCTAATTCAATGGCTTTTTCCTTCGACATCACGACAACCGCAGCAGCGCCATCGGAGATCTGCGATGCAGATCCAGCAGTGATTGTTCCGGTTGATGAAAAGACAGGCTTGAGTTTTGCTAACCCTTCGAGAGTCGTGTCAGCGCGAACGCCTTCGTCGCTGGAGAACAAAGTTACATTTCCTTTGCGGTCCTTGAGTTCGACGGGAACGATTTCTTCGTCAAAAACGCCTTCCGATTGCGCTTTTGCAGCACGCTGATGAGATTGGAAGGCAAACTCGTCCTGCTCTTCACGCGTCAGGGAATATCTTGGATTGTATTTCTCCGTGGCGTCTCCCATTCCTATGTGCTCAACCGCGCAGAAGAGTCCGTCAAACATCATCGAATCCTTAAGCGTGGCATCGCCCAATTTGAAGCCTGCGCGTGAATTCATCAGGACATGCGGAGCATTCGTCATCGACTCCATGCCTCCGGCGACGATGATGTCGTACTCATTTGCACGAATAAGTTGATCGGCAAGTGCGATGGCATTAAGACCCGAGAGGCAGACCTTATTCACGACGATGGATGGAACGTCCAGGGGCAAGCCGCCCTTGATCGCTGCCTGTCGGGCGGGTCCCTGACCAGCGCCGGCTTGCAACACCTGCCCCATGATTACGTACTGAACTTGATCAGAGGAAATGCCTGCTCGCTCAACGGCGGCTTTGATTGCGATTCCACCCAAGTCTGTACCACTCAGACCACTTAGTGTTCCGCTCAATCGTCCAATGGGAGTCCGAGCACCTGCCACAATTACCGAAGTTCTCACAATGAGTACATTAGTCAGAAACAGAACTTGATCCAATTGATTTCCTTAAGCCAAAGGCACATTCACTTCATTCCGACGGGCAAATGCCTCCGCACAGGGGCAATCGCGACCAATCTAAGTCCCATCCCGACGGAGAATTGTTCAAACTTTGCCTACGCTTGACACTAGAATTCGAGCTTGAGTTAGTGATTTTGATGCCTTTTAACTGAGGAGGGACCACCACTTATGCAGGTCGTAATTCTGGCAGGTGGTTTGGGAACTCGTCTTTCAGAGGAAACCGTAAACATTCCCAAGCCGATGGTTGCCATCGGGGAGGATCCCATTCTTCTCCATTTGATGAGGTACTACGCCTCATACGGACACACCAATTTTGTCATTGCCCTTGGCTACAAGGGTTATGTAATCAAAGAGTTCTTCAGCAATTACCGTCTTCATAAATCCGATTTGCGAGTCAGACTTACCCATGACTCTGTCGAGATGTTGAAAGGCCCCGAAGAGGACTGGGATGTGCGACTGGTAGATACGGGTCAAGATACCGCAACCGGTGGTCGCCTTCTAAGGCTTCGAGAACATCTGGATGACGAGTTCATGTTCACCTACGGCGACGGTCTGTCAAATGTCGACCTCGATGCCCTCCTTTCCCACCATAAAAGAGTTGGAAAGGTTGGCACGGTCACAGCAGTGCGCCCACCGGCGCGCTTTGGTTCCATAGTCATTGATGGTGAAACCGTTGAAAGATTTAGTGAAAAAAACCCTCAGGATGCGGGGTGGATCAACGGAGGTTTCTTCTGCTTTTCGAAATCGATCTGTGACTACATTCCCTCCTCTTCAACTTCTCTGGAGAGTACGCCTTTGGAAACACTCGTAAACGAAAAGGAGTTGTCGGCCTACACTCACGAGGGATTTTGGCAGCCGATGGATACATTGAGAGATAGACACACACTCGAAACCCTTTGGCAGGAAGGAAATGCTCCGTGGAAGCGCTAGGTCTCCCATCAGAAAGTTTTTGGACTGGGAAGCGAGTTCTCCTCACTGGACACACAGGATTTAAGGGCTCATGGTTGCACTATTGGCTCAGTGAATATGGAGCGCACACAGCCGGTCTGAGTTTCTCCGGCTATCCAAAGACGGTCTTAGGTACATCTATTATTCTGACTTCGCTTGCGGTAGATGCTGATATCAGCAAAGTAGGTTGGCAGAAGCAAGTCTCAGATTACGCTCCAGAGATAGTTTTCCATCTGGCTGCGCAGTCCCTTGTCTACACAGGCTATCAAGACCCAAAGACCACCTTCGAAACAAATGTTGTCGGAAGCCTTCATCTGCTTGAAGTGCTAAGAAATACTCCAAGCATCCGGGTGATGGTCGTGATTACCACGGACAAGGTGTACAGGGTTGAAAACGGAAATACTCCACGGGTCGAAAGCGACCCAATCGGTGGAAGCGATCCATATTCGGCTAGCAAGGGCGCCGTCGAACTCATTGTCAGAGGTTGGCCAACATCACCCGAGCAAAGTCTTGTCACCGCACGCTCAGGCAACGTTATTGGCGGCGGTGATGACGCCCCAAAGAGGTTGATACCGGACTTGTTCCGTGCTTGGGTCGACAACCGTCCAATTTCCCTCCGCTCGCCATCAGGAATTCGCCCATGGCTTCACGTTCTAGAACCCTTACGCGGCTATCTATTACTAGCGGAAAAAAGCTATTCCTCACCTGGCACTCGTGGGGCTTACAATTTCGCTCCGAGAATTTCTGATCAGGTGAGAGTTGAATCAATTGCACAACGGGCGCTGGAAATCCTCCCGCCACGCGCCGGCTTCGAGATCAACAATCTTCCTACGGCAGAATTCCCAGAAACGCCCGAACTCCTGCTTGACGGTGCGAAAGCAAGTGATGAATTGAATTGGCGGCCAATTTGGAGTTGGACTACCGCCGTAGATAAGAGTTTGCGCTGGTACCAACAATTTCATGAAGGAATCAGTGCAGAAGCATTATTCAAACAAGACATTCACTCCTACATAAACGAATTGGAAAATTGAAGCAATGGCACAGGAATTCATTCTAGGTCGGGGAAAAGACTTTTGTCGGGGATGCAACGAATCCGATCTCTTCTCTGCCCTAAACCTCGGTGAACTTCCCATCGCCAACGAACTGTGGCCGACGGAAAATGAGCTCAAAGAAGTGTTTCCTCTCCATCTGAGAATTTGCACCGCTTGTGGACTCGGCCAGGTAGAGGATGTGGTGACGCCATCTCGTCTCTTCCGAGATTACAGATACCTCTCCTCCATGAGCAGTGTTTTCGTGGCGCACGCAAAGGAGTACGCGACATCGACTGCTTCCCGACTCAATTTACAACCAAGTGACTGGGTACTTGAAATCGGCAGTAATGATGGCTATCTGCTTAAACACTTCATCAATCTCGGTGTAAACGTTCTTGGAATCGAGCCGGCCGAGAATGTGGCAAAGATTGCTACCGAAGCCGGAGTTCCATCAGTCAGTGAATTTTTCGGAGTAGACCTCGCTAGTTCCTTGATCGAACAGCGGGGCTTCCCACGGCTAGTCGTAGCTAACAATGTGATGGCCCACGTTCCTGATATTCAGGACTTCATTGGCGGACTAGCCAAGTTAGCCGGACCCAATACGGTCATGAGCATTGAGAATCCCTCATTAATGAATTTTCTGGAGAAGAATCAGTTTGACACGATTTACCACGAACACTATTCCTACCTGACTGCCCACTCGGTGTCGCATATTGTTAAAAACTTTGGATTGGAATTATTTGATCTGCAGCAAATCTCAACGCACGGGGGATCTAACCGATACTGGTTGCGATCAGCTTCATCCACAAAACCAAAAAGTGACGCCGTAGACCTCCACATTGAATCTGAGATCTCTAAAGGGCTTTTCGACCGCGAAGCATGGCACGCTTTCTCTGATGAAGTGAAAAGGACTCTCGGTGATTTTGGAGCGTGGTTGAATCGTTCTTTTGAAAAAGGCAGGAAAGTTGTCGGCTATGGAGCGGCAGCAAAGGCAAGCACGCTCCTCAATGCGGCCGGAGTGAAGAGGGAACAGTTCGTCGCTATCGCCGACGCGAGTCATGAAAAGCAAGGCAGATTCATGCCAGCAGAGGGGATTCCCATTATTTCCCCTCAGGAAATGTTTGAGCTTAAACCAACCGACGTGGTTATTTTCCCCTGGAATATTCAAGATGAGCTCATTCAGCTAATAAGAGGCGGAAGCCAGACGGATACTCGCATTTGGCGGGTAATCCCACACTTGGAGCAGATCGCTTAGTCCATGGCACGAGTCCAACTATCTGATATGCCTGGAGTAGTACTTCACTCTCCTGTATCAAATGCCGATGCGCGAGGATCATTCACCAAATATTACGAGCGCAATTTGACGCACTCGGACGCATTGGAATCCTGTCTTAATTCACTGTCGGTTGCCACAAATGTGGAGGCTGGCACTCTCAGAGGGCTCCACTTTCAAGTCACTCCCTTCGAAGAGGAAAAGGTAATTATTTGCCTGAGCGGGAGAATCTTTGACGTGATCGTTGATCTCAGAGGTGGTTCTCCAACGATAGGCAAATGGGCGTCGGTCGAATTGAAAGGCGACCAGCCTTCCAGCCTGTTCTTGCCAAAAGGTTTCGCACACGGTTATCAGACACTGACACCCGGGACGAGTGTCCTCTATGGTTTGGGTTCGGAATATCGACCAGAGAAGGCATTCTCATTATTATTCTCGGACACGGCTTTGAATATAACTTGGCCTTTGCCCGTTAGTCAGATCTCATTGAAAGATTCTCAAGGATTCTCCCTTACCCAATCGCTTGCCGCGGCGAAGGGGCTTCAATCATGACTCACCGTTGCGAGATTCATTAAAAGTGAAAATACTTGTGGTTGGAGGTTCGGGTTTCCTTGGCTCGGAAATAGTTCAAAGACTGTCGGAGGAGGGTCATCTAGTACGAAGCCTAAATAGAACGCGCGCACCAAAGGACCTTGACCAATGGATCGGTGACGTTAGCCACCCTGACTCCTACCGGGATCTGATCTCAGATTGGAAGCCCGAGGTGGTTATCCAAGCTGCTTGGGTGACGGACCAACTTTCATATCGCGAAAGCGCATTGAATCGTTCATACGCAAGAAACACCTTGGATTTTGCCGAACATTGTTTTCAATCGGAAACACAACATTTTGTTGCCCTGGGAACTTCGGCCGAGTACGGGCGGCCTAGTGAACCCTGTAATGCCTCATCAACTCCAAGCCTCCCTTTAGACTTATATGGTGCCGAGAAATTGTGGACATCAGAGGAAATGAAAAGGATTGCACTCAATTACGAAACACGATTTTCATGGGCAAGAATATTTCAACCATACGGCCTGAATCAGGATCCAAACCGATTGATTCCCTCCGCAGCGCGCCACTTTAAAACCGGGAAAACATTCAAAACTCAAAGGTCGGAAAGTATTCTTGATTGGATTACATCAAGGGATGTAGCCGGGGCTTTCGCCTACATTCTCAATCACGAGCTACCTGAAGTGGTCGACATAGGGACATCAGTGGGCACCTCTGTCGGCAAGGTATTGAATAAAGTAGCCGAGTTATGTGGTGTGGATGAGAGATACATTGAAAAGTCAGTCGCAGATGATGCAGATCAAGAGCAATTAGTTCTTGTCGTAGACCGAGACTCTCCCCTACTTGCACACGGCTGGAAGCCTGAAGATGATCTTGACTCCGGACTTTCTTGGGCTCTTTCCCTATGAAGCCCCTTCGCATCGGTTACCAACCGCTTAGTCCGGACCTATCTCAACCAGGCGATCGCAGACGAGTGGTCTTTTGGGCCAAGCACCGCGGGCACGAGATAGTCACTGACCTTAATGAACCAGTAGATGTGTATTTACTCTCGGAAAAGGCTGATTTTGGGCTATTCCCAAAGAAGGCTGCGGGCGTTCCAGTGGTTTTTGACCTAGTAGATGCCTATCTGGCCAAAGAGAATCTCGCAAAAGATTGGCTTAGGGGCGTCTCAAAAGTTGCAACAGGTCAATTGACTGGTTGGCCAAAACCTTTTACGAAATTCGTCGAGGACCTTTGCATCGGTTCCTCAGCTGTGATCTGCAGTAGCCCCGAGCAAAAAGAGACGATATTGCCGTATGCGAAGAATGTTCACGTCATACTTGATTCTCATGCCGAACTTCCATTGATGCCGTTTTCGAATAAAGGAAAACTTCTCAATAAGCAACTCCTCTGGGAGGGACTTCCAGCAACAATTGGTGGTCTGACCGACATCGCATCCGCCCTTGCCTCTGCAAACAAGAGGTACGAGGTGGATCTTAACTGCGTTACAAACACTGAATACTTCAAATTCTTAGGCAAGTATTTCCATGCAAATACCTCATCATTGCTCAAGCGCAAACTGGGTGCGGGCTATCAACATTCCAAAATAATTCCTTGGAGTATTGAGAATCTCGTTGCAACTGCCCAACTGGCCTCTTGCGCTGTAATACCGATCAATATTACCGGCTCACTGCAGAATCTAAAGCCCGAGAACAGGCTGCTCATCATGTGGCGGCTTGGTCTTCCTTGTCTCACCTCACCATCACCTGCCTATATTCGGACTTCGAAAAGTGCGGGCTCGGACACAATCTGCTTTACTGGCGAGGATTGGGAAAGGAAACTAACTGAAATTCTTGAGAACTCAGATTTGGCAGAATCCATCGTCAACAACGGCCAAAAGTATTTACAAGAATTCCACAATACAGATGTACTGCTTGAGAAATGGGATCGCGTTTTTGATTCCGTACTATGACAACTTCCTAGAAACTGAAAGGAGCTCTCCGTGGCTAAAAAACAGACTTATGATGTGACATATGTGACTGTAGATTCGATTTCTGAAGGAGTGGGCTCCAGTCAAATTCTCCCGTTGATTCAACGATTATCGCGAGCTGGGTTGTCAATAAACTTGATCAGTTTTGAAAAGGTTGAACCTTCTATTCAAACCCAGCAGGCAATCGCCGCTACTGGTGTGGATTGGACTATGAAGCAATTCAAGGTTCATGGAGCACTCGGAGGACTCAATCGACTTCTAGAAATACAGAGAGCAATCCACGATACCCGTATCATTCATGCCAGAAGCGATATTCCAGCAGCCGCTGCCGGCTTGTCTAGGAAGGCACCGATTCTCTGGGATGTTCGAAGTCTTTGGGCAGATCAAAAGGCTTTTACGGAATCGAATCCGCTGAAGAAGAGACTGTTGAAGGCCTACAACATTTTGGAGGACGTATCGAGTTTCACTGCAACTGCTATGTCAACTTTGACCCACGCGATCGTCCCGATACTTGAAGAGCGGCATCGAAGGACGCCGAAACTTAAGATCGTGGTTCCCACTGCCGTGGATTTACAAAGATTCAGTTTTAGCGAGAAATTTCCCACAGCCATACGAGGGCTGTACTCAGGCACTTACAATAACTATTACGACTTGGATTTGAGTAAGCAATTCGTGAATGAACTCCAACGGATATCACCGGTTGAGGTTCATTGGGCAAGACCGAAGGAGTCACCTCGTAGCAGTTTGGAAGCTGGCGAAACATCAACATTCGTCGCCACTCAAAATGAGATGGCAGATATTTTAAGAGATTACAGTTTTGGTCTATCAATTTGCAGAATGGACGCCGGCCCCTCTCTCAAAGCTGCAATGCCAACCAAGGTGGCGGAATTCTTGGCGTGCGGGCGACCAATGGTTGTGAATGCAGGACTCGGCGATTTTGACGAGTATCTGATGGAATTCAATGCTGGTGTGATCCTTAACGGTCAAGAAGGTGACACCAAGGTGAAAGCAGATCAACTCCTGCAACTGCTGGCAGACCCAGAGACGCCTTTGCGTTGTCGAGCCCTCGCTGAAAAATATTTTGATATGGACAAAGGTGCAGAGAAATACATTTCGCTTTACGAGAAGATGTAGTGCTACAGTCCCATCAGTTTCGCCTGACGATCAAAATCAGGCACCACTGCTCGCACTTCCTCAAAAGTTCCGACAGAATGCACGTGGCCATTAGCCATATAAACGACAATGTCAGCATTTCTGACTGTCGACAATCGATGGGCAATCATTACCACCGTCGTTGAACCCCTTAGAGCGTGAATGGCTTCAGAAATACTTGCCTCAGTTTCCCCGTCCAATGAACTTGTCGCCTCGTCCAAGACCAATAGATGAGGTTTGGTGAACATCGCTCGTGCAATGCCTAACCGTTGCCTTTGGCCGCCGCTTATCCTCGCCCCTCGTTCGCCGACAGAAGTGTCGATTCCCTCGGGAAGATCGGAAACGAAATCTTGAAGATGTGCAACTCTCAAGGCGCTTAACACGAGGTCGTCAGTCGCGGCCGGGAGCGGATAACCCAGCGCTACATTTTCCCTAATAGTTCCATTGGAAATCACCACATCTTGTGGGACGTATGAAATAGCGCCAGGCCAGCTAGTAACTGCTTCAAGAGGCGGTAGCCCAGAAATCTGGACGGTTCCTGCATCGGGAGTGAGTACACCAAGCAACACGTCGATGATCGTCGTCTTTCCGGCTCCAGACGGGCCAACAATCGCAACCGATGCGCCGACTGGTATTGAAAGAGAAATATCTTGAATAGCTGGTGCATATTTCCCTGGGTAGGTAAGAGAGACATTCTCAACCTGAATATTTGCAACGAAGCCCCGATGCGTAATATCAACGTTGTCGTCAACATTTTCGATTAGCGGTGCATTTCCAAGACTCTCGATAAGATCTAAAGTCGGTCCAGCGGCACCAAGGCCACCTCGAATCTGAATCGAACCCTGTTGGACTCGCAAGACAGAAGGAGCAATGCGCGTTCCTGCCGCGAGAAAAATCGAAAGAGTGGCCACTGCGTGGAT
>CAYXIS010000042.1:0-13680 GCA_964465545.1 uncultured Bifidobacterium sp. | reverse complement strand
CCATTGAACTTTCCTGGCAGGAGCGCTCGCTCTGTGCTCAGACCGACCCAGAGGCCTTCTTTCCTGAAAAGGGCGGTTCTACTCGAGAGGCAAAGCGAGTATGCATGTCCTGTGATGTTCGAAGCGAATGTTTGGAATATGCCCTTGCCCATGACGAGCGGTTCGGAATCTGGGGCGGCTTGTCCGAACGAGAACGTCGTCGCCTTAAGCGTCGTCCCGCCTAAACCGCGGACTGGCAGTCTGTAATGGCTGACTCCGCACGCGGCAGCCATCACGTCACGGCACTACTTGTCGTACATGATGGTGCGACATGGCTTCCAGAAGTTGTTGCCTCACTCGCATCGCAAACTCGCCCCATTGATCACACGTTGGCCGTCGACACTGGTTCGCAAGACGCCTCACTCAAACTTCTTAAGAACGCGCGCGTTGCATCAATTTCTCTTCCTCGCGACACGGGTTTTGGTGCTGCAGTGGCCGAGGGGTTGGCGGCTCTTCCTGAGCACTTCCAGGAGAGTGGATGGGAAAATGAGTGGATCTGGCTGATCCACGATGATTGCGCGCCTCAACCTGGCGCCCTTGAAGCGCTATTGGAAGCAGTCGAAGATAGGCCGCAGGTGGCCATTGCCGGGCCCAAATTGCGCGGTTGGTATGACCGAACCCATCTTCTTGAAGCCGGCGTGAGCATTGCAAACAATGGCGCTCGCTGGACTGGGCTTGAGCCGCATGAATACGACCAAGGCCAACATGATGGCATCCGTGAAGTTCTCTCAGTTAGTACGGCGGGGATGCTTATACGCCGTCAGGTATTTGAAGAACTCGGCGGCTTCGATCTCAACTTGGGCCTGTTCCGGGATGACGTGGATCTAGGTTGGCGGGCACACGTGGCGGGGCACAAGGTCATTGCAGTCACCGACGCGGTTGCATTTCACGCGGAGGCATCGGCATCCGAACGCAGAAGGCTCGACATCAAGAGCGCAGTATTTAGACGACCCCTCATTCTTGATCGTCGAAATGCAGCTTACGTGTTGCTTACCAACTCATCGTGGTGGCTACTTCCCTGGCTCTCCATTCAATTGCTTGCAAGCGCCATGATCCGTGCTACCGGTTATCTTTTGGCCAAGCTCCCGGGCTATGCCATTGACGAAGTCCTCGCAGTGGCTCTTCTCCTTATCCGACCTGGAATCATTTTGGAAGCGCGTAAATTGCGGCGAAAGCAGCGTCTCATCTCACCACGAGTGGTGTCTGCATACATTCCCCCTCGGTGGTCCCAATTTCGGCTTGGAGTCCTTCGCACATTTGAGGCGTTAAGGCGGAGCTTGCTTCCTGCTGCGCCTGAACCATCAAGTGTGATTGAGGCTCCCACTGAAGAAGAAGATCTACTGGCACCAGCTCCTGTGAGTTATTGGCGATCGGCATTTCGGCGCCCAGAAATTTCTGGAGTGCTATTTCTTATTGTCATCACCTCGATCTGGTCGGCGCATCGCTATGGCTCCCTAGTGGGCGGCGCTCTTCCCAGCACTCCTATCGGAGCTAGCGATTTGTGGAGCCGTTATGGGGAGTCATGGCATCAGATAGGGATGGGTTCTTCTTCTGCCACACCGACCTGGATCCTGGTACTCGCGCTCCTGTCGACGATTTTTCTGGGAAAAGCGTATGCGATGATTGTTTTCTTATTCTGGGTCGCGCCTTTGCTTTTCATGTGGTCGATGTATTCATTGCTCCGAAAGCTATCGCAGAATTCGTGGTTGATTATGGGAGCAAGTGTTGCCTACGCTCTCTCACCCGTTGCGATTGCGTCGATTGACTCCGGGCGACTGGGCACCATCGTTGCGTTGATTATCGGACCTCGATTGGCGATGTTTCTAACGCGGGTTAGGAAAATTGAGGATCTTCAATGGCGAACTATTTGCGGCTTTAGCCTCTTGGTTGGGGCGCTTACCGCGTTTAGTCTCCAGGCTTACCTAGGAATAGTTCTTATTTATCTCTTTGGGTTGAAAAGGGAGATTCGCGAGTATCGCACTGGCGCCAATCAGAACCTTCTCTTCGAGCGGCTCCTCAAAAGGGGCGTCTTGGTGTTCACGCCATTCTTTCTCTGCCTGCCTTGGGCGTTTGAGGCGCTCATCCATCCAAGCCGTTTCTTGCTTGAGCCTGGCCTTCTTATCCCGGGAGGGGGGCCGAATCTGGCATTTCTCGCCAATCCGGGAGGACCAGGATCCATTCCTTGGTGGGTTATCAGCCCGGTGACTTTCGTACTGATCATCGCGAGTCTGTCTTCGGGCATGGCTAGGAAATATGCCGAAGTTGGATTGCTGTTTCTTCTCATTGCGACCGGCTTAAGTGCATTGTCCATTTCCGGGCATTCGAGCGCGACGAACGAAGTCCTCTGGACTGGTTCCTTGCTGACATACGCGACGATCGCGGCCGTGTGCGCTGGCGTTGTCATTCTCAATGGGCTTCGCCAGAGATTGGCCGATGTTCACTTTCATTATCGTCACATACTCGCAGGGCTTGCGATTGCATCGACGTTGATCTACAGCTTGTCGGCTTCGGCCTGGGCTGTCACGGCGGGAACCAATTCCCCGGTTCGCGCAAACCAGCCGTCTATCCTGCCCCCATTCTTAGCGGTGATGCCGGGTGTGAAGACACTTGTGCTTCGAAATATTTCGACGGCGGACACAATTTCGTTCTTCATCGCAAGAGAAAGTGACGCAATACTGGGAGACCCTGATCTTGCGCCCGACTTCTCACCTGATATCGACGTCGCCGTACGTGGAATCGTTGACGGAACGGGCATCAATAGCAGCAAGGCGCTTGCTGGATATGGAATTAAGTATCTGTTTATGAAGAATCCTGTCGACACGCAACTTGCCAGAGCCATCGACGGCCTCGGGGGATTCGTTCGCACTTCATCAACGCAGGCCGGCATCGTCTGGCGTGTAGCGGGGATAAGTGATCGTCTCGTCTTCACGGACTCATCTGGCAAGTCAATTGCCTTATCGACTGGGGGCATTTCAGCCCGTGTCGCCAGCCCTGGGGCCGGGACCCTTACCCTTGCAGAAAATTACGATTCTTCTTGGCAGGTAATCCAGGGTGGAAGGCAATTGGATCGCTCGAAGAACTCCTTTGGAATGCCGCAGTTTGAAGTGCTGCAAGCTGGGGAATTCTCACTTATCCACGACGGCACTTCGAGAAGGGCATGGCTCTCCCTTCAGGTGATCATCTTTTTAAGCGTCCTGATGGTAATCGTTCCGAGCGGACGCCGCCGGAGAGAAATCGCTCTTGAGGAACTCGCATGAAGATCAAACGCGCTTTTGTGATTGCTGGTCTCATATCATTCACATTAGTTGTTAGCAACTTCTTCACCACGGGTGGCGCCAAACTCACATATTCTCAGAGTTATCCTGCCGTCGTATGTCCGCCGACAGATTCCAACGTCAGTTCTCAAGTCTCTGTTGCTTCTAAATCGACTCTCTTCCGAAAGATCGCGGGGAAGTCGTCAGTTCTCTCGCCCATCAAGACGGTTCGTTACTCGATTACTAAAGACGCAATTCTGCTTGATCAGGGAGAAGTGAGTTCGATTACCTGGCAGGGCGTCTCAGGAGTTTGGGCGGGTTCAACATTATGTAGGGCACCTCAAGGAGATCAATGGTTCGTTGGTGGAACGGGCGACGTCACGGGCAAGGGCCGACTATATGTCGTGAACAGCGGACTAAGCGATGCGATCGTGGATGTCATGGTGTGGAGCGAGGCTGGGGTTCAGTCTGGAAAAGTCTTAACTGTGCCTGCAAATTCGTCCACAAGAGTTTCACTCGATCTACTTGCAGCAGGGGCATCGCGTCTAGCGATCCGCGTCACAACGCGCTCTGGACGGGTTAATGCCTTCTTAATCGATGAACGAGGAAAGGGTCTGAAAACTCTAGGTGGAGATGCCGTAAATTCGGTGGATTTTCCGCGCACCGATGTTGTTCTGTCTGGAATTCCTCAGCAGGTAATCAAGGGCGTAGGTGGGCCGCACACGCTACGAATTTTGGTGCCAGGCAATGTGGATGCGAACATCAGAGTGGATTCGATTTCCAAAGACGGAGTCTTCGTGCCAGTTGGACTGGACGGCAGAGACGTAGCCCATGGTCGGGTCGTCGATATTCCCCTCAGTTCCACCATCGCCTACAGTGCGTTTTCTCTTCGTATCCGATCTGATCAACCGCTTGTCGCCGGTGTTTACACACCGCTGAAAATGAAAGACCATCAAGATATTGTGTGGAATTCAGCGAGTACCAAATTGGTCCCGATGACAATGGCTCTAACCGGTTTTGCTCCAGCACTCGTCTTCACCGGTGACTCTGTCGATCTGGTTGTCACCACCCGATTCGTATCTGGTCGAACCAAGAGTGCTCATGTGACTGGCAGCGATGCGGTGATATGGAGAGTCCCTGACAACGCCCAATCGATCACTATATCGACGATTAAATCTGAAGTCGCGGGAAGCGGATTGATTACAACGACCAGTGGCGCGGGGGCATTTCCATTGGCCATTGGCAGCACTCTGACTAAGGCGGCTATCCCAGTTGCCGACATCGCCGTTATTAATCGTTAGTGCACGGGTCATTGCCCTTGAAAATGAGTTTTTCCCACTAACCTGTATGGCATGACATCTCGTATAGGTCGCGGTTGCTCTCGGGGTGGTTGCCGCCGCAAAGCAGTAATGACTCTTACCTATGTATCTGCCGATTCGGTTGCCGTCGTTGGGCCTCTTGCCACTTTCGCAGAACCTCATGCCTACGATCTGTGCGAAATCCATGGCGAACGCTTGACAGTCCCCAATGGATGGAATGTCATCCGGCAAGAACGTACAGGCACAGAACCTGGCCCAACGGATGAGGATTTGATGGCTATCGCCGATGCGGTCCGCGAAATTGCCCTGCCAACGAAGACCTCGGGCGAACCGACTCAGCAGGCCGGTGTCCAAGGACTTGGTCGACGAGGTCATCTTCGCGCTGTTCGTTCGTAGTCATGAGCGAATTCGCATCGCCTGATATCTTCAAGGCCTATGACATCAGGGGCCTGGTCGAGACCGAGATAACGCCTGATTTCGCCTTTCGAGTCGGCTTGGCATTTGCCCGTTTCCTTGAACAAGAGCGCGAACCGGCGACCATCGTCATCGGAGAGGATATGCGCCCCTCGTCCCCACCTTTGGCCGAGGCATTCTCAGCGGGCGCGACATCGAATGGCATGGACGTCATAAGGATCGGGCTTGCTTCGACAGACATGCTCTATTTTGCATCCGGCAAACTGAATATGCCGGGAGCGATGTTTACCGCCAGCCATAATCCAGCCGAATACAACGGAATCAAGATGTGCAAGAGCGGGGCTCGACCAATTGGCAAAGAGTCAGGGTTGGCGGCGATCGAACGCTATGTCATCGAAGGTAGTCCGATCGCCGTGCGCCACATCGGTATGGAGATCCAGAGAAACATGCTGGACGAGTACGTCACCCATCTACTTTCTCTTGCCGATGTATCTGATATCCGTCCTTTGAAAATCGTCATTGATGCGGGCAATGGGATGGCTGGGTATACGGCAAAGCCGGTATTCGATCGGCTGAACGTTGAAGTTGTTGAGTTGTATTTTGAGTTGGACGGGACTTTTCCAAATCACGATGCCAATCCGATTGATCCAGAAAACCTCAAGGATTTGCAGAAGGCCGTGCTCAAGCACAAGGCAGATATCGGACTCGCTTTTGATGGCGATGCAGACCGATGCTTTCTTGTCGACGAGAAGGGCGAGATCGTCAACCCTTCAACACTGACCGGCCTTATTGCCGCACGTGAATTGTCGAAGTATCCGAAATCCAGCGTCATCTACAACTTGATCTCCTCTCGTTCGGTTGCTGAGATCATTGAAGAGAACGGTGGTACGGCGATTCGAAGCCGCGTCGGACATTCCTATATAAAAAAATTGATGGCCGATACCGGGGCAGTCTTCGGGGGAGAACATTCGGGACATTTCTACTTTAGGGATTTCTGGTGTGCTGATTCAGGGATGCTGGCAGCCCTCCACGCGGTGGCCGCCCTTGGCACCCAGGCCACCCCGTTGTCCAAGATCTTGACGAAGTACCAGAGGTATTTCTCAAGCGGGGAAATCAATTCAACCGTTGCTGATCCGGCGTCGATCCTTGCCGATGTAGAAGCGATATACGGCAAGAAAGCTGGCGTGACCCTCGACCATCTAGACGGCCTGACGGTGAGCGCCGATGCTTGGTGGTTCAACCTGAGGCCTTCGAATACCGAACCTCTTTTGCGTCTGAATGTTGAGGCAAAAACCCAGGCTCGCTTGGAGAAGGTTCGAGACGAGGTTCTGGCTCATATTCGAGGTTGAAATGTGCCCTTCTCAAGCCGACCAAGTAGCCTAGGGCTCTTGATACGCCTCAAAGAAGGAGATATTCGTGAGTTCATCAGCTACCGCCACAGTCCCACGGCACGATATTGCAGATGCCAGCCTTGCTGCAGAAGGCCGTAAGAGGATCGAATGGGCCGAACGGAACATGCCGGTACTTGCCCAAATTCGTGAGCGTTTTGCCAAGAGCCAGCCATTTGCGGGTGTCCGAATCGCGGCTTGCATGCACGTCACCACCGAGACTGCCAACCTGATGCGTACTCTCAAAACCGGTGGAGCTGAAATCGCGTTGTGTGCTTCAAATCCTTTATCCACTCAAGACGATGTTGCTGCCGCGCTTGTCTATGAGTACGGAATCAGCGTATTCGCCCGCAACGCAGTAGACCGAGACGGTTATTACTCACACATCAACGCTGCCTTGGATAGCGAACCACATCAAGTATTTGATGACGGCTGTGATCTTGTGAACACTTTACATACCACTCGCAAAGAACTCATTCCGGGGATCACGGGTGGGTGCGAAGAGACCACGACGGGTGTCATTCGGTTGAGTCAGATGGCCAAAGACGGAGCCTTGAAGTTTCCGATGATCGCGGTTAATGACACCGACACCAAGCACATGTTCGACAATCGCTACGGGACCGGACAATCTAGCCTTGATGCACTCTTCCGCTCCACAAATTTTCTTTTGGCAGGGCGGATTCTTGTTGTTGCTGGTTTTGGATATTGCGGGAAAGGTATTGCCGAACGAGCAAAGGGTATGGGAGCAGATGTCATTGTCACCGAGATCAATCCGACAAAAGCTCTTGACGCGATGATGCAGGGCTATCGAGTTATGCCGATGATCGATGCAGCCAAGGTCGGCGATGTTTTTATGACCGTCACTGGTAATCGTGACGTATTACGAGCCGAACACTTCGCTGTGATGAAGGACGGTGCGATCATGGCTAACTCCGGGCACTTCGACATTGAAATTGATGTGGCGTGGTTGGAAGAGAAGGCCGTCAAGAAGAATTCGAAGATACGTCATCAGACCGATGAGTACGTGATGGCCGATGGCCGTCGTTTACTCCTATTGGCAGAGGGGCGATTGGTGAATCTCGGCGCGGCTGAAGGACATCCCGCAGCCGTAATGGACATGTCATTCTCCGACCAAGCCCTTACTGCAGAATGGCTTGTGGCAAATGCGAAGAACCTGCCTGCGGGTCTTCACGAAGTGCCAGAGCATATTGATCTTGAAGTCGCCAAATTGAAACTCGAGAGCATGGGTGGAAGGATCGACACTCTTACTCCCGCACAGGATATGTACCTTAATTCATGGGAGCACGGCAGCTAATGACTCTGGTTATGGTCGTCGACGATGACCAGGACCTTGCTGAGATGCTGGGCATTGTTTTGACCAGCGCAGGGATTGACGTGGACTTAGTGAGTAGGGGAGACGAAGTCCTTGAAGTCTTTCGTGCCAACCCTCCCGATCTCGTTTTGCTCGATGTCATGCTTCCGGGTCTCAACGGCATTGAAGTCTGTAAATTAATTAGGGCTGAGTCGATGGTGCCTATCGTCATGTTGAGCGCGAAGGGTGACACCTTGGATGTTGTGGAGGGGCTTGAAGCCGGTGCAGATGATTACATGATCAAACCGTTCAAGCACCCCTCCGAACTGGTTGCCCGAATACGCACTCGACTCCGCCGGTCATCTGCGGGACTCTCCGGTCGACTTACTTTGGCAGATCTGGCAATTGATCTCGTAGCCCACCAGGTGACTCGTGGCGGAAAGGTGATTGCCCTGACCCGTTTGGAGTTTGACCTCCTCGTCGCGCTCGCAAAGGAGCCGCGCAGGGTTTTCACTCGCGATGCTCTTTTGAGTGAAGTTTGGGGATATCGTCATTCGACTGATACGCGATTGGTGAACGTACATGTCCAAAGGCTCCGAGCGAAAGTCGAACACGATCCGGAAAATCCCGAGATCGTGGTGACAGTTCGCGGCGTTGGATACAAAGCGGGAGTTACAGGCGGAGTGTGAAATGACTCGTACGAGTCGGGTCGCCGGTTTTCGGAACTCTCTTGCGTTCAAGGTAATTTTCTCAACGGTCCTGCTGTGTTTAGGCGTTGTATGGCTTACGGGGTCGGCCTTGTACGCACAATTATCTGAGGGAATCCGCAAGGTCAAAGTGGAGTCGTCGGTTGCGGAGACTCGCTCGGCGATCTTCAATGCGCAATACAGAATAATTCTCGCCTCCGATTCAGAGGCGAAGGCGATAAAGCAGATTGTTGATGACATCATCGTGAATTCGCCAAGTGTCATAGGCACGGCGATTAACGGGCGCGAGGTTGCACTCCTTCGAACCAAGTCCACAGCAAAAGGCGTGATTGACTACCAGAGAACTTCCAACCAAATGATGGTTTCGTCGATACCGAAAGAATTGCGACTTCGTGTCCAGAAAGACATATCGACCCAATGGTCGGAAACGGTCATTCACTACTCGGATGGGACGCAGGTGCCCGCGCTGGCCGTTGGGGAGAAGATCACGATTCCCAAAGCCGGAGCGTATGAAATGTACCTGCTTTTTAGTTTGGCGAGTCAGAATGCGACCCTTGACCTTCTGAGTCGATCGTTGCTCTTTACTGGCTTGGCTCTTCTCTTGCTCATCACGCTAATTACGTCTTTGGTCGTTCGCCAGATCGTCCGCCCGGTAAGAGAGGCTGCGCGCATTGCAGAAGGTTTTACGGCCGGGGATTTGGGTCAAAGGATGCAGATCAAAGGCAAAGATGAAATCGCGAGATTAGGCAATGCGTTTAACGAGATGGCGCTATCGCTTCAGAACCAAATCACGCGCTTGGAAAATCTTTCGCGCGTCCAGCAACGCTTCGTCTCTGATGTATCTCACGAGTTGAGGACGCCTTTGACTACGTTGCGAATGGCATCTGAAGTTATCCATTCGTCTCGCGATCAATTCGATCCAAACATCGCAAGAAGTGCCGAACTTCTGGTGGCGCAGATTGACCGATTTGAGAGACTTCTTGAGGATCTTCTTGAAGTGAGTCGATTTGATGCCGAGGTGGCAATCCTTGAAAGCGTGGAATTCGACATGGTTGCATTGGCAACCAGATGTATCTCCGACCTCTCTCTACTTGCACGGGAACGCGCGACATCGATTGATCTCAGCCATCCGCTAGAGCCGGTGTTGATCCACGCAGACATTCGTCGGGTGGAACGCATTCTTCGAAACCTCCTAACCAATGCAATCGAATATTCCGATTCCAAGCCCATAAAGATGAAGATTGCCGCAACCGATGATGAGGTGGCAGTCGGTGTACGTGACTACGGAGTCGGTCTTGAGGAGTCATCGGCCTACAGAGTCTTCGACCGATTCTGGCGCGCCGACCCTTCGAGAGCGCGAGTCCGCGGCGGCACGGGACTCGGACTCTCCATCGCCCTCGAAGATGCACGTTTGCACAATGGCGAACTTGAAGCATGGGGTAGACCGAGCCAGGGTGCACATTTTGTACTCACCCTTCCAAGACGAGCTGGCGGAGAGGTTCTCTCCCGACCCATTCGATTACAGCCAGAGGACTATCAATCCACAATTCGATGACCCCGCCTCCATCTGTCTGTGGCCGTACTCGACACTTGACTTGTGCAACATGACCATGGTTTACGCGATCTGATATTTCCTCCGCGGTGTCTTGGCTGTGGAGCCGCTAACGAAGAGTTGTGCATCAATTGCTTGAAGGAACTTCAGCTAAGTGATTTTAGAAGTCAGGTTGGCGAAGTTCCAGTTTTTTCTTCCATTCATTACAGTCCGAAAGCCGGTCACATTCTCCTTGCTGCGAAAGAGGATGGGGTGCGCAAGGCTGACGACATTCTTGTCGTTGCCCTTCAACACTCCTTGCGTATGGCAATGCGCAGTTGCGGAATCCGGCCCGTATTGATTCCGATCCCTCACAGCAAGAAGGCGCTGAGGAAGCGAGGAAGAAACTTTGTGGCAGAGATTACTAACCGCCTTGCAGTGGCAGAGGGGCTACCTGTACGCCAGATAATTCGACACAACCGGAAAGTCAATGACCAATCACAACTAAATGCGCCCTCGCGTTTCGGGAATCTTTCTGGCGCGATGAGCGTTGCACGCCATTGCCGTCGGGCATCTGAGGTATTCCTCGTGGATGACTTGATGACGACGGGTGCGACCTTGGGCGAGGCTGTGAGAACGCTGGAAACAGCAGGATTTCGCGTGGAGGCTGCGGTTACCGCCCTTGTGGCTCTTCCCCTACGATAGGGCGATGAGTTGGGGCAGTTACCCCTTAAAGCGCCGATTCGCGTGAGTATGAGAAAGGTTGGGGCATGCCAGCATTTTTAGATCGAATCTTGCGGGCAGGAGAAGGGCGGACCCTTCGCGAACTTGGGAAGGTCGTCGCGGCCGTTAATGGGCACGAGGCGGAAATCTCTGCTCTAAGTGACGAGTCATTGCGTGGCATGACCCTCACGTTCAAAGAGCGACTTGCTAAAGGCCAGACGCTAGATGACATATTGCCTGAAGCCTTCGCAGTTGTTCGTGAAGCGGCCAAGAGGACCCTGGGACAGAGGCACTACGACGTTCAACTCATGGGTGGCACTGCGTTGCACCGCGGCAATATCGCCGAAATGCGTACAGGTGAAGGCAAGACGCTTGTCGCCACCTTGCCTTCTTACCTAAATGCCCTTGCCGGCCGGGGGGTTCATGTAGTTACCGTCAACGACTATCTGGCAGAACGCGATAGTGAGTGGATGGGTCGAATTCACAGATTTCTGGGACTCACCGTAGGGGTGATTCTGGGATCAATGAATCCTGCAGAGCGGCGCATCGCCTACGCAGCCGACATCACCTATGGCACGAACAACGAGTTTGGCTTCGATTATCTTCGTGACAACATGGCTTGGACTCTCGATGAGTGCGTACAGCGTGATCACTACTTTGCCGTAGTGGATGAAGTTGACTCTATTTTGATCGACGAAGCGCGCACGCCTTTGATTATTAGCGGTCCTGCGGACAAGGCCACGAAGTGGTACGTGGAATTCAACAACATTGCGCAGAAACTTGTAAGAGATGTGCACTACGAAGTTGATGAGAAGAAGCGCACATCAGGAATTCTCGAAGACGGCGTGACAAAAGTTGAAGAGTTACTAGGCATAAATAACCTGTACGAATCAGCCAACACGCCTTTGATCAGTTATCTCAACAACGCTGTTCGCGCGAAGGAGTTGTTCAAACGCGACAAAGATTATGTGGTAATGAATGGCGAACTACTAATCGTTGATGAACATACGGGTCGAATCTTGGCGGGTCGCCGCTATAGCGAGGGTATGCACCAAGCCCTTGAAGCCAAAGAACGCATTGAAATCCAAGACGAGAATCAAACTCTCGCCACGATCACTCTGCAGAACTACTTCCGCTTGTACGAGAAGATCTCTGGAATGACCGGCACGGCTATGACCGAGGCCGCCGAATTCCAGCAAATCTATAAATTGGGCGTAGTCCCAATTCCGACAAACCAGGAAATGATCCGTGCGGATCAGGCAGATCTTGTGTACAAGTCTGAAATCGGGAAATTTGCTGCAGTTGCGCAGGACATCGTCGAGCGCCACCGTAAAGGCCAGCCCGTTCTGGTTGGAACAGTCAGCGTTGAGAAATCGGAAGAGCTCTCGGCTGTTTTGAAGCGGAACGGAGTCGCCCACGAAGTTCTCAACGCGAAGCACCACGAGCGTGAAGCGGCGATTATCGCCAGAGCGGGAACCGTTGGCGCGGTAACAGTTGCTACGAACATGGCAGGTCGCGGAACCGACATCATGCTCGGTGGAAATCCTGAGTTGGTGGCAGATTTCGGGCTACAAATACAGGGACTCTCTCCAGTTGATACCCCTGAGGAGTACGAGCGTGCATGGCCGGCAGAATTGGCTAAACAGAAGGCTGCAGTGGCGACCCAGCATGAGGAAGTAATCGTCCTCGGCGGTCTGTACGTCCTTGGAACCGAACGTCATGAATCCAGGCGCATTGATAACCAGTTGCGCGGACGATCTGGACGTCAAGGCGACCCAGGAGAATCTCGTTTCTACCTCTCATTACAAGATGATCTGATGCGTCGATTCAATTCAGGTATGGTCGAGCGCTTCTTGTCGGCAGCCGGAATTCCAGAAGACACGCCAATTGAGTCCAAGATGGTCAGCAATGCGATCCGCTCAGCTCAGACTCAAGTTGAATCGCAAAACTTTGAAATCCGAAAGAACGTTCTTAAGTACGACGACGTTCTAAACCGCCAGCGCCAAGTTATTTATGGCGAACGACGTCTGGTACTAGAAGGCAAAGATATTAAAGACCAAGTGCAAACCTTCCTAGAAGATACTTTGTCGGCATACGTTTCTGCTGCCACTGCAGGCGGCTATTCCGAGGATTGGGATCTGGACACTCTTTGGACGGCGCTTAAGGCGCTCTACCCAATCACTTTCTCGATTGAGGACTTGGATAAGGAACTTGGATCTCGAGCTGCCCTAGATGCCGACTTCCTCGAGCAAAAAGTTATTGATGACGCTCTTCTTGCTTACGCCGCACGTGAAGAATTCCTTGGATCCGAGGTCATGCGCGAATTGGAGCGGAAGATTCTTCTTTCCGTCCTGGATCGAAAATGGCGCGAGCATCTTTACGAGATGGACTACCTGCAAGAGGGCATCGGCCTTCGCGCGATGGCTCAACGCGACCCACTTGTTGAATATCAGAACGAAGGCTTTGAACTCTTCTCGGCCATGATGGACGCAATCAAAGAGGAAATTGCGGGCTATCTGTTCAATATTGAAGTCACCGTTGAGGAAGCCAGCAACGAGGTAACGGGTAAAGGCCTTGATGCGCATTCCGCCCCAACCGAACTCCAATATTCGGCCCCAGATGAGACTGGAGCAAGCACCACAGGTGGCATCTCACGCAACGCTCTGTGCCCGTGTGGATCAGGGAAGAAATACAAACGGTGTCACGGGGCGAAATAGTTTCGCTCTAAAGAAGTGTCAAAGAAGTGCAGAGCCATCGACGGTCAACGCCCTCAAAGCGGATGGCCAGTGATCGGATACGGTCACCAAACCTCACCGTAAGAGCGATTTCACATATTCCATCAAGAGGCTGGCATGTGTGGAGTTTGCGGATGCGTCCAACCTCACCGAGTGTTCCAACCTTGGTAATGAGTTGGGAGTAGACGGTGTGATGGCACCACCGGGCAAGTTGGGCGGGTTGGCGCTTTGCCGCCAAGATTTCTAAGACGCTCGTCG
>CAYXIS010000041.1:2021-13774 GCA_964465545.1 uncultured Bifidobacterium sp. | reverse complement strand
GAGAACGTCTCTAACGGCGCAAGGCTCTGTGACATTATTGACGCATGAATCCACAGGACCCCGGAAGCCTCTACCTTGATCCAATAGGAACTGCCACCAAAGCAGCGGCGCAAATCGCAGAGCGCACTGGCGTGGCACAACATGACATTGCTTTGGTGATGGGGTCGGGGTGGGTCGACGCGATTGACGCACTTGGCACGCCGTCTCACGAATTCAACACCGAGGACATTGAGGGTTTTCTGCCTCCTACCGTCGCGGGCCAATCCGGAAGAATCCGTTCGTACGAATTGGTCGGTGAGCACGGCAAGATTCGCGCCCTGGTTTTTCTGGGTCGCACGCATCTTTACGAGGGCAAAGGGATGGAAGCCGTCGTTCATGGGGTTCGAACTGCAGTAAAGGCCGGCTGCAAAGTTGTCATCCTCACCAACGCCTCCGGCGGCATCAACGTGAACTACAGAGTGGGCCAGCCAGTATTGATTTCCGATCACATCTCTTTGACTGCGGCAAGTCCATTAATTGGCGCAGATTTCGTAGACCTGACTGATCTGTATAGCAAGCGAATTCGCGACATAGTTAAGGGCGAAGATTCTTCATTGCAAGAAGGTGTCTACGCACACTTTCGAGGTCCTTCTTATGAAACACCTGCCGAAATTCGCATGGCACGGACTTTAGGTGCCGACCTTGTTGGGATGTCTACGGTTCCTGAGGCGATCGCAGCTCATGCACTTGGTGCAGAAATTCTTGGAATCTCATTAGTGACTAATGCTGCCGCTGGTGTTAGTGGGGATAAACTCGATCACCAAGAAGTGATCGCAGCTGGCAAGGAGGCCGCCAACCGAATGGGTGCCCTTCTCAAAGGGGTCATCCCGAAACTACTCTAGAAACATGGAGTCGCTAGTAAGAGAAGTCAACGAATGGATCCTTGATGATCCAGATCCGATAACCGCGCAACGCCTGCGGGACCTTGTGGAGCAGCGAAACTACGAACAACTAAGAACCCACTTTTCGGGGTTTCTTCAATTTGGAACAGCTGGTCTTCGCGGCCCAATAGGGCCCGGACCCTCCTTCATGAACCGTGCAGTGGTGGGCAGAACCGCTGCTGGGCTTGCACAATTCATGAAGGACAGGGGCCTTACCAGCATCGTTATAGGACGCGATGCTCGCCACGGTTCAGAAGATTTCACTCGAGAGACCGCGGAGATCATGTGTGGCGCCGGAATGAAAGTGTTTATCCTGCCACGACCGCTTCCCACGCCCGTGCTGGCCTATTCAATCAATGAACTCGGTGTGGATGTGGGCGTCATGGTCACCGCCAGCCACAATCCACCACAGGACAATGGATACAAAGTTTACTTGGGGGGAATTGTCGATGGCATTGATTACTCTGCCTCGCAGATCATCTCGCCAACCGATGGATTGATCTCGCGGGAAATTTCCAAAATCACTTCGCTGGCCTCTCGACCGCGTGGAACCAACTGGGTCACCTTGGACGACACGGTTGTTGAAAAATATGTCGCGCGGACATCCCTGCTTGTCAAGAAGCCCGGAGACCTCAAAATCGTTTACACGGCACTGCACGGAGTTGGTACAGAAACCTTGCAGAGGGTCTTTCATGCCGCCGGCTTCCCATCACCGATACTGGTGCAAGCGCAAGCGCAACCAGACCCGGATTTTCCGACAGTGGCATTTCCAAACCCTGAGGAACCCGGTGCAATTGACTTGGCACTGGAGAGCGCAAGAGGGGTCAATGCCGATCTTGTTATCGCCAATGACCCGGATGCTGACCGATGTGCTGCGGCCGTGAATGATCCGCGCAAAGGCTGGAGAATGCTTCGGGGCGACGAACTCGGAGCTCTTCTTGGCGAGTACATTGCACGCAAATCGAATGGCGGCGTCCTTGCGAATTCGATCGTTTCATCATCGATTCTCAAGAAGATCGCCGAACATCACTCGATGGAGTTTCGCCAGACTCTGACTGGTTTCAAATGGTTGGCGAAGATCAAAGGTCTCACTTTCGGTTATGAAGAGGCACTCGGATACTGCGTTGATTCGCATTCAGTGAATGACAAAGATGGAATCTCTGCGGCGATCGTTCTTGCGCAGTTAGCCACCGATCTGAAGATGGACGGCAAAACACTTCTGGATCTACTCGATGAATTATGGCTTCGCCACGGCTTTCATGGCACAGAACAGATATCCGTTCGAGTTCAGGATTTGGGGCGAGTTGCGGCACTCCTCACCTCTTTGCGGTCTAATCCTCCCTCTGAGATTGCGGGCAGGCGAGTTCTCTCCATAGATGATTTGAGTATGCCAAAAGATGACCTCCCGCCTACGGATGGCCTACGTCTCTGGCTGGAGCAAGAGATTCGAATCATCATCAGACCTAGCGGTACCGAGGCAAAAGTGAAGTGCTATGTGGAGGTCATCACAAGGCAAGGCGCCCTAGCCGCAGAGAAAATCCTTAATGAATTAAGGGATCCTCTCAAAGCAATTCTTACTTGAGTCTTAAATCGATAAGATGAAGTTGTGAAGTACTACGGGCTCGTCGATGGCACCGAAGGTTCCCTACTCAACTTTCTCAAGGGCCTATCCGGCGTAGATCAGGTAGGGGCAGAAGCCCGGGCGGCGATGCTTGGTACAAGAAGCATCAAGACATCGTCAAAAAAGTCTGCCATCGACCTTGCAATCTCCATGGTCGATCTCACCACCCTCGAAGGCGCAGACACTCCCGGGAAGGTGAGGGCACTTGCCTCGAAGGCAGTACGCCCAGATCCGAGCGACCCCACAGTTCCAAGTGTTGGTGCGATCTGCGTCTACAACGACATGGTTTCCATTGCGAGAAAGCATCTGGATTTGGTCGGCGGATCACACGTCCCCGTAGCCGCAGTGTCGACAGCGTTTCCATCCGGTCGCGCGTCCATGGCGGTCAAAATTCAGGACACGACCGATGCCATTGCAGCAGGTGCAGGTGAAATCGACATGGTCATAGACCGCGGAGCCTTTTTGTCAGGGCGTTATATAGAGGTCTTTGATGAGATCTCACAGATACGCGCACTCTGTGGCGAAAAGGCCCATCTCAAGGTAATTCTTGAAACCGGCGAGCTCGTGACGTATGACAATGTCCGCAAGGCGTCATTTCTTGCAATGCTTGCCGGGGCAGACTTCATCAAGACTTCCACCGGAAAGATTGCTCCCGCCGCCACAGCGCCTGTTGTCCTTGTGATGCTTGAGGCAGTCCGTGACTTCTACCAGATGACCAACCATCGAATTGGCGTTAAGCCAGCTGGTGGAATCCGAAATACCAAAGATGCAATCAAGCAACTGGTTCTCGTAAATGAGACCGCAGGACCCGATTGGCTGACGCCATCCCTATTTCGCATCGGAGCAAGCGCTTTGCTCAACGACCTATTGATGCAGAGGATGAAAATGCGGGATGGTTATTATGCAAGTCCAACGTACGTGACGATCGATTAAGCGAGAAGAAAAATGACACCCAAAGATGCATTTGTCGAATATGCCCCGGCTCTCGAGTCGCGATCAATCGTCACGATCAATCCTGAATACGGTCATTTCATCAATGGCGCATTCACAAAAGGGGCCAACCACTTCCCGTCGATCAACCCATCCGATGAAGAGGTCTTGAGCCACATTGCCCTCGGAAATGCTCAAGATATCGATACCGCGGCGGACGCGGCACGAGTTGCCTATGAGTCTGTGTGGTCAAAAATGGCGGGTAAAGAACGCGGAAAGTACCTGTATCGCATAGCGCGAATTCTTCAAGAGCGAGCCCGCGAATTCGCCGTGCTTGAGAGTCTCGACAACGGCAAACCAATACGTGAGTCTCGAGATGTTGACGTCCCACTTGCGGCAGCACACTTCTTCTATCACGCAGGTTGGGCGGACAAACTGGACTACGCGGGCATGGGAAATTCTCCGAGACCGCACGGGGTCGCCGGCCAGATTATTCCTTGGAATTTCCCTATCTTGATGCTTGCCTGGAAAATTGCCCCCGCGTTGGCGGCTGGTAATACCGTCGTACTAAAGCCCGCCGAATCCACGTCGCTGACCGCGCTCCTTTTTGCCCAAGTGTGTCAGCAGGCGGATCTTCCCCCGGGCGTTGTAAATATCGTCACAGGCGATGGCAGCACGGGAGCCGCGCTCGTTGACCACCCTGGGATAGACAAGATTGCATTCACGGGATCTACGGAAGTTGGTAAGGCAATTGCCCGCGCGATTGCGCCTACTCAGAAGAAGGCAACCCTTGAACTCGGTGGGAAAGCAGCCAACATTGTTTTTGAAGATGCCGCCATAGATGAAGCCGTAGAGGGGATTGTCAATGGCATTTTCTTCAACCAGGGTCACGTCTGCTGCGCTGGATCTCGTTTGCTGTTGCAAGAAGATATTGCCGATGAAGTCTTGGCAAAACTGAAAGTACGTATGTCCAAGATCAGGGTGGGAAACCCACTCGACAAGAACACCGATCTGGGCGCTATTAACTCCTCAGAGCAACTTCAAAAGATCCGCGACTTGAGCCAGTCAGGTGATGAGGAGGGCGCAGAGCGCTGGAGTCCAGAGTGTGCCCTACCCGACACTGGCTTCTGGTTTCCGCCGACTATCTTTACTGGTGTTACTCAGGCACACCGGATTGCGCGCGAGGAGATATTCGGTCCCGTTCTCTCGGTGCTTACCTTCAGAACTCCGCAAGAGGCCATAGAGAAGGCAAATAACACTCCCTACGGACTTTCGGCGGGTATATGGAGTGAAAAGGGTTCGAGAATTCTCTGGACGGCTGGGAGACTTCAAGCGGGAGTGATTTGGGCGAATACGTTTAACAAATTCGATCCGGCCAGTCCATTCGGCGGGTACAAAGAGTCAGGTTGGGGTCGCGAGGGTGGTCGTCACGGTCTCGCTGCTTATCTCAAAGAGGCGGAGTCGAACAATGAGTGAGCGTCTAGAGGTTCAGAAAACTTACAAGCTCTACATTGGCGGAGCATTTCCGCGAAGCGAATCAGGTCGGACATACGAGATTCATGGCAAAGATGGTCAGTTCATCGCAAATGCCTGCCTGGGCTCACGAAAAGATTTGAAGGACGCGGTCGTTGCCGCACGAGCTGCACAAGGTTCATGGGCCGGTGCAACTGCATACAACCGAGGGCAGATCCTGTATCGAATTGCCGAGATGATGGAAGGAAGGCGAGATCAATTCGCCAAGGAGATCTCTGATGCTGATGGAATCCCACTCGATGATGCGAGGGATGAGGTTCTTGCCGCGATCGATCGTTGGGTCTGGTACGCCGGCTGGAGCGACAAGTTGTCTGTCTTAGCGGGATCAACAAATCCTGTTTCTGGTCCTTTTTACAATTTCACCATCCCCGAAGCAATGGGTGTCGTTGGTTGCATTGCACCTGAAGACAACTCACTCTTGGGACTAGTTGATGCCATAGCACCGATTATCGTTTCGGGAAACACCTGCATTGCACTGGCAAGTTCGCGTGCACCACTTTCGGCCGTTACCTTCGCCGAAGTCATGGCCACAAGTGATCTTCCGCATGGCGTCTGCAATATCCTCACTGGGAGCAAAGAGGAACTCGCGCCCTGGTTTGCCTCGCATATGGACATCAATGGACTAGATATCAGCGGAGTAATCGAACCTTCACTAATTTCGGACCTCAAGACCTCAGGTGCCCAGAACCTGAAGAGAATCCATTCGTTTGGTCTTGGACAAAATCCTCAGCGCATCCTCGCCTTCATGGAAGCGAAGACCATCTGGCACCCGATCGGCGTCTAGAGCCTTACTCCGCGGCGATAGCAGCGTAGGCCGGTTTTACAACTCCTTCGATAATGGAAAGTCTTTCCTCAAAGGGAATAAAGGCACTCTTGAGTGCATTTATTGTCACTCTTTGAAGGTCAAGGAAAGTCCAGTCGAAAGCTTCGACAAGTTGAGTCATTTCCTTGCTCATGGAGGTGTGGCTCATTAGTCGGTTGTCAGTGTTAACCGTGATTCGAAACCTCATCTTTCCGAGTATTCCGATGGGATGCTCCTTGATCGATTTTGCAGCCCCAGTTTGAAGATTGGAGGTTGGACACAATTCGAGGGGAACGCGTCGATCGCGGATATATGAAGCGAGCCTTCCCAATTTCGGCGTTGCTCCGGTTAGGTCGATGTCATCCATGATGTGAACCCCGTGGCCCAGTCTTTCTGCACCGCAAAGTTGAATCGCTTCCCAAATCGACGGAAGGCCGTATGCCTCCCCTGCATGGATAGTGAAGTGCGCATTTTCTCGCCTCAAGTAATCGAAGGTCGACTTCTGATCACTTGGAGGAAAACCATCCTCGGGGCCGGCGATGTCGAAACCGACAACACCCAGATCGCGATATTCAACGACAAGCTCTGCAGCTTCCTGAGATCTCTTGTTCTGTCGCATCCCACAGAGAATTGATGTCACTCGAATAGAGAGACCTTCCTCCTTGGCATCGGCCTCACCTAAGCGGTATCCCTCGAGAGTGGCCTGCACGACATCGGACATCGACAGACCCTTTTCCGTGAAGAGTTCCGGTGCTCCACGGACCTCTGCGTATACGACGCCGTCTCGCGCCAAATCGACTACGCACTCACGTGCGACTCGCACAATATCTTGTCGTCGCTGCATCACCGCGATCGTATGACTGAAAGTTTCAAGATATCGAACCAACGAACCAGAATCGCAGGATTCACGGAACCAGATCGCCAATTCTTCGGCATCGGTTGTCGGCAGGGCTGTGTACCCGATTTCGCGGGCGATATCAATAATCGTTTGGGGCCGCAGCCCTCCATCCAGGTGATCGTGCAACAGCGCCTTTGGCAATCGCATAATCTGACTGGGATTGGGCACCTTTAAAAGATTGTTCATTGAATTCTCTCCACAATCAAAGGTAGTCGATTGACCGCACCGCCAGCCACAATTGTCACTGCGCCCTCAAGGGCTTCAAGTGCGCGAGGGAAGCGCTCTGGCTCATCCGTGTGCAACGTCATCAACACCTGGCCGACGACGATCTGATCTCCTGGCTTGGCATGAAGTTCAATCCCAGCGCCTGCTTGAACTTTCTCGCCCTGCCTTGATCTGCCAGCCCCAAGCCTCCATGCGGCAACGCCGACCTTCATCGCGTCCAGTCCGACCATACGGCCGCCTTCCGTCGCAACGTAGTTTTGATTCTCCCGTGCGGTCGGAAGCGGCGCATCCGGGTTGCCGCCTTGCGCACTAATCATCTTTCGCCAGACATCCATGGCGCTGCCGTCTTTCAACGCGCTCTCCGGGTCCTTTCCACGAATTCCCGCAAGGTCAATCATTTCCCGTGCGAGCAACAGGGTCAGCTCCACGACATCGCTTGGCCCGCCACCGGCCAATACTTCAACGGACTCGCGAACTTCAAGAGCGTTTCCGACAGTAAGACCAAGCGGAACATCCATAGCCGTCACTAGTGCACGTGTTTTCACCCCGGCATTTTTTCCGAGCTCGACCATCGTCCTAGCAAGTATCCCTGCCTGCGCTGGATCGCTCATGAAGGCGCCGCTTCCTGTCTTCACATCAAGTACAAGACTCGACGTTCCTTCGGCGATCTTCTTGCTCATGATGGAGGAGGCGATCAAAGGAATCGCCTCCACCGTTGCCGTCACATCCCGTAGTGCATACAACTTCTTGTCTGCGGGTGCCAGGCCAGCACCAGCCGCGCAGATTACTGCGCCGCACTCCTGCAAGACTTTGAGCATCTCTTCGTTGGAAAGGTCCGCGCGCCATCCCGGGATGGATTCCAATTTGTCCAACGTTCCGCCAGTGTGGCCTAGTCCTCGACCCGAGAGTTGAGGAACTGCACCCCCGCATGCGGCAACCAGCGGAGCTAGAGGAAGTGTGATCTTGTCTCCGACTCCTCCGGTTGAATGCTTATCGGCTGTGGGGCGGGTGATTGTTGACCAGTTCATCCGCTCGCCGCTATTGATCATGGCATTCGTCCACCGGGTTATTTCGCGGGAGTTCATGCCGTTCAAGAGTATGGCCATGGCAAGAGCAGCCATCTGCTCATCAGCAACAACTCCGCGTGTATAGGCAGAAATCACCCAATCTATTTGTGCATCAGTTAACTCATGGCGGTCACGCTTGGCCGCTATCACCTCTACTGCCGAGAAGGCCTCAATCAATTCGGCGCTTCATTTCCTCTGGACCAAACGCCCACGGAAGCAATTGCGAAAGCGGCCTGACTCCCGTGTCGGTCATCAATTGCAGATCATCTCCTCCGTGCTCAAAGAGGAGTTGTCTGCATCTGCCACAAGGCATCAGTGCATTTCCATGTGAATCCACACAGTACAAGGCAACAAGTCTGCCACCGCCGGTCGCTGCCAGGGTTGACACGAGACCGCACTCGGCGCAGAGGGTCAGTCCGTAGCTTGCGTTCTCGACATTGCACCCTTCGATAATTCGACCATCATCAACGAGGGCCGCAACACCCACCGGGAATTTTGAATATGGCGCATACGATTTCTTCATCGCCGAAATTGCTTGGGCATGGAGTAAATCCCAATCAATGGTCACGAGACGGACTCGCCTCGTTTATAGGGCACACCGTCGGCAGCCGGAGCTCGTACGCGGCCGACAAATCCTGTAACGGCGATGATCGTCGCAATGTACGGTGCCATCAACATAAATTCAGAAGGAATAGCGGTTCCGATGATGGAAAGGACGCCTTGCAAGTTATCTGCAAAACCGAAGATCAATGCCGCCGAGACCGCACCCAACGGACTCCAACGCCCGAAGATCAATGCCGCCAATGCGATGAAGCCCTTGCCCGCAGTCATCTCCTTTCCAAATGGTCCAACTGCCCCAATCGTGAAGTATGCGCCTCCGAGCCCTGCCACTGCACCGGCAAGGATGACATTACGGAATCGGACTCGATTTACGTTGATGCCTACGCTCTCCGCCGCAGTCGGATACTCCCCCGCTGCTCGCATCCGAAGACCCCATCTAGATCGGAAGAGCCCGATATGAATGAGAGCAACGATGAGGTACATCAAATACACAATGATCGTTTGATCAAAAAGGATCGGTCCGATGATTGGAATCTTCCAAAGGACCGGAATCTTCAAAGGAGAGAGGATTGGACCTGTGTTCCAGGTTCCCTGATACGGAATCAGCAACCTCTTGTAAAGGAAGTCAGTCAGGCCAATGACCAAAACGTTGAGAACGAATCCAAGGATTACTTGATTGATGCCAAATTTGATTGCAAAAACAGCAAGGAGGTAAGAGATGAGCGCTCCTGCAAAAGGAGCAATGATCAGGCCAAGCCACGTCTTCTGCGTCAGACTCGCCAACACTCCGGATGCAAAGGCGCCCGCAAGCAACTGCCCCTCAATTGCAATATTGATGACTCCCGAGCGTTCGCATAAAACGCCGGCCATTGCGCCGTATATGAGAGGAACTGCAAGTAATAATCCACCCTGCAATAGTCCGGTAAGTGGGATGAACTTTCCGCTCGCCGCCCAGCACAAGAAGGACATCAGAAAGCTAACTCCGAATATTGAGCTGGCGATCCGGATAGTCTTTCGAGCGCGAAACTGGAATAAAGAAAGAGTCGCGGCCAATAAAGCGAGAATTGCGAAGCCCAGCGAGCCATGTCGCGAATCTATGGTCCATTCGTGAAATGCGACCCATTCACGATCCATGACAAATCCGAATGTTGCCTTGTCGTGCTGCTTCGGAATAATTATGAATGCTAGGAATGCGAATGCGGTCAAAGCAAACATAAGCACCACCATGCGACGGCGTCTACGCTCTGGTGCAGATAAAGAAAGTACCTCAACCTGAGCCATTAGCCGTTCCATCCCTTGGAAACCACGGTAGATCCAACCTTTAGCGCTTTGATTCTAAACACCGCCTTGACTAGTTCAGGTGCGGCAATGAACAGAACAACAAGTGCTTGAATTACGAGAATCAAGTCAATTGGCGTATCCGTGTTTGCCTGCATAGTTAATCCGCCTGCGCGAAGACCGCCAAACAAGAGCGCAGCAAAGACCGTGCCCAACGGGTTCGCACGGCCTAAGAGGGCGACAGTGATGGCGTCAAAACCAAAGCTTCCGCCGGCCCCCGATGTGAGGGCGTACTCACTGCCAAGGATTTGAACGGCCCCACCGAGACCAGCGAGCGCACCCGCAATCGTCATCACCATCGTCGTTACCAGCGGAACAGAAATTCCCGCAGTCCTCGCTGCATCAGCATTGGCGCCGACTGCTCGGAATCTAAAGCCCCACGTACTGCGGTTGAGCAACCACCAGATGCCCGCCGCGGCCGCCAATGCAATGATGATGCCCAGATTCACGCGGAGATTTGCACCGGCTAAATGCGGCAAACGCGCACTCTCCTTAACTGGAGGCGCGATCGGGTCCTGTCTGCCCTTGCGCAGAAAAGGAGTTGTACTAAGAAGCCAGAGAAGGAAGTAACTAGCAACGTAATTAAGCATGATCGTCACGATGACCTCGTGGGCGCCAGTTTTTGCCTTCAGCAACCCGACAAATCCTCCCCATAACCCGGCAAAGACCATCGCGGTAACAATTGCAGCACTGACGTGAATCCCCACTGGCATGGTGGTTTTGAATCCAACGACGGATGCGCCAATGGCACCGAAAATAAATTGACCTTGGGCGCCAATATTGAAAAGCCCCGCCCTGAAGGCAAGGGCGACGGAGAGTCCCGTGAGAATCAAGGGCGCTGCAGAGACCAGAGTTTCAGATAAAGGATAAAACCCATCGAAGAAGTTGGGATGAGCAAGGTTCGGATCGTAGATAGCTCCTTCAAAAAGGGCTAGATACGCCTTGCCTGCCGCTGCAAAAGCACTGCCGATGAACTTGAGGGGAGATCCGGCAAGTTTGAGAACCTTTGGATCAGAAAATGCAATGAGCAAACCGCTGACGAAAAGTGCCGAGAAAAAGGCCAAGCCAGGAAGAGCGATGGTGGCAAAAGCTTTGCGGGCAAATTTCACGAGCGAGTCCCATCCGGGTGGACCCCAGCCATGAGAAGTCCAAGGTCCTCTCGCGAGGTGGTAGCAGGCACCATCGCGATGATCTCCCCGCGGTACATCACAGCGATCCGATCGGCGAGATCGGTCACCTCGTCCAACTCAGTGCTGAAAATGAGCACGGCTCTCCCGGAATCTCTCTCAGCAATGATTCTCTGGTGAACGAATTCGATGGATCCGACATCTAGACCACGAGTTGGTTGGGAGGCAACGACGAGTTTCACGGGGCGAGATAATTCCCGTGCCAACACTACTTTCTGCTTGTTCCCGCCAGAAAGCGAGGCGGCAGTATCTTGAACACTCTGCAGTCGCACGTCGAACTCTTTTACCCGAAGTTCGGCCTCGCTCGCGACCACACTCGGAGAAAGAACAAGTCCCTTGGCATAGGGAGGCGTGTCATAGGTATCAAGGATCAAATTCTCCGCGACTGAAAAGGATGAGATCAGCCCGTCATGCTCGCGATCCTCAGGCACGTAGGCGATCCCGGAATAAAGAGTGTCATGTACCGACCATGTCGTAATGTCCTTGCCATCAAGAACAATCGAACCGTCCATGAACTCCTCCAAGCCAACGATCGCCTTCGCCAATTCGCTCTGACCGTTTCCTTGCACACCTGCCACGGCAAGGATTTCGCCCTCGTGGACATCAAAAGAGACGTTCTTGACCAGCCTTCGCCCTGTCACGTCGCGAACATTCAGATTCTTCACCGATAG
>CAYXIS010000041.1:0-2011 GCA_964465545.1 uncultured Bifidobacterium sp. | reverse complement strand
CCAGCCGAACTTGCTTTCTTGTAGACATCCAACGCAACTGGGCGGCCCACCATCAATGAAGCGAGTTCTTCCTGCGTTGCGGTTGTCGGTGGAGTGCCAACGACTTTTCCTCTTCGTATTACAGTTATCTTGTCAGCGGCCTCTTGTACTTCTCGTAATTTGTGGGTGATGAAAACAATCGAGGTTCCTTTATCTCGGAGGACCTTCATGTTCTTCAAGAGTTCATCTGTTTCCTGAGGGGTAAGAACTGCCGTTGGCTCGTCCAGGATTAGAACCTTGGCGTCATAAATCAAAGCCCTGATGATCTCGACGCGTTGTTGAAGGCCAACCGGTAGATTCTCAACGAGTGCGTCGGGATCAATATCGAAGTTGAATTCCTTGGAGACTCGACGAATTTCCTCTTTGGCTGTTGCCAACTCCAATATGCCAAATCTATTTGTGACCTCGTGTCCAAGAACGATGTTCTCGGCTACCGTAAATACAGGGATCAGCATGAAGTGCTGGTGGACCATGCCTATGCCCGCAGCTAGTGCATCAGCTGGACCATGCACTTTGATTTCTTTGCCGTCGACAATAATGGTTCCGGAATCAGGTTGCAGGAGTCCGTAGACGACATTCATGAGGGTCGACTTTCCCGCCCCGTTTTCTCCCAATATCGCGTGAATTTCGCCGTCTTCGACCTTGAGGTCAATGCTGTCGTTGGCTACTAAGGCTCCAAAACTCTTCGTTACAGCACGAAGTTCCAAGGACATACAAAGAAATCTACCTTGAAATAGCGATTACGCAAAGAAAAACGGAGCGAGTCCGCGAGGCCTCGCTCCGTTTATTCATACTAACTAATTGATCTTCACCTTTCCCGACTGAATGTCGAGGCCAAGCTGGCTCACTTCATCCTGAAGGGCCGTTGATACATCCTTGGCCAGATCGTGATACGGGGCCAAGTACGTGCCACCGTTGGCCAAAGTGCCAAGATATCCTGCCGAAGTAAATTTCCCAGCGACTTCATCCTTGATCACTCCAGTCACTGACGTGTCAACGCCTTTCACAACTGATGTGAGAAGCACACTCTTGTACTGAGGGGCCTGGACAAAACCATCAGAGTCAACCCAAATCGTCACTGATTTATGTGCTGAAAGCGATTGACCAGCCGTCGCGCCTCCGAGACCGCCAGCTACCGGGAAGATAACATCCGCCCCTTGCTGCTCGAAATTCTTGGAGATTTGTAGAGCTTTCGATTGGTCAGAGAAATTTCCAACGAAGGTTCCGTCCTTCTTAACACTATCCCAACCGAGAGTCACAACGTTTGCACCTTTGACTTGGTTGTAATAAGCAACACCCTTCGCGAAACCATCCATAAAGATGGTTACTGGTGGGATGTTCATTCCGCCGTAGGTAGCCACTTTGCCTGTCTTAGAAAATCCAGCGGCAAGATAGCCCGCCTGGAATGAAGACTGGTCAGTGGCAAATTGAAGACCCTTCAAATTGGCAATTGCCGTCCCAGGATATTGATCTCCGTTTGGACCGTGGTCAAATCCATCTTGATCGACAATCGCAAAATTGGTACCAGGGTTCGCCTTGGCGGCGTCGATGATTGCACTATTGATGAGGAAGCCGACACCAATGACGATATTGCACTTCTCATCCACAAGTTTCTTGAGGTTTGGCGCATAGTCAGCGTCTGACTGTGCAGCAAGATATTTGACCGTGACGGATTTCGATGCTGTTGCTTGTGCCCCGCGCCATGCAGCTGCGTTGAATGACTTGTCATCAACGCCTCCGGTGTCGAGTGCAAGGCACGCCTTGATCGCAGTTGAAACGGTGGTTTTGGAACACCCTGCAACGCCGACTGCAAGTACTGCGGCCGCAAGAAGGGCTCCGTAACGCAATGACTTTTTCAATGTTCCTCCAAAGAACCCCATGGTTTCGGGGGTCAATTGAGTGTAGCCACCTAAGCAAGATGCGAAACTATGAAAAAGCGGGGCGAGTCCTCACGGACTCGCCCCGCCTATAT
>CAYXIS010000040.1:0-14718 GCA_964465545.1 uncultured Bifidobacterium sp. | reverse complement strand
TGCAGATGTCTGCAAGGGCCTCGAAACACTCTGCAAGCGTTACAAGGTCTGATAATCAGACGAATTGCTGTATTTCAGCAATGAGCTAGTCGGTTTCGGCTCGGGGCTACGGCCCCGGGCCGAAACTATTTCATGTAACACCCCTTAACAAATAAGCACTCAGGAATAGACTTCGGACACTGCAGTCCCACACGATTTCGATGAAGTTTTTAATGAAGGAGCATGGCGTGAGCACTCCAATACTTTCGCTCAGAGGTGTAAATAAATCTTTTGGGCCGGTGCATGTACTTAAGAACGTGGATCTTGATGTGTACTCCGGTCAGGTGACTGCGCTTGTAGGCGATAACGGTGCAGGTAAGAGCACGCTCATCAAGTGCATTGCAGGCATCTATTCCCCCGATGGTGGAGATTTTCTTTTTGAAGGCAACAAAGTTGAGATCGATGGTCCGCGCGAAGCCACCGCGTTAGGCATTGAAGTTGTCTACCAAGACCTTGCCTTGTGCGACAACCTCGACATCGTCCACAACATGTTTTTGGGTCGCGAAGTCAAGAAAGGCTACGTACTCAATGAGAGCAATATGGAATCCCTTGCTCGCAAAACACTCGATAGCCTAAGCGTCCGCACGGTTAAGTCGATCCGCCAGACAGTCTCGTCACTTTCCGGTGGCCAACGCCAGACTGTCGCAATTGCCCGTGCGGTTCTTTGGAACAGCAAACTAGTAATCCTGGACGAGCCAACGGCGGCACTCGGTGTAGCGCAGACAGAGCAAGTTCTGCACCTTGTTCGTCGCCTAGCCGACAACGGACTTGCTGTGATTCTTATCAGCCACAATCTCATTGATGTCTTCGAGGTCGCGGATAACATCGCCGCTCTTTACCTTGGAACAATGGCCGCGCAAGTAAATAAGTCGGAAGTATCTACAAATCAAATCATCGAATTAATCACAACGGGCAAATCTGCTGGGGTCGATCAGGGAGCAAGAATATGAGCACCAATACTCTCGAAAATGGCCCATCACTGAAAGACGCGTTAGGCGACTACTGGAGTCGAATCAAGTCCGGTGACATCGGTGCGCTTCCCGCGGTGCTTGGTCTCGTCGTCCTTTGCGGGGTTTTTGGCGTCATGTCCAATGTCTTCTTGACCTCCAGTAATTTCGCCAACCTCATCACCCAAGCGGCCGCAGTCACTGTCATTGCGATGGGACTCGTTTTTGTACTCCTGCTTGGCGAAATCGATCTGTCGGCTGGGTACGCCTCTGGTGTCTGTGGCGCGGTGCTCGTCATCCTGATTACAAATCACGGCTGGGCTTGGTACCTAGCACTTCCCGTGAGCATCCTTGTCGGGGTGGTGCTTGGATACATTCTGGGCACACTCGTTGCGCGGCTTGGAATCCCCTCCTTCGTCGTGACTCTTGCGGCCTTCTTGGGCTTCCAGGGCTTACTGCTCTTGCTCGCGGGTGAAGGTGGAACTATTCAGATATCAGACCCAGCAATCTTGGCAGTGGAAAACAACAACCTTTCACCGACATGGAGCTGGATCTTTTATATTGCCGTATCCGTTCTCTACGTTCTAAGTGGTCTCAATCGAATCAACTCGCGTCGCAAGGTCGGACTCAAGGCCGAATTGCTCAAACTCTGGGTTTTGAAGACCGTTGGCCTCCTTGGTATCACAGGTATTGCAGTCTTTGCACTCAACCGCGAACGCAGTAACAACCCTCAACTCGTAAGTCTCAAAGGAATCCCCGTTGTGGTGCCAGTAATTCTCGCACTACTTGTTATGGGAACTTTCGTTCTTGGTCGCACGGCGTTCGGCCGACATATCTACGCGGTCGGCGGCAACGCTGAAGCCGCTCGACGCGCGGGTATCAATGTCAAGAATGTTCGAATCGCCGCATTCATGATTTGTTCTGCATTGGCAGCTGTCGCGGGAATGCTCTTCGCTTCCCGTCAAAACTCCATCTCTCCGACCACGGGCGGCAGTTCAACCCTGCTCTACGCAGTCGGCGCTGCAGTGATCGGTGGCACCAGCCTCTTCGGCGGAAAAGGCAAGATGCGGGATGCGATCCTCGGCGGACTCGTAGTGGCGGTAATTGATAACGGGATGGGTCTTCTAGGCTACGCAGCAGGCATTAAATTCATCGTGACAGGCCTCGTGCTCCTTGTTTCTGCGGGTGTTGATGCCATTTCTCGACGTGGAGTCGCGGCAAACTAGCGGAAATAGCCTTGGTTTTGGCATATAAGGCCATTGCCCTTAACCTTGGCTTTGCCGATCCCCATCTGGGATCAACGCTCTTGCGGGAGTGGTGAAATGGCAGACACGCAGGTCTTAGGAACCTGTGTCTTCGGACGTGCGGGTTCAAGTCCCGCCTCCCGCACTCTGTGATGTTTCAGGACATCGAGCACAGATGTCTAGAGTCATCACACCTTTAGGAATTGAGGACCTAACCTTCCGTGAATTTTAGTTAGCACCCGAATCTATCCACATTCCAACCCGTAACATCGAACACTGAACGTAGGACAAGAGAATCACCTGGCCGAGATGAAGCACGACGACCCTCGACCGCTTCGATGTTCTTATCGCCTCCTGCATACACCTCGTACGCTCTCCGTCGAGCATGACCAGCAAAATCCGGCGCCACACAGGTATCAAGTTCATCGGTCGTACCCACGAGACGTCCAGAGCCTGCCGACTCTATTCCACGGGACCTAAACAACTGATGAGCAGCAACAACATCGCTGGTGCATACTTGCGAACCTAACACCGCAGGAGCCCTACTGCCGAGTTGTTGCATCACGGCATCTATAGCTCGACGAATAAGAATGTGATCGGGGTGTCCAGTCAAGCCATCAGTTCCTACGGTGAAAACCGTTCGGGGATCTATGTCGTTCACAACTTTCAGTATCGCGGGGCAAAGTTCCTCGAGCGTCGCCATCGAAAGAGAGTGCGCATCCGGTCGGGCGCCGGTATCAATCCACCGTCCAGGATCTGAAAGCCAGTTCCAATCTGAAATTCCGAGGGCTTCACACGATTGATCCAGTCGAGCACCCCGTTGAACTCGAGCATCGCGGCGGTCAATACTCGGCCCTTCTGCAACCTCGCCGCCACTGGCAACGCGCAAGATAACTTCCGCCCCTAATGAAGAGAGCCAGGCTACGGCTGCACCTCCTGCGAACACTTCATCATCTGGATGTGCATGAATCAGCAGTATTGGGCGATCTCCTGTGTCAATCGGCCAGCGCATCCAAAACCTCTCCCTGCGAGGAACTATGCGATTCACACATAATTGAAATGTTTTGTTCGCCAATATATTCGAATAACAAGGCAAATCATGACCAAAAGATCTGATATTCAGTGGGTTTCAAGTCAGAACGCCGGAAGGCCTCCTCCCAATGGCCGTCTGATGTGGTGTGCGCATCCTCGAACAGTCTCTTCAAAAGAACTTCGATATTTCTTTCGGATGAGAGGCTATTACCAAGCCCTTTGGTTGGGCTAGATTCGGTCAACCAGAATCGAGACGGGATAGGCTCAAAGTTATGTCTGATGAAGAGCATAAGCGACACGCTAGGCAAACCTACGGCCTCTGCTGGGAATTTCTTGGGCACACGCTACGCGATTTCGAAAAGCGAGATCTTGTCGGATACGCGCTCACGTCGCGCTATCACTGGCAGCGAGTTGGCGGGCCACAAGAGCTCGCGATTGCCGATTGGATGGCCAGTCGGGCGTACGTCGCTGTAGGTCAACCAACCCTCGCAATTGAATACGCGCTTGCCTCGCTGAATCACGGCTTCGAGGAATTCCCCGCTTGGCTGAAAGCGAGTTTGAATGAAGGAGTTGCCAGAGCGTTTGCATCCGCGTCAGATAACAAGCGGCGAGATGAGTACGTCTCGCTGGCCCTTGGCGAATTAGTTAAGGAAACTGACTCTGATGACGCCAATATCATCCGAGGACAGATCGCTGAACTTCTAGACGACTAGCGCGAAATCGAAGAGGATCGCAGCGGCAAGGCGACCCCCAGTCCCGCAAGTGCCATTCCGACAACGAAGACTGGCCAAGCAAACGCAGACGGCATGCCCCCATCAAGAATGTGCGCGGCATCCAGAGTGAAACTTCCGATTACGACCAGACCTCCCACGATGAGAAGAAACCAGTGCTTCAGTTTCAAAATCATGGGTAGGCCTCCCCTGATCCGCCGAGCAACGATGAGGCCAAAGACGCTCAACGCAAGGCTGACGAGCATAGGCGCCCACACTGGAGCGACCCATGGAACTGGAATAAGAAACAGCAGATCAGTTGTTCCTAGACTGGATGGCCAGCCGATGAATACCCAGAGCCAGAAGTAATAGCCGATATCCCAAATGCCAAATGCAACTGAAGTCCATGCGAGACGTTCGAGGGGTGTGCGACCGGCCAGACTTCCAAGGGTTGCGAGCATGACAAGGGTTGCGACTTCCCTACCAAGTTCGATCGAGCCGAGTCCCCCCAGTGTCGTTTGATCGCGTAAAGGGAAAAGGGTCGCGGGAGTCATCGACAATGCTCGTTGAAGATAGACGACAACTGCAGACTCAAGGTAAGCCATCGAAAAGGCATACGCGCCCACAATCATTGCGCGTCTGAGGAATCCAGAGGAATCAGAAACTCCCACGAAATTCATCGTAGTCTCGGGACAATGAAATCAGGAGTAGGAGTTGGGCGAACTTTAAAAAGTACGCTGAAGCCACACCGTCGAGTACGGAGGGATTCGGCCCGACCCGATTTTCTGGCTACCGATAAGGACTTCGTAATTTGGAGGAATGGATTCTCCTTCTTCGAAAGTCACGATGCATAGGAAGGATTCGTCTTGAGATCGTGTAAATACGAACGAGTCGTTAGGAGACTCAACCCAACGAAAATAGGTATTGACGAGCGCAGGATGCGCCTTTCGAGTGGCGAGCGCGTTTCGATAAAGTAGAAGCATTGAATTCTCGGACTCTTCCTGTCCTTCTGCTGAAAAATCGCCCCAGCTTTGAGGTTGAGGTAGCCAAGACTGCTCACGAGTGAGATCAGGATTAGATGAGAAGCCGAAAGCGCCGTCCTCGCTCACTTTCCAGGGAAGGGGAACTCGACAGCCATCTCGACCACGTTCCTTATTGCCGCTCATCTTCCAGATTGGGTCTCGAAGCCGTTCAACAGGAATATCCAGTACTTCAGGCAATCCAAGTTCTTCACCCTGATAGAGGAAAACCGCTCCTGGCAATGCGAACATCAACAGCGCTGCTGCGCGTGCCCGGTCATTAGCTCGCTTCTGATCAAAATACTTAGTCTCGGCAACGGGTTCTTCAATCTTCGTTTCATCATCAGGGGCAATGAAGTCCATCTCCAGACGGTTTACTACCCGGACTACATCGTGATTGCTGAGAACCCATGTGACAGGGGCCCCCACCTCGGCCATACCTGCCATGGATCCGTCAATGCTTTTCCTAAGTGAATCCCGCCCCCATTTGACCGTGAGGAAGTCGAAATTGAAAGTATTGGCGAGTTCATCGGGCCTCACGTAGAGCGCGGACCGCGATGGAGGATTCACCCACGCCTCCGATACGGCCATTCTTTGACCAGGATAGGAGTCCAACAATTTTCGCCATTCACGATAGATCTCGTGTACCCCATCCTGATCCCAGTATGGGAAATCCCGCGAATCAAGCAGGCCGAAGTGCTCCTGAAATGGCGCGTCGGGCAATCCATCAGCTTTCACAAGACCATGTGCAACATCTACACGGAACCCATCTACGTTTCGGTCCAGCCAAAAACGAAGTACCTGCATGAAGTGATCTCTGACCTCGGGATTCTCCCAATTGAAATCGGGTTGCTCGGGAGCAAATATGTGGCAGTACCACTGACCTGGTTCACCATTCTTTTCGGTAATGCGAGTCCAAGCAGGGCCTCCAAACACGGAATCCCAATTGTTTGGTGGCTCCTCTCCATTCTCTCCCTTGCCGTCTCTGAAAAGGTAGCGATTTCGCTCCGCCGAACCAGGTTCGGCGGCAAGAGCATCTCGAAACCACTGGTGCTCATTACTTGAATGATTGGGCACAATGTCGATGATGATTCGAAGTCCGTTTCGGTGAACTTCATCAATCAGCTCTTGAGCGATCTCAAGGGTTCCGTACTCCGGATCGATATCCATAAAATCTGAAACATCGTAACCGTTGTCATGTTGAGGCGACGGATACCATGGAGTGATCCATATTGCGTCAACTCCTAAAGACTTCAAATATCCCAGTTTGCTGATGATTCCTCTGATATCACCGATACCGTCTCCGTTGGAGTCGGCAAAAGACCGAATATAGATCTGGTAGGTGACGGCATCCCTCCACCATAGATTTTCCACTGGTAGGTGTGACTCAGTATTTGTCATCGCTGGGGACAAGCGCATTCGGTTCCTCCGCTGATAAGAAGTGAATGGCTTGGGACGATATTCCCGCTCACCTGTTCACCGACGATTGACTGCATATTCATAGGTACTTTTGTCGAAACAAGTTGGTCCCGCTCACCAGAGTTGACGACAATAGTGAACGCACAATCTTCAAATCGACGTTCAATAATGAGTGTCCGATTTCTGCACTCGATGACCGAGAAATTCCCATGACTCAGGGACTGGTGAACTCTTCGAAGGGCCAGAATCGGCTCTAATGTCGCCAGAAATTGCTTCTGCTCTTGTGAAAAGGCCAACGGAAAAGTGCCGCGACAACCTGGATCATTGTCTCCGGCCAGGCCAATTTCATCGCCGTAATAAAGGACGGGAACCCCCGGTAAGAATTGGTTCAGTACAAGGACCATCAAGGCATCACGACGCGAACCCCGGCATTCGGTTACCAATCTGGCGGTGTCGTGGCTTCCCACAAAATTCGATATCAAAGAAGGGTCATGGCGAAGCCCACACCATTGCTCAATATCGATTGCCAAATCCTCTGCATCAGCGTCATGCCGTGACGCGAAATCAACGAGTCGATTACGCGCGAAGTAGTTGGTCACCGATTGAAAGTCGCCGGCAAAGCCCCATTGCTGCCATGCTTCGGCAATCCACATATCCGAGGATGCAAGATTTTCGGTCGATATTCGAAGTTGTTCCCAGAATCCAGAAGGTACTTTCCAAGGTACATCCAGGCGCCAGCCCTTGATTCCAAAGGAATCCCAGTAGGACATAACCTCGGTAATCATCTTGAGGACGTGTGGACTTCCGTGATTCAACTTGGGAAGAAAGTCTGCTCCTCCACAGGTCTGATAGACAGAGGAATCTCCCACAAAATCGAATAACTCGCGCTCGGATGTGTCGCCAGCTAATGCTCGAACAAAACTGTGGAATTTATCCCCCACATGATTGAAGACACCATCGAGCAAGACGCCAACTCCGGAAGCACCTGCTGAACTGACTAGATTCGCTAGGTGATTTTCATCGCCAAGTAGCGGATCAATGTGAAAGTAATTCTGCGTGTCATAGCGATGATTTGAAGGAGAGGAGAAGATGGGATTGAGGTAGATGTTTGCAACGCTGATACGTTCTAGGTAGGCAAGCCTTGACGAAATGCCCGCAAGGTTTCCACCAAAGAAATTCTCCCGCGATGGGGCGCTTCCCCAGGGACTTAGTGATGAACCGGCTGACTGCCCGACCTGGGCAAATCGGTCGGGAAAGATTTGATACAAAGTGCCCTTGCGGAACCAATCCAAGTGATCGGAATTTGTCGATTGCACAATTTCTTGGCTCATTCGTTTATCCCACCAGATGCTAAGCCTCTTATCAACGATTTCTGCATCGCCAAGAAGGCAATCACCGCTGGAATCGTCGCCGAAACAGTTGCAGCCATCAACAGCGTCCACCTAGTGCCATATTTCCCTGAGAAGTTGGCAATACCGAGTGGCACGGTGAAGTGTTCTGGTGAATTAAGAACAATCAGAGGCCAAAGGAAATCATTCCATGCGAATAGGAATGCAAATAGGGCAAGCGTTGCAACCGCTGGGCGTGCAAGCGGCAAGAGGACGGTCCAGATGACTCGTAAGGTACTCGCCCCATCCATTTTCGCAGCGTCGTCATAATCACGCGGAATTGAATGAATGAATTGACGGAGAAGAAGGATTCCGAAGGCAGACCAGCATCTCGGAATAATGAGCGCGGCGAGGTTATCGGCCCAATGTAAATGCTGGATTATCTGAAAGGAGGGAATCACCAACAGAGGCAGAGGGACCATCATTGACGCAAGCAGTGTGAACCACAAAGTCTTCTTGAACGGAAACTCAAACCTATCGAAGGCATATGCAGCCAAAGCACTGGTAAATACCTGACCGAAGGTCACGAACGCGGCGACGATAATTGAATTGACGTAGTATCGGCTGAACGGAGCTTCATGCCAGGCATTGACGAAGTTCTGCCAGTGGAAATGGGTAGGGATAAGGTACGGCGCTGCAAAAGCCAGTTTTGGTGGCTTCAGAGACGTGGTGATCATCCATACGAATGGCAAAATAACGACAGATGAGATGGCAATAAGTGCAAAGTGATCCGCAATGCGAATGGCTAACTTTTTGAATGTTCTCATCATTCATGCCTTCGTCTGATTTGCCACTGCAACATAGTCAAAGCGAAGATGATCATGAACAGGGTCCAACCGATGGCCGATGCATATCCGAGGCGGAACAGTTTGAATCCTTGATTGAAGAGCAAGAGCGACATTACATTCGTCGAGCCCATCGGACCGCCCGAAGTAAGAATGAAAATGTGGTCAAAAACTTGGATGGCGTCAATGAAGCCAGTAATAAGTACCAACGTAGTTACGGGCCGCATCAAAGGAATCGTCATGTAACGAATTTTCTGCCAACCGGAGACCCCATCCAGATCGGCAGCCTCGTAACAAGAGGTCGGAAGACTGCTTAGACCAGCAGCATAGACAATCACTGCGAAGCCGAGTCTTTTCCATATTCCAACGATTATGACTGCTGGGAGAGCCCAATGGGAATCACTCAGCCAATTCGGCGCGGGAAGATGTAAAGCTTTAAGTCCCAAGTCAATGACTCCAACGTAAGGATCAAAAAGTAGTTGCCACACAACAGCGGCGGCGACGGTCGCGGTTACGACGGGGGAAAAGAAGATGGTTCGATAAATGACTGAGGACTTGCCTCTGCGCTGCAACATCAGCGCAATAAGAAATCCCAAAACGGTGCTGATTAATGTGACTGAGACCGTGTAGATCGTGGTCACTGACAAGGATTTTCTGAATTCTGCATCGCCGAAGAGATTTATGTAGTTCTGAAATCCGACGAATTTCTTGACTGCGTTGAGGCCATCCCAACTGGTGAGGCTGATCTGCGCACTCCAGATGAAGGGATAGGCGGTGAAGCCGATAAATAGTATTAAGGCCGGCGCGATGAGGAGGTATGCGGTCCGCGCCTGCTTGTTCCGCACTTTTACCTCCTTCTAAATGGGGAATCTTTCCAACTAGTAGAAGACTAGAACTGCCCCAGACGAAATCTGGTCTGGGGCAGTTCTATCTTTACTTTCTTGCCTACTTACCGCTTAGTGCCTTGCGTACAGCGGCATCGGCGTTGGCCAATGCCTCAGATACGCTGACGGTTCCGTAGAAGGCAGGTTCCAACGCCTTTGAGAAAGCATCTGAAACTGCTGGGTAGGTCGCGATAGCAGGACGTGCATAAGCATATTTCTGCTGATCGATGAATGCCTTTAATGCAGGCTCTTCGGCAACGTGCTTCAAGAGAACATTGCTGTTTGCGACCGTATCGCTAATAGGCATGAAGTTTGTAGCAACGTCCCAACGAGCCTGGATTGGTGCACTGGTGAACCAACTGATGAACTTGACGGCTGCTGCCTGTGAGGCAGTTTTGCCCTTGAACGCCATGATCTGTTCGCCGCCCATGTTGGTTGCATGTACTCCACCATCAGGAATTGGCAGCATCGCTGTGCCAAATTCGAACGGAGCATTGTCGCGGTAGCCGCCAACCATCCACGATCCATCGATTCTCATGCCAGCTTGGCCCTTATCGAAGGCACCCCATTGACCGGCTGTTGCAGCGTGATCAACGTTGATGAGATCGACCAAGAACTGAAGAGCAGTTTTTCCCGCGGCAGAGTTGAATGTGGGTGCGGTGTTGGTCTTGTTCAAGAAACCGGCACCTGATTGCCATAGGTATGGCTGGAACTGCCAAGTGAGACCTTCGCCTGGCTGAACATAGATTTCCATTCCTTGCGTGCCATTTCCGAGTTTGCTGATTGCAATTGCGTCGGCGCGCATTTCGGCCCAGGTCTTAGGTGGTTTGTTGGGATTCAGACCGGCCTTGCGGAAGAGATCCTTATTGTAGAAAAGGGAGAGATTGTTCGTACTCGCAGGCAAAGACTGCAATTTACCCTTGTACAAACCGTAGGTGAGCAGCGACGGATAAATATCTCCGGTCGCCTTCTTGATACCGCCGAGTGCGGCGCCCAAGTCCACCAACTTGCCGGACTGATTCATGTTCGCCATCCAAGCAATATCTGTAGCAGCCAGAGCGGGGGTTGTACCGCTAGCAATGGCTGACTGAAGCTTGGGGAGCAAATCGCCCCATGGGAATGTAACGGGCTTGACGATGATCCCTGGGTTCTTCTTATTGAATTCTTTTACGAGAGTGCTTAGTGCTTGGCCGTTTCCGCCATCCCAGTAATTCCAGAATTGAATTGTTACTGGTTTTGCTGCCTTTGTTGCTGCGATCGCTGACCCAGTGCCGAGAGAGGCCGTCGCAAAAACGGCCAGGCTAAGGATCGAGACGAGTCTGCGATGAGAGAGCTTCATCACGGGCTTCCCTTCTTGGAGGTGGACTTGCTAGTGCTCGAAAAGTAGGGCTCAATGAAACATATGTCAAGAGTCTGAAACATGATACATTTCCGCCATGGCCAGCCTCCGAGACGTCGCCGCCCATGCAGGCGTGAGCGTCGCAACCGCCTCAAGGGTTTTGAACAATGCGGAAATCGTGAGTCCAAAGACACGCGAAAGAGTCGAAAAGGCCATGCAGGAACTACTTTTTTCGGTGCCAGAACCCTCTCAACCTGAAAAGTTAGCGGGTCTTTTTGTCCCCGACATCGTCAACCCCATCTTTACCCAAATCACCCAGGCGATAGAAACTAAAGCTCGAGATGCGGGTTGGGCGATCGTTCTATGTACAACCGGGGATTTGGCAAGTGCAGAACGTGAGCATGCCCAGGGATTCTTCACCCGCCAAATCACAAATCTCATATTTGTCTCGTCAGTTGCGGCGAATACGGCGGAGCATTTGCCTCATTACAAAGCTCTTATTGAACACGGAGCCCGCCTACTTTTCGTCAACGGAGCGCCCAACGATCTCGCTGCCCCGGCCATTGGAGATGATGAGTGGGCGGCGGGAAGAATCTCCGCACAACATATTCTCGACCTCGGCCACCGTTCCATTGGTTTTATTACGGGTGTAGAAACCACTTCCAGTCGATCCCATCTTCGTCTCTCCGGCATTCGAGAACTTGTTTCAACAGTGCCAGATGCAGTTATCTATCCAATTCATAGCGACTGGGGAGTCGAAGGCGGAGTCGTCGGCGCGGCCAGACTGCTTGAGGCGCATCCCGACATAACAGCCCTCATCTGCGCAAGCGACCTGACGGCTCTCGGCGCGATGAACTATTGCCAATCAAAGGGAATATCTGTTCCCGAGGACATATCGATTCTCGGTTCCGATGGAATCGAGTTAGGGCGTTGGGTCTTCCCTTCACTCTCCACTGTTGCGCAACCAATAGATGCGATATCCGATTACGTCGCATCGTGGCTTACAGCGGAGGAATCAACTCCGACTTCCTCCGCTGCTACAGCTGATATTGCCTTCAGACCGACGCTCATAGTTCGAAATAGCACAGCGAAAAGGAAACGTAAATAGCAAGAGAAAGTGCAAGGCATACATAACCACTCCCCTCGATACTAAGAATACGGAGAATATATGCATTCACAATTCATCTCTAAAATACAAAAGCGCTCTATTCCATTGCGCATCGCAGCTGTATTAGCACTTGCATTCACCCTGATCGTTCCCCAAGGTTCGACACACGCGTCTGCGTTTGTGGCGCCTGGATCACCTGGAGTTCTTGCCGAAGGTGATGTGATCTATCAAGTTCTGGTGGATCGTTTTTCGAATGGAAATACAGCGAACGACAACTTTGGTTACGGAGACTACAACCCCAGCAATCTGGGCATGTACCACGGCGGCGATTGGCAAGGTTTAACAAACCATCTCCAATACATAAAAGATCTTGGAGTGACCGCCATCTGGATTTCACCCGTATCCAAGCAGCAACCATTGAGCAGGGATGGAACTGAAGCCAGTTACCACGGCTACTTCACCAATGACTTTGCGACACCGAATGAGCACTTTGGATCTCGCACGGATCTTCAAAACTTGGTCAATTCCGCGCATGCACTCGGACTTAAAATGATTCTGGACGTAGTCCCAAATCACACGGCCGACTACCTTCTCGGAACAAGTACGACATACAGTCCAACGACATATGCCCCGGCATCACCCCTGAACAACTCATCTCTTTTCCATCACGCAGGTGACTGCTTGTTCAACGGAAGTGAATCCCAAGCTCAGTTGGAGGTCTGCGATCTTGGTGGTCTTGATGACCTGGATCAATCGAATACCACTGTAGATACTTATCTAAAGAACACCTATAGAGATTGGGTTCAAGGCGTGGGCTTTGATGGTATCCGAGTCGATGCCGCGCGCAGTATTCCTCAAACGTGGCTTCAGTCTTTCGAGACCACGATGGGTGTCCCAACGTTCGGAGAAATCTTTGACGGAAATGTCAATTACGTCTCTTCGTATCAAAACTATGAATGGGGCGTACTGGATTTTCCAACATTCTTCACCGCTCGTGATGCACTCTCTGCGGATGGAAACCTGAATAATCTAAGCGGACTCTTCGCCCAAGATTATTTGTACCCTCATGTAAATCGAGTCGAGACCTTCATTGATAATCACGACCGAGCGAGATTCTTGGCTCGAGCGAGTGACAATTATCAAAGACTCCGCACGGCGATGACATTCCTATTAACAGCTCGTGGCGTTCCTGTTATCTACTACGGAACGGAACAAGCCGATAATGGCAATATGAATCCCTATGAAGTTCCGATCGCGAACAAGGACAACCGTAAGGATCTGTCCAGTTTCAGTGAGACTGGAACGATTTACAAGCACATCCAGAGACTCAATGCCGTCAAGAAGGCCTATCCGGCACTACAGATAGGAACTCAAAGAGAAATGTGGACGGACACCTCCGTCTACGGATTCTCTCGTCGCGTAGATTCAACGGGCGCTGAGGCTATGACGATCCTGTCGGATAGCTGGAATACCCAAACTCGCACCATCCCATTGAGGGCAGAATCGACTATTGCCGTTGGTACTGTGCTGACGAACCTCATGAATACGGCGGACTCGGTTGTAGTTCAGGCCGGTGGAGTGACTGGGAAGCAAATCTCTGTCTCGCTCGGCGAACACGAGGCAAAGGTGTATGTACCGGGTACCCCCGTTGCTTACACGCCCCCTACTCGCAACATCACAACGATTCGAATCCACTACAACGTGGGCTATGGAAATCGAATCACATTACGCGGTGACACGGATCCTTTCCGTTGGAATCAAGCAATGGAAACAAGAAATACCGCTGCTGACGTATGGGAGTACCAGTTGGAGAGAATTCCTTCCGGACAGACTTTCCAATTCAAACCTCTGATCAATGACGTCACGTGGTCAGTCGGCTCCAACTACACCGGGACTGGGGGCACGACGATAGACATCTACCCCACTTTCTAGGGTAGAGCCAAAACATCCTTCCATGGGTGTTGGAAGGAATGAAGGGCGGGAAGATTTCCCGCCCTTCATTTGGTTTTCAGATCTCAATTCTTTTTGTCCACGTTTCGAGCTAGATCATTGCAATTGCGCGCTTCCACGTTAAGTCGAGGTTCGCATCTTTAGGAAAGCGACCTGCAATCTCGAGATCGACCAATCCGTGCATCAATGCCCAAACTGCGCGGGCCTGCTCGTGATCTTTGCCGGTGATCTCAATGATCATCTTCGTCACGCCGTCTTCCAGTCCGGCAGGGATGCGATCGCGCAATAGTGGAATGGACACAGTTATCTCATAAAGGTACCGATTCTCCAGCGCCCATCTTCTATACGCGAGCGCCTTTGCGCGCTTGCTCCGACCAGCTCTCTTGATTGCTGCACCAAACTCCTCCAAACCGCGAGCTTGGAGGTCGGCGACAATTTCCTCTTTATCCCGGACGTGCTTATAGAGACTAGGAGCCTTGATGTGAAGTCGATCGGCAAGGGCACGCATGGACAGGCCGGCGACGCCCTTCTCCATGAGCAATTCATATGCCGCGGTGCGGATTCTTTGCCTAGTTGGGCCGTCGGTGTTAGCCATGATAATTTCAGGCTAACACTGTTAGCGAAGGAGAAGCAAGATGCACGTAATCGGCAAGCCGAAGTTCTTTGTGCAACTTGAGGGGGCAGTCCTCTTCGTTGCCTCACTGATGCTCTTCGCTTCAACGCACCAGTCTTGGTGGTGGATTCCTGCTCTCCTATTCGCACCAGATCTATTCATGGCCTGTTATGCGCGATCAACCAAACTTTGGGCGCTTACCGACAACATCGGTCATACCTAGTCTGTAACGATTACTAGC
>CAYXIS010000039.1:0-15017 GCA_964465545.1 uncultured Bifidobacterium sp. | reverse complement strand
AGGCGCAGCGAGTCCTCTCAATCCTAGGAATTCTTCTCATCGCATCGAGTTTCATTGGGCTTGGAATCTGGCAACTCAACCGGGCACGGGAGAGCCGAGTGCCAGTGGTTATAGATAAGACTCTTGTACCCCTTCAATCCATTACCCAACCTCGGATTCCGCTGCCGGCCGATGCGACATTGAGGAATGTGAAATTTCGCGGAACCTACATCGCCGATTTCCAAGCGCCTTTTCAGGTGGACGGTACAGGGCAATCACATTCGTGGGAGGTGGGTCTGCTCGCAACTGAGCCTGACAGTGCGATACTGGTTGTTCGCGGGCTCTGGTCGCAGCGGCAACTCAATCCGATCGCATCTGCTCACGTGGTCGAAGTTACTGGCAAACTCATGCCGCATCAGAATGACGACGTTGTTCAATCGTCCCAGTCAGTCCTGTCACGACTTGATAGCGCCCTTGTCGTGGATCAGACCTCCCGCAACCTTTATGACGGTTATGTGATTGCTGACAGCGAATCGGCCGATGGCCAGAAGATCACCCGCGAAAGGATTGCGCCCCCGACCCCCCGCTCTGCAGTGCCTGGCTTCTACTGGCAGCACCTCTCGTACGTGGTGATCTGGTGGTTCATGGCCGGGGTCGTGCTTTTCTTGCCCTTTTACCAACGTAGAGTTGCCCCCAACGAGAACTAGGAAACCAAGGAGAAAATATGGCTCGCACTAGCGATGGCACTGTCCAGCGATACCGAATAATGGCGATTATCTCTGGTGTCATGTCTTTGCTTCTGTGGTTCGTCTATGTGCCCATAAAGGCCTTTGGTCACGACCCCGATCTTCATAGCAAGTTGGTCTGGATACCGATTGCGCACGGATACCTCTATCCGATTTATGTTCTCACCGCCATCCAACTCTCGATCAAGGCGAAGTGGGCATTGCCGAAGATGGTGGGCTTTATTCTCGCGGGAACCCTACCGGTTGCTTCCTTGATTGCAGAGCGTCGTGTCGTCAAGATGTTCCTTCCGAAGAAGAAGTAGCCACGAAGTAGATGAAACGTCGCGGACATGCCTTTCGGCGGGCGGTTAAAGCAGTGCTTTATCCGCTCTACGAGCGACGCCTTGTCAGAGCACTCGATTTCACCCAGACGCCGCATCACGTGGGCGTCATTCTCGATGGCAACCGCAGATGGGCAAAGGAAAATCCTGACGAGCAAGGTCGCACAACGGCGGCACACGGGCACCGCGCTGGTGCTCAGAAGATCATCGAGTTCCTTGGTTGGTGTGAGGAAGCGCAAGTAAAGATCGTCACGATTTGGTTGCTCTCAACAGAGAATTTCAAACGCTCCGAAGAGGAACTCCAAGCGCTGCTCGCGATCATCGGCGAAACCGTCGACAGCCTCAAATCGACAGGGCGATGGAATATCAATCCCGTTGGATCCCTCGAACTTCTTCCTGAGTGGCTTCAAAGCAAGTTGAGCGAATCGCGCTCTTCCAATCCCAACGCCATCGAAGTTAATGTTGCCATTAGTTACGGTGGGCGACGCGAGATTGTTGATGCAGTTAAGGGGTACCTGGAAGATGCGGCAGAGCACGGCCTGTCGACAAAAGCCGCCGCGGACAAACTGACTGCCGATGCAATTTCGAATTTCCTTTATACGGCAGGCCAGCCAGATCCAGAATTGCTTATCCGCACCTCGGGTGAGCAAAGGCTTGGCGGATTCTTGCTCTGGCAGAGCGCCCAGTCCGAGTTCTACTTCTGCGAGGCTTACTGGCCAGATTTTCGCCGGGTAGATTTCCTACGCGCACTGCGCGCTTACTCTCTGCGCCACCGACGCTTCGGGGCTTAGTTCAAGAGACTCATAATTAAGGCATCATAGAAAGTTCCTTCTATAAGCATGTAGTTCTTCATCACTCCTTCCGTTTGGAACCCAACGGCTGTGTAAAGGGCAATGGCTTTTTCATTGTCTGCCCTTACATGAAGAACGATTCGTAATATTCCATTCTCCCGTGCCTTCTTGATACAGGAAACGAGAAGTATCTTGCCAATTCCCCGCCCTCGATATTCAGAGACGACACCAATTCCGAGCGAACCCGAGTGCGTCATCGCTGCGGATTTGTCAGGGAATATGTCAGCCCAGCCAACGATTCTGTTGTCATTCAGAGCGACGAACTGGGAGACATTTTCCGCAATTCCAGCAGTTACGAATTCAATTGTTCGTTCGAGAGGTGGGGCCGAAAACTGTGCCAAATACTGTTTCTCTCTTGCAACAGAATCAAGAGCCTCACGAAAGCCAACTATGTCTTCTTCCCTTATCGCTCTAACCTCGATGGTCATTCCGTTCGGCCCCTTGCTTCTGGTTACTGCTTGCGTGTGCAAGGGGAAGATAGTTTCACGTTCGAGGGTAAATAGGCGAGCGAGTTAATAAGTCCTTCACCTAGTCTTTGGGCATGACCCAATCCCTTGTTCCGTATATAGCCGTCATTTTCACATCCACTCGCACGCTTGAACACGGCGATGAATACTCTCAGTGGGCAGCAAGGATGAATGAGTTGGTCGAGAGGCAGCCAGGGTTTATTTCTATGGTGAGCGCAAGAGATCCAGAATCCAGATTTGGAATCACAATTTCATACTTTAAGGATGAGGAATCGGTTAAGAGATGGAAAGGGGTCGATGAGCATCAGCAAGCGCAAAAACTTGGACAGCAGAAGTTCTATTCAGAATATTCAGTTAAGGTCGCCACTGTTTATCGAGAGTATGCGGTAAAGACACCAAATCAAAGTGCTGGCTAGAGCGAACCATGTTCCTCTTCAAGTGAATTACCCCCGTCAACAACTATTAATTGCCCTGTTATATAGGAAGCGCCGGGCGAGCAGAGCCAGGCAACAGCGCTGGCGACTTCGTCCGGTGTTCCGGATCTGCCCATCGGCGTCGCGTCACCATGGGATATCTCGAACTTTGTTTGTGAGTCTGTAGCGATCCACCCTGGGGCAATTGCGTTGACGGTAATTTTGTTCTTCGCCTCGTCAAGTGCCAATGCCCGCGTCAGGCCAACAAGGCCCGCCTTCGCAGATGCATACGCGACGTTGTTATGGATGGCCGAGGTTGTTCCCGTTGTACTTGAGACCATCACTATGCGCCCAGATTGCTGTAGTCGTATGTAAGGCAATGCTGCCTGAGTAACTAGAAACGCAGAGTCAAGGTTCCGCGCGAATGATTTTCTCCACTGTTCAATGGGTGTCTCATCGATGGAGTTGAATTCGGGGTTTCCATCGTCGACCACGCTCGTCATTCCCGCGTTGTTGACTAGTCCGTCAAGTCCGCCGAGTTTTTCAATAACTAGGGTGATCAACTCTTGTACTTGTCCTTGGTCCGTGAGGTCGGCGGAGGCGCCCACCGCATCAATCTCCCTCACACGATCATGCACACGGTCCGAAAGGGAAGTCAGAAAGACGGAGGCTCCGAGTAGTTGCAGCGTCCGAGCTGCAGCGAACCCGATGCCATAAGAAGAGCCAGCCCCTGTTATCAAGAAACGCTTTCCAGTGAGATCGAACATGAACAAGACTCTACATTGCTGCATCTTTTTCCACTTCAACGTAGACGGGGTAGATTTGCGGCATGAAGAAGTCAAGGAATTCCGCGGTTTTGGCTGCTTCGCTCGTTGCATCTGCTCTGCTCCTGAGTAGTTGTGGGAAATCCCCGTCTCCTACCCCGACCCCGACGGATACGACCTCCACGAGTCCGGCTTCAACGCCGTCTGGCAGCGCAACGCCGACCGTTGCCACAAAGGCCTACGCACAATATTGGGTTGCCGACACGTCGCGTGGATTCCGCCTTTATCGTGAGTTCGTTCGTCTTGAAGTAACACCTGATCCAATCACTGCAGCATTGACTGCATTGATCGCGGGCAAACCGAAGGATTCTGATTACGTCACTTTGTGGCCCAAGGAGACGAAGATCAACAGCGTCGTTGTCACTGGAGACAAAGCGAGCCTTGACCTCACATTGGGCAAGATGAATGTTGGTGCGGAAGCAGAATCAATGGCGATTGCACAGTTGGTGTGGACCGCAACTGCCGCCAATACGAAAGTGAAGAAGATCCAGTTAACCGTCGATGGAAGGATCGTCGAGTCAATCGCCGGTCACGTCGATGCGACCAAGCCTTTCACTCGCGGACTCACATACGAAGTGTTGGCGCCGGTCTGGATCACATCCCCTGAAGAGGGCGCGCAGGTAAGCGCACAGGGATTCAGGCTCAGTGGCATGGCTTCGACCTTTGAAGCCAATGTCGCCTGGAAAATCTTCCAGAATGGAAAGTTGGTCCAACAGGGTTCGACGCTTGCATCAGAGGCTGCACCAGCCTGGAAGCCATGGAGCGTGGCGATCACCGGTCTCACGCCAGGCAAGTACATGTTCATCGCGATGGAGTACTCGCCAAAGGACGGCTCTCTGGTCGCCCAGGACACGAAGAACGCAACGCTGACTTGATTCGCGAGACCGCCTCCTATACCTTCCCGCAATGCGGAGGGCCTGGGGAGTCGGATTCTTACTCCTCCTCCTGCTTCAAGGGATACCGTCCTTCGCTGGTGTGATTCAAATTCCAAGTAGCGACGCATCATTGATCGAAACAATTAATTTCTATCGGGTGGCATCCGGTTTGAATCCAATAACCGAAGACAAGCAGTTGTCTGCCGCAGTCACGAAGCACATAACTTATTTGACGATGAGCGACCCCAAGTACTTCACGGGGCGATACGTCAGCCGCCATCTTGAGAATCCTCTGAGTCCTTATTACACCGTCGAAGGTTCGCAGAGCGGTCAGGAACTGACGAGTACCTTGACTGACGAACAAGCACGCGCAGTTGATCTATGGATGGCTGCTCCGTTTCACGCGATCGGGTTCATGCGCGAAGGTTTGCGTAAAGTCGGGTGGGCATCGGCGTACAACCCGCGATCAGGTTTCTATGACACAGGTGCAAATGTTCTGGACGGCCTAAAGCTGCGTCGAACCAAGATCATTACTTTCCCTGGCAACGGCTCGTATTCGCGGATGGATGGTTTTCAAGGCGAAAGTCCAGATCCCCGCGAGGCTTGTGGCGCAAATTGGCGAAATTATTCTGGGTTGCCGATGTGGGTCTCGCTCTTAGCCAAGCCGCCACATGAAATGAACGCTCAGTTGGTCACTTCCTCGGGCGAGGTGCTCTCCACCCGAGACCAACTTTGTATCGTCAATGAGTTCAACATGAAATCCTCGGATCCAGTTTATGGGCCCGCAGGCAGAGCAATAATCCGTGCTGACCATATGGTGCTCATAATTCCGAAGAATTCTTTGACCCCCGGACTCCACAAGGTCTCCCTGCAACTACATGGAAGGCCGAAAATCTCGTGGTCGTTTACAGTGATCCCGGCGCCTGCAAATATTGCTCTGGCCTCGATGAGAAGCGCGATGGAGATTTCCTGGAGTCCACCACCTGCCCAAGCTGGTAACCCCACTCTTGGCTATGAAGTTGTGGTGGGAGATTCGAAGCTAAAGAATTTTCAAACATTTAGAACTACCGGGACAACTTTTCCCACTTCGAGCATTGGCCGCGGAAATCATTGGGTTTGCGTGAGAGCCGTTGCAAGGTATCGAAGTGGTGAGTGCCCCAACTTCGTTTCGCTTACAGCCGGTTTGGACGCCAACTAGCGGCTGTTGCAATAATCGCTCTTCGGGTCAGCGTTTGCTAGCGGCAATTTGGCCGCAATGGCTTGATCAGTCGGCGCCAAGTAATTTCCCTGGTACCAGCACACGGCATACTTGGAATATTTCTGATCGGCATCGCTGGAGAAATTCGCAGGCAGTTTTGGGTTGGGGTTACGAAGATCCAATAATCCAAAGTCAATGAAAGTTCCTAGGCTGTCCGGACCTGTGGGTGGTGGCATGCCGACACCAATTGCGATCAGATCTCCCGCATGCACCTGAACTGGCGGGTTTAGTGTGGTTTCGCGGGAGTCATCCTTTACTGCCGCTGGAATACTCTTGAGGATCTGTGAAAACTGCGCCGATGGCAGATATAAGTGATCTAGTCGGACCATAAACCCGCAGGGAGATTGAATGTTGAGGCCGAATTGGTAGGTGCCTGCCTCTATATATTGGAATGCCTGCACGACGCTCCCATCGAAGGGAACAGTAATCTTGGTGTCAGTTAGGTATGCGCCGTAGGTCGACCAGCGCAGTCCGCCATGGGGTTTGTAACTTCCGCCTCTTGTTTGTCCAGGGCGAAGGATTGAAACTGGTTTGGTGAAATCAAGCAGCGCACCCGTTGGGATTATTGGGAGTGTGCATAGCGGTGGAGTTCCATTTGCAACCCACTTGCCCTGGTTGTCCATCCAATTCCAGATGACCGGGCCACCCTTCGGTGAAGGCGCGGGGAGGGCAGATTTCTTGATGCCGAGAGCAAGGGTCCATAGCAACTTCTTGCCTGATTTTTTGCAGATGTAGACCATCCCGTTGTCTTTTTGGGTGAGTCCGGCCTTCTTGCATAGGGATCCAACTTTGGGACTTGCTGCCTGCGCAGTATTGAAAAAGAGCGCCGAGAGGACAAGTGCGGCGATAGTAATCGTGCCAACAAATCTGGGTTGCGGTCCCATCGAGGGATGATATTGAAGAAATTGGATCATGAGAATATGTAGGAGCAGGGAGTTTTCTAAACAGAGCGTTAATTTTGGGAATCGCTAAGCGTGTCGCTTATGACCCGAGGGGTGGGAGTTCTACCGTTTTCTTATCCGATCCCTACGAGCACAATTACACAGAATGCGAGCGCTGGTTTGACTTCTCCGGCAGGCAAAAAGACGTTTGTTCTCGATACCAGTGTTCTGCTGGCTGATCCTGGTGCACTCACCCGCTTTGCAGAACACGAAGTCATCATTCCAATTGTTGTAATTGGCGAACTCGAGACCAAACGCGACCACCCAGAACTCGGCTTCTTCGCCCGGGCAGCCCTTCGGGCCCTGGATGATCTTCGAGTTACACATGGCCGACTCGACCAGCCCCTTCGGATCACTGCAGAAGGCGGGACTCTGGCAGTCGAGCTCAACCACTCCGACCTTTCCTCGCTACCCCAAGGATTTCTGCGAGACGGCAGCAATGACTCCCGCATCCTGGCTATCGCCCGCAACCTCATGGCCGATGGCCGCGATGTCGTACTAGTAAGTAAGGATCTGCCTCTTCGAGTTAAGGCATCTTCAGTTGGCGTCGAGGCCCAGGAGTATCTAGCCGAGTTGGCATCCTCCAGCGGCTGGTCGGGAATGGTCGAACTCGATGTCGGAGCCAGCCTCATCGATGAACTTTATGCATCCGATCGCGCCGATCATGAGATCGCTGAGACCCTTCCTTGCCACACGGGCATCGTTCTTCACTCTGAGAAGGGAAGCGCCCTGGCCCGCACTACCTCGGACAAGCAACTTCAATTGGTACGGGGAGACAGAAGCGCCTTCGGGCTGCATGGACGAAGCGCTGAACAGCGAGTCGCCCTCGACCTTCTTCTCGACCCTGAGATCGGGATCGTGTCGATGGGAGGCCGCGCCGGAACCGGCAAGAGCGCGCTCGCTTTGTGCGCCGGCCTAGAAGCGGTGATGGAGCGACGTCAACATAAGAAGGTCGTTGTTTTCCGTCCTCTCTATCCGGTGGGTGGACAAGAGCTCGGATTTCTTCCGGGGAGTGAAGGCGAAAAGATGTCGCCATGGGCACAGGCAGTTTTTGACACCCTCGGTGCGCTCGTAAGTCAGCCTGTTATCGATGAAATCCTCGATCGCGGTCTTATTGAGGTCTTGCCTCTCACCCATATTCGCGGGCGCTCGCTTCACGACTCCTATGTCATCGTTGACGAGGCTCAATCCCTCGAACGCGGCGTCCTGCTGACCGTCCTTTCGCGGATCGGCCAGGGCTCAAGAGTGATCCTGACTCACGATGTCGCCCAGAGGGATAACTTGCGAGTAGGCCGCCACGACGGCGTTGCCGCGGTCATTGAAACCTTGAAGGGGCATCCGCTTTTTGCCCACGTCACCTTGACTCGAAGTGAGCGATCACCGATTGCCGCCCTCGTCACCGAGCTTCTCGAGGGTCCGATCACGTCCTAAAGTCCCCCAGATGTAGGTCACACTCACATTTAGGACATATCGGACTTTCCCCTATGTGACCTGCCGTTTTACTTGTCCACAACGGATGAGATTTCTGGGAGTTTTCGACTCACGCGTGGATGGATTTGCGCATATACGCCAGCCTTGCCAATCTTTATGCATTCCCCCTCCCCTTGAAGCCCATTTGGGCTCCTACAGGGTTGGGGCCCGACAGCGATAGATGCACTGAAAGGAGAAGCCGTTGAGTTTGTCGAGTTCCATTGATCAATGGTTAACCTCAGCCTCCACGCGCCTTCGTCGTCTCGCCAGCAAGTCCCTGGCTGCTTGGGCCAGCATCGTGGTCCTCCTGGTTCTGGCCACTGTCCAGCCCAGTGCCTACGGCCTCGAGTTCCCAATGACCTCCCACATCTCCATCCCGGATGAGGTCAACTTGTCCGTTGTTCCGACCCCTACCCCCACGACCGCCTCGGTTGCCCTTTACAGTCAGATGCAATCGTCGGCTCTTGTGTCATCAAATGAACTCGCGATGGTCGCACTTCAAAGTCAGCAGATCGAAATGGCTCGCACCATCACCGGTGCGCAGAGTGTCGCAAAATTGTTGATGGCGACGAAATACAAATGGGGTGCAAGTCAGTTTGGATGCTTGAAAACTCTTTGGTTGCATGAGAGCCATTGGAATTACAAAGCACACAATCATTCATCGGGTGCGCACGGAATTGCACAAGCGTTGCCGGCAGACAAGATGAGCGTCATCGCCACTGACTGGCGTACCAACCCAGTCACGCAGATTCGATGGGGACTTCATTACATCGACGTCCGCTACTCAACACCATGCAAGGCGTTGCGAACTTTCAATTGGCGAGGCTCGTACTAGCTTGGCCGAGTGCCAATCCTTAATGGTTTTGATGTCTCGGCATAGAAGTCATTTCCCTTATCGTCGATGACGATAAACGCTGGAAAATCAACCACATCTATTTTCCAGACCGCCTCCATGCCCAATTCGGCGAAGTCGAGAACTTCGACTTTTTTGATGCAATCAAGGGCCAATCGGGCAGCCGGTCCTCCGATTGAGCCTAGATAGAAACCGCCGTAGTTCTTGCACGCATCCGTGACCGCTTTGGATCGATTGCCCTTTGCCAACATGACAAAGGATCCGCCCTTTGATTGGAAGTACTCGACGTATGAATCCATGCGGCCTGCGGTCGTTGGACCGAATGAACCAGATGCATATCCCTCTGGCGTCTTTGCAGGACCCGCGTAGTAGACGGGGTAATCGCGTAGATAGTCTGGCATCGGCTTTCCTGCGTCCATGTCGGCTTTGATCTTTGCGTGTGCGAGATCGCGTGCGACCACCAGAGTTCCAGTGAGGGAGATTCTTGTCTTCACTGGATACTTGCTCAATTCCTCGCGGACCTTTGCCATGCCTTGATTGAGATCGATCTTTACGACATCTTCATCGCCTTCAATCGTGTGTGCTGTTATGGCATCTGGAAGGAAGTGTGCGGGCTCTCGCTCGAGATCCTCCAAAAAGATGCCATCAGCAGTGATTTTGGCTTTCGCCTGGCGGTCTGCCGAGCATGAGACCGCGATCGCTATCGGCAGTGAGGCACCGTGGCGGGGGAGACGGATGACACGAACGTCGTGGCAGAAGTACTTCCCGCCGAACTGCGCGCCGATTCCGAGTGTGCGGGTAAGTTTCAAAACTTCCTGCTCCATCTCCAAATCGCGAAAGCCATGACCGGTCTGCGAATCACCTGAAGTCGGAAGAGAGTCGAGGTACTTGGTGCTTGCCAACTTGGAAGTCTTCACGGTGTATTCGGCGCTCGTTCCGCCGATGACGATTGCCAGGTGATACGGCGGACACGCGGAGGTGCCGAGCGATCGCAACTTCTCTTCGAGCCACGGATAGAAACTTGCAGGGTTGAGGATCGCCTTCGTCTCCTGATACAAGAAGGACTTGTTGGCGCTTCCGCCGCCTTTTGCGATGAAGAGGAATGAGAACTCATCCGGGTGATCGGAGTCCGCGTAGATCTCGACCTGCGCAGGAAGGTTGTTCCCTGTGTTTTTCTCTTCCCACATATTGATCGGGGCCATCTGGGAATATCGCAAATTCAGCCTTGTGTACGCGTCATAGATGCCTTGTGAAATCGAGGCTTCGACCTTGCCTTCGGTCAGAACATGCTGACCCTTCTTCGCCATTACGAGAGCTGTGCCTGTGTCTTGACACATGGGCAGGACTCCGCCAGCTGAGATGTTGGCGTTCTTGAGAAGATCCAATGCGACGAAGCGATCATTAGGCGAACTCTCCGGATCATCAAGAATGCTTGCCAACTGACCAAGGTGTGCCGTGCGCAAGTAGTGGGAGATGTCGTGGAGTGCGGTCTCGCTGAGACGAGTGATCGCCTCCGGTGTGACATGAAGGAATTTCTTGTCTCCAAGTTGGACGCTCGTAACGCCTTCGCTTCCGAGCGAGCGATATTTGGTGGTGTCTTCGCCGAGAGGAAGAATGTCTGAGTAAGTGAAAGTCGGGCTCATGATGTCGGCTTAATCGAGTCGAGTTTTGCTCGCGCACCGTCTAGCCACTCTTGGCAGATTCCCGCTAATTCTTCGCCACGCTCCCAGAGTTTGAGGGATTGCTCAAGTGTGACGCCTCCCGTTTCAAGGCTATTAACAACTTGCATTAGTTCATCTCGGGCGGCTTCGTAGGAAAGTTTTTCAGATTTCTTCTCAGGTGACATGGGCGCAAATCTACTCTCAACTCGTCTCTACGACTGCTCCAATCTCACCGAGAGCCAGGCGAATTCGTAGTCTCTCACCAGCCGTGAGTTCCTTCGGATCTCGAGCGATGCTCCCATCGCGGCGCTGAACGACTGAGTAACCACGATCCAATGTCGATTGTGGTGACAAGGATCGCACTCTGGCGTAGATGTGGAGCAATTCTTCCCGAGCAAGGTCGACGGCATGCGAGGTGCTTCGGTGTGACCTATCACGCAATCCGGTGATGATCTCCTGACGAGTCGCGATGAGAACCATCGGGTCCTTCAGCACAGGACGCTCACGTATCGCGATCAGCCGAGATGTCTCAAGATCTATGAAATTCAAGAGCCTTCGATTTGCTCGGTCGCGGAGTTGGCTGATCATCTTGAGTTCTTCTTCAATATCAGGAACCACTTTCTTTGCAGCATCCGTCGGAGTTGATGCACGAACATCTGCGACAAGATCCAACAAAGGCGCGTCTTGTTCGTGGCCGATAGCGCTGACTATGGGAGTTTCACACGAGGCTGCAAGACGGACCAAGCCTTCGTCAGAGAAAGGAAGAAGATCTTCGAATGAACCGCCGCCACGGGTAATGATGATGACATCGACTTCTGGAAGTGCTTCCAATTCTCGCAAAGCTGCTGATACTTCGATAACAGCGGCGGCGCCCTGAACTGCCACCTCGCGAATCTCAAATTGAACTGCGGGCCAACGCCGCTTTGCATTTTCCACGACATCCTTTTCGGCAGCGCTGTTGCGACCACAGATCAATCCGACTCTTCGTGGGAGAAGTGGCAAGGTTTTCTTGAGATCGAGTGCGAACAATCCTTCTGAAGCGAGGAGTTGTTTGAGATGCTCAAGACGTGCAAGGAGCTCGCCGATACCCACCTGGCGAATTTCTTTCGCCGACAGCGAGATCGTCCCGTTCTTTGTGTAGAAAGAAACTTTCGCCAGAATCACGACTCGGGCATTTTGTGGCAGAGGCGATACGGGTGCGAGGACAGTGCGATGGCACATGACAGAAAGGCTCATATCTACGCTTGTATCTCGAAGGCGCATGAACGCCATGCCCGTGCGCTCGTTGATCTCTGAGATCTCACCCTCGATCCAGATGGGTCCTAGGCGATCTACATATTCTTTGAGGATTTCGGAGATGACTCGTACTGGCGCTGGTGATTCCGCCGAAGTTTCGAGCACTCATGGATCCTAATAGACTCTGGCCCATGCCGAAGAAGGTTCTGCTTGCCGCTCCGCGTGGCTATTGCGCGGGTGTCGACCGCGCCGTGATCACGGTTGAAAAGGCACTGGATCTCTACGGGGCCCCGGTCTACGTCCGCAAGCAGATCGTCCATAACAAGCATGTGGTCTCCACATTAGAAGCACGTGGTGCAATCTTCGTGGACGAGACAGACGAAGTTCCAGAGGGTGCCTTCGTAGTTTTCTCGGCTCACGGGGTTTCTCCCCAGGTGCACGAAGACGCGGCGAAGCGGCACCTGCGGACAATTGACGCCACATGTCCGCTAGTGACCAAGGTCCACCATGAAGCCAAGAGATTTGCCTCCGAGGATATTGAAATCCTCCTGATCGGGCACGAAGGACATGAGGAGGTCGAAGGCACAGCGGGTGAGGCAGTAGGCAAGGTGCAGCTCATCGATGGGATAGAACACATTAAGGACATCAAGGTCAAGGACGAGAACAAGGTTGCCTGGTTATCTCAGACGACATTGAGCGTTGATGAAACGTTGGCGACGGTGGCAGCACTTCGAGAGCGCTTCCCAAACATCATTGATCCACCGAGTGATGACATTTGTTACGCGACCCAGAACCGGCAAGTTGCTATAAAGCAGATCGCACCGCAGGCAGATTTGGTGTTGGTCGTTGGTTCGACGAATTCCTCAAATTCAGTGCGCCTGGTGGAAGTCGCTAAAGAGTATGGTTCCCCCGCCGCGTATCTCATCGATTTCGCAGCCGAGGTAAAAGACGAATGGCTAGAGGGTGTCGAAACCATTGGTGTAACAAGCGGTGCGTCAGTTCCCGAGATATTGGTGAAGGATCTTCTTGATTGGCTTGCCAAGCGCGGTTACGGCGAAGTTGAAACGGTCAATGCCAAAGAAGAGTCACTTCTTTTCGCACTTCCACCAGAGCTTCGCAAGGACCTCAAGGCCGCGGGGCAAGAAGCCGTCACACACAAGAAGTAGCACGCTTAGTTTTAAACTGGCGCCACGTCGATCGCTAATTGAAGACCCACCTTACGAAACCCGAGCTTCTGGCTAAGTATGTCTGATTGTGAATTTCCGATTCGACAGCGCCATTGGGGGATCAATCTCTGGCCAAGCGCACTATGAGACGCGGCATGAGACGTAGAGAACGCAAAACCGAGACCACGATATTCGGGCTTGGTTAGTACTCCCATTTGTGCGATTTTGTCATTCCAGATTTCGTACCCAGCCACCGAGGCGGGTTTTCCGGTTGACGATTCCGTGACAAAAAGAGTCGGCATCGTTGAAACGCCGCTTTCTTCGTGCTCGGATTCTGTACATGCCGAAAGAACCGACTCGACATCCTTGAGATTCCCTTCGTGAGCAAGGATCGAATTTCGACGGTTTTCTAACGTCCCAGTATCGGCGTATGAAATTGTTGCTATTCCGATGGGATTCGCGTTGGACATCGTCAAGCGACCGAGGAGCAGAGGCATGTTAAAAAAATCATCCTGTGGGATTGATGTCAACATAGGGAGTAAAGCTGGCTGGCAAATGACAACGATCGAATCGAGAATTTTCAGTGACGTAATGCCAGTTGAGCCTTCCCGCGGAATCAATGTCAACCCAGATTCTTCGAGATTAGACGGATTTAGTTCAAGTCTGCCGACCCAACCTGCTCTTATCTGGGCAATAGTTGAATCCTGAAGTGAAGGTTCTTTAACGACCATAGAGGAGGCTATTCCTCATTCGGAACGTGCGGGTGTGGACCCGCGCCGATGTTTCCATAGCGGTGGTTGGTGATCGAGACACTTTGCTCTAGCAGCCATCGCGGCATCTCAACATCGCCGCGCTGCGCAATCGGGCGTCGATCAACCGAGATTCCTTTGGCAAGGAATTCGAGCGTCGGTGGCGTTCCCGCAGCGAGCCAGCGGACTTTGTCTTTGACGGAGATTCGATTGACCAACTGTGCGACTGATTCGACTCTCACATTGGGAGAATTGGGGATTGCGTTTTCCGCGCTCAATTCGATATTGGACTTTGTCTGCCACCCAACGAAGCTGATGTAGTCGAACATTTCTTTCGTGGTTGACTCGTCGACACGAACGACTATGCCTCGACGCGAAGGAAGGTAGCGCTGATAGTTACGCTCAACCTGCAAGTCCGCATGGTCGATGGCCACGTTGCCGATGGACGCCCACCAATGCCCTGAAGAATCAATTGCCTTATCGAGCGACTCCAGTGCATTCCATTCGCGAAGGTTGTTCACATAATTCGCACCACCGGCCTTGGATGTCGGACCGACGCTGCTGCGCTTCCAACCGCCGAAGGGTTGACGGTTTACAACAGCACCAGTTGTCCCGCGATTTACGTAAAGGTTGCCCGCTTCAACTTGTGCGATCCACTGCTCGCACTCCTTTTCATCGAGTGAGTGCACACCGGCAGTGAGTCCGTAATCCACCGCGTTCTGCCAGGCAATCGCCGCTTCGAAATTGGGAGCAACCATTACTCCGAGAACAGGGCCGAACCATTCGTTGCGGTGACTCCACGAACCTGGAGCAATCCCCAACTTCACGCCAGGAGACCAGACGTGTCCTGTCTCATCCAGTTGCCTCGGCATAACGAGCCAACTCTCGCCATCATCTAGCGTCGTGAGGGCGCGCCCGCCACAACGGTCACGTTAGCGGTCACGCAGAAACAAGAATGGCGCCTCGGGGCGCCTTTCTTGTTTCTGGAGCAGGGTGCTCGCCGCTGATGCGCACCGGGTAATCGGTATACTGGTTTGGGCTGGTCCCGTCGTGAATCCTGGAGCGTGTGTTCCGAATGAAGTTTGTCATTGCGGCATTCAGACCTCTCAGGACCCCGGCGTTCCGCAGCATCTGGACTGCGAGCCTGGCATCGAACGCGGGACTGCTGATCCAGGGGGTCGGGGCAGCGTGGGCGATGGCGGAAATGG
>CAYXIS010000038.1:0-15805 GCA_964465545.1 uncultured Bifidobacterium sp. | reverse complement strand
CTGCTTGAATGGAAAGTTTTCCAATGTCCCTATCACAGTGATTCTCAGCGGCGTCGTTCCCGATACAGGAAACCGATTTGTTTATTCCAAGGTTAATATTGCGGTATCTGGCAAGGGAGTTCTCAATAATGATCAGTTGAGCGATGAATACATTATCAACTCAGCTAGCCCCGAATCGATAATCGCAGAACGCGCCAAGGTAGTGCGAATTTCCACTCCGGAGGCAAGATCTGCAGCTAAGACGGTTGCGAAGTCAGCCAAGGCGGTTGCAGATTCCTATACCGCCGCCGCAACCGCCTGGGGTAGGGAGGCCTATTTAGCTACTGTCGCCGCGACCGACAGCGAGCATACTGGGAACGGCCTGGATGACTACAAGGTCGCTTTTTATGCGGCTAGGAAAAAAACCGACGCCCTGAAAAACGGACTTGCTAAAGGGGTGGCGAACGTTAGTTTGAGGAGGGAGACATTCTTTGGGACACCAGAGGGTGCGACGTACAAGAATTCCCTGGATTACCACATCAGCTACGAAGCATTGAAGATAGCGCTGGAAACCGCTACCGCTAAATCAGCTCAAGCGGGCATCGCGCGCGCCGCCTACCAATCTGCCTATGACGACTACGTCTCTAATTCCACGGATCCATTCAATATCAATGCGATTGCCTACGCATATTTTATGGGGGCCTCTAAATATGACTCAATTGAAAAAGCGGTGGCTGTTGAATATGCCAACTTCTACAACCTTTTAGCAGAATTCTGGGCTGCGCTCGATGGTGAGCAAATAGTTGGCAAGCTGAGCAAATGACCGCCTTTGAAGAATTTAAAAGGAGTAAGAGTTTTGGGGAATTAGGTTGGAGCCTTCTTTACCGACTGGTTACTGAAGAGCTAGCCAAGATACCTGCTCTCTCAAGAAACAGTTCCGATGAAGTATCGGACTATGTCTTAGGTTTCTTAACAGAGAAGGGTGTAAATCTCTCGATTGCATTGATGGCCGAGGCAAGCGACGAGGTTATTTTTGGGAAAATCATACGACGCTCCATTAAGAATTGGTTGATCGACAAAGTCAGGCAAACTGAATCTGGGGCATTTAGACGCCAGATAGAGGGCCTTCTTAGGAATTCTCTATTTGAGCAAGTGCCAAGTGGTTCGCCCGGTGCGGGACGCTGGCGTTTGGTTGGAAGCACCGGCGCGCCTTTCGGGGATGATCCGGAATTGCTCTATTCCGCGGCAAGATCTGTCTCAGTACGGGCGGTGCGTTGGAAAGGTACTCAACGGCGCGCCCCACTCGGAACTTCAACGGAATTAAGCAACCTACTTGTTGAAATTTTCCGGTCGGCAAAAGGGAGTCTAGAAATTTCCCAAATCTTGGATGTATTCATTCAACGCTTCCCTGCCGCACTTCATGCCGGAACCGTCAGCCTTGAGACCCTAGCTGAAGAAGGCGTAGAAGTTGTCAGTATTGAAGACATCAATTCATCTGGCGATCCTGAAAGAAGCGCGATTGAAACAGAGGAACTAGATGATCTTGAACTCTGTGCACTAACGGTTTATGAGACGCTCAGCTCTCTAGAGCGGCGGATGGTCCCAATTCTTGGGAAAGTAGAAGCAGTCGAATCACTTCTTGGTTGCAGGAGCAGTAAGGCTTATTTGGAGATCAACAAATTAGGGGTGAAGATAAAGGAATTGGCAGGGGGAGTCGACGACTACCTAGAACTTTTTCATGCATTGGAGGACCTGTGCCAACGGATCGAAGGTTCGTGAATATGGCCGTGCGACCAGCTCGCGGACTAAACATTGCTAATGACGTAAGAACAGATGAGAGGTTCGAATGGTTGCGCTAAAGGGGGGAGAAAGTTATGCCTGAAATTCCAGAGAGTTTCTGGGCACTTGCTCACACGGCGGTTCCCACGGACCGGATGGGGAACTCCGAATTGGAGTTGAGGGCCGGCCAAGTGTGGCGTGCCAGATGGAGTGACGTCAGCTTGCTCGTGCTTGCCTTGGGGGCGGAGATAGAGCAAAACCATAAAATGTGGGTTCCAGTGATACCTATCACGATTGAACCTCACGCCGAGAATCAAGGTTCATTAGTGTTGTCGTCCGAATTAAACATGTTTGGTGTTGAGGTCACCTTGTGGTGTGGCCTCAACGCCAAGATTCCATTTCAAACCCTAGACGTATGCTTTGGCGAAGTAAGTGAGGAAGTTGTTGTTGTGTCGCAGGCCATGGCCCGGCGCGAGGGAGTCGAGCTTCCGCTTGGTTCTCGTCTGGGCAAGCCATTTCCTTCCATTTTTTCTGGGGATGCTGAATACCAGGCTCTCATCGAAGACGATCTAGCTGAGCTTGCTCAGGCTCAAGGCCTCTCAGTTGTAGAAGAATCGAAGCGAATTCAGGTGAAAAGTCAACTTAGGTCCGTTGGCCTGCCACGTCTTATGACCGAGTTAGGTGTTTCGCAACCGATCGCTATGCAAATACTTCGCGCAAAAGGCAGGCTTACGGCAGGGCAATTATCCCAGATCGCACACCTTGCTAACTTGGATTTGGATGATCTGGCAAGGGTGTTTCAAGGGGCGCCGTCCGAGGCCGTAAAGGTTGTTGAACATCCACGTTGGCGCGGGCGATTTGAGCAGCTGTCCATAGAGACGGACAACAGCCTCGACGCGTTGCGCGATGAAGCAGCTCACGATATTTACGCCTTGGCCGCACGAGAGTCGAGACCGTCGGTGAGTTTTGGTGATCGCCTTGTGAGATGGTTTGAGGATCGTTCTTTTACCATTGAGCCTAATCAACAATGAGGGCCAAACTCGATCCTGAGGTCATCGCTCAAGCGGAAGCGATGATCGTTGAGGTCGAGGCTCGTTATCCGGGTTCTCGTGCGAGGTTAGCGGCAAACTCGATTCAAGAATTGGAGTCCTGGAATGAGGTCGCGCTCCGATTCGTTTCGGAGGACTCAGGATATGACGATGGCGTTCACAAGTGTTCGATAAGCGGTCGCTATTTAGAGAATTACGAGCCCCCAGAGTTGGTTATTGCCCAGTCGGGATCCACTCGTAGGAATCATTTCACCGCACTCCACGAATTAGGTCACCACCTCCAAAGGACGACCCTAACCTTGGGGGAGGTGGCATTGAGGCATATGTCATCGGAGGAGTTCGAGGATGCTTCCTGTGACGTTTTTGCATCGCGGATTCTGATATCTGATGACATTACTAGTGCCGCAATTAGCTCACGCGGCCCAGATGCCGAATCCGTAGTCAGGCTATACGAGAGTTCCAATGCATCTCGCGCAGCTTGCTGTGTAAGAGCGGCGGAACGCTTTGCCGGCTTTGGCGCGATAGTCCTTCTTGACTCAAGAGGAGTCGTAGTATTTCCAGCAACAAGCGGAATCTATCCTCCTGCGTTTGGATCTAGCCAAGCAAATACCCCATTGGTATCCGAGCTTCTAACTCAACGATCGCGAAATGCTCCGATAGAGCGAGACTCAAATATTGTTTACCAGAACGGAAGTACTTCGTCGACGCTTTATGGGCAAGCAATGTGGTGGGATGGCTACATAGTGGTCATACTGGTTGAGGATCATCCAGCGTGGCGAAATTTCGCGCCACCTAGGCCTGGAACTGGTCGTTATGCAACCACTTGGGAGGGATGCGAAATTTGTTTTGAGGACTTCCCGGTGGAGGATCGATGTCCTGTATGCGGGAAACCTTTCTGCCCAGAGAGGCATTGCGGGTGCACGCTAGCCAGAGAAAGAACCTGTCGATCATGCGGGTTGGTCTGGGGTATTGCTCGATTTAGTGCCGGCTCCAATACATGCAATGACTGTGCCTAGATAGGAAGAGTTCGAAGGCAATTGCCATGCAGGGGCCTTATCTCGGCCCAAGATTCCCCCACACCTAATAATTCTGTGGACGAAAATCATGTAATGACGTTAAAGAGTAGTGAGGTGTCTTTTGGCATCCGTAACTAAGGAGAATCATGAAACACGAAGAAGAAATACCAACAGAGCACGCAAGTGCGAATAAAGAGGCATTTTCTGAGATTGAAGGCAATCTCGATGTGCCAGAAAGCGAAATTGAAGCCGAACACAAAAAGCCATCTCATCCAAGAGCTCTTGTTATGGTTGAAAATCAAGACAATGGAGAGCGAATTCGCTTCTGGGCACCACTGGTAATAACAATTGGCGAAGTCATCGTCTGGGTCTATGACAAGTTTCGACTCACGAGACACCCTGGTGATCGACTCTTCCGCATAGACGGTGGGGTAAGTGTCTTCGGTCAGGAAGCACTGACCGTTGAGCAGTACCTCGATAGTCAAAAGGGGCATTCAACCATTCATTGGGCGTTAGTGTCCGACCAAGGTGGTGCAGCCAAATAATGAGCATCCCTGCTCGTATGGATCCGGAGATTGCGGCACGAGTCTTTTCACGCGATTTGGATAAGACTTTGGCGAGCGATCAAGCGCGTCGTGAAGGGTGGACGGAGACGCGTCTCGGTCCACTCCTCACGGTCATTCATTTGGACGGTGTTAGACAAGATGGCACTTTGGATGCTTTTCACCTTCTGTTAATTGGAGATTGGTATGACGAGTATCCACCCCAGGCTCGATTTGTAGTTCCACCAAGTGCCGACGTTGATGTTATGGATGCAACGAATTGGCCAGAGGCTCCGCTGGGGAGTTCTTGGCTGCCAAAGATTGACAATACAGCGTTAAATAACAAGTTTGCTTTCCATCCAACCTTCAATTTCGGTGATAGCGGCATTCAACGCCAACTCATTTGCACTTCGATGAGTTTCGATTATTACGTTACGGGGCATACACCAACGGATGAACAACGATGGAAGCAAGGGAGACATACTGTCTCTGCCTTGCTCACTCGAGTTCAGATTGCCCTGAAGCATCCAAGTTACTTAGGACGCACAAGTGCTCTCAATACCTAGACATATTTGGGATGAAATGCTCGAGGCACTTGCATCCACGCCTCAAGGATTAGAACGCGTCGCCTATATCGACGGATATCGCTTCCGAGACGAAAAGGGTGTAACACAGTGCATCGCAACTACTTTGACGATTCCAGATGCCGAACTTCGCCCATATAACTACAACGTCAGAAGTGAGGCAATGAGTCAGGCAGGTATGCACCTCTTCGCTTACGAGATGGTCAGGCTTGCCCAAATCCATACTCACGGCAATGAAAATATCAACCACAGCCCAACTGATGATGCTCGGGCCTACAGCCAATTGGATGGCGCCCTCAGTTTTGTACTACCGCATCATGCGATCAATCGACCTGATTTGTCTGAGGCAGCTATACACGTCCGTCAGCCCGAGGGATGGATTCGTCTGAGTAGTCAGGTTGCAACTCAACTCGTACGTATTGTGCCTTCCCGCTTGGATCATCGAAAAGGGGCAAGAGCGTCAAAATCTCGAAAATTATTCGTAAAGAGGGAGGGAAGGAATGAGCGAAGAACGCGTTAGTTCACGACACGAGGGGGATGTCGGTGGGACACTCGAAAAGTTTTCTTCCCAATCGGCCATATCGGTAAGAGTTGTAATACCTGAAACCGTGGCCCGCCGCGCAGATGCACAGCACACAGCATGGATGCTCATTAACTTATTGACAAGAGCTGACGGCATCATCAACAGAATTGCTTTGGATTGCCCAACGGGAATCTCATTACAAGATCGTGTGGTGCCATTTGGAAATACAACTTTACTTCTTGATCGATTGATGGAAGCGGCTGCACTGATCGGGATCGTTGAGGTCGTTTCAGTGATTCGAGGTCAGGATAAAGATGAAGATCAAATTGTGATTATCGGCGATGATTCAATGGGCATTTCAGGGGCGATGCTCGTTTGGGGATCAGCATGGTGGGGAGGGGTTCATATAAGTAACTCAAAGCCGCAGATAAGATGGCTTAGTTCTAGCGATTGCGACTTACCATTTGGGCCTTACATTGCGGCAGCCCTGGCAGTAGCGCAAATTTTCCTCGACGTACGACTTCCACTGGGGGCTCATCGTGAAAGGGGCACATACGGTTGGGATTGCTGGGATCAAAAGCGTTCTGCCTTACCAGGCGTTACTCCACATATCAGTTTCCCTATTTCTCTTGATGGTGTCGCACTTGCGGGGGCAGGGGCGGTGGGCACCGCATGGATGCACGCGATGTGGGCCGTCCGCGGAGTTATAGGCGAAGTAGTTGTTGCTGATTCCGATCACGAAGGCGTCTCCACCAGCAATCTTAATCGACGTGTTCTATTCGTCCGTGGGGATCTTGGCTCCCCCAAGGCAATGGTGGCTTCACTCGCGGTAGGCGGGAGAGTGAAATGGACCCCTCACTTTAGAAGTTTTGAGGATTTAGATCTCAAACCGTTGCTTCTTGTCTGTGCAGTAGATACCACCAAGTCACGAGCTTCTATTCAATCAAGATATCCCGCCCGTCTTCTGGTGGGAAGCACCCGAGATTTTCGGGCTGAAGTACGCGAGTGTGGGCCTCCAGGTGAGGGAGCATGTCTTCGTTGTTTCAACGCGCCTGAACCCGAGATCTCTGATGACGATCTTCGTCGTATTGCCCTCGACCCAGTTAAGGGCGATCAAATTCTCTCGGAGTTGTCTAAGGAGTCCGGAGTCGAGATTGGAGAGCTGCGAAGCGTTCTAGCTCGAGGGGAGTGCAGCGAAGTCAGCGAGCGAGCACTTGGCCAACTTAGAGAGCAATTTGACGCAGAGGTGCCTCCGTTTTCCGTGGGCTTCACTAGTGTTGCCTCTGGGCTTCTACTTGCTATTGAAACTATTCGATTGCTGATCGGTCGTGAAAATCCACACGATTTCAGTGACTCATTAAGGCCGAGAAATAGTATTTTCATGCAGTTTCTCAGACCATCAGCAGCATCAAATGGACGACGCACACTTGGTCGCGATTCCTCTTGCCCCGCTTGTGCACCAGGTCCTCGATTAGAAATCTGGCGAGAGAGGTACCTTAATTTCTGATTGTTTAACCGCTGGTCTCGCGGACCGGTTTTGCCCTGACGGTCTCAAAATTTCCCGCTGATGTTTGGTGGTTAAGGCGTTTCATTGTGTAACCTACAAAAAATAACACGTAGTACTAACTGTCCTAGGAGCCTGGGACTTCGACCTATACCCTTACCCCATGTCCTCGAATCTCACTCCAGAAGAGCGAGCTCGGGACCTGATTGACCAGCAACTTACTCTAGCTGGATGGAGTGTTGTTGACCGCTCCCATATTGATCTGGTCTCCCACCAGGGAGTGGCCGTCAGGGAAGTCATTATGGCCGCCGATGCAGGCCGGGCTGACTACATCCTTTATGTCAACCGCGCCATGGTCGGAGTAATTGAGGCAAAGCCTCAGGGCAAAACACTCTCCGATGTTGAATGGCAATCTCGCCGTTATGCCAAGGGCCTCACTGACTCACAGCGGATCAGTGCCCGTCTCAAAGATGGTGAACTCCCATTTATCTATGAAGCCAACGGAAGTGAAATTCACTTCACCAATCTCTTTGACCCAGAACCCAGGGCACGTGGAATCTTTAATTTTCCTAAGCCTGAAGCATTGGCAAGAATATTGCGAGAATCTGAAGTCTCGGATTCTCCTACCTGGCGAGGCAGGGTGCATACCCTCCCAAGTACAGAGATTTATGACCTGCGTCCGGCATCTCGTCGTGCCATCACCGCTGTAGAGAATTCATTATCCCAAAATCAACATTCGCGCTCTTTGGTGCAGATGGCAACAGGTGCCGGCAAAACCCGTATGGCCGTTACCGAGTCGTATCGGTTACTGAAGTTCGGCGGATTCAATCGGATCCTGTTCCTCGTAGACCGCAATAATTTGGGAGATCAAACACTCAGAGAGTTCCGAGACTTTGAAGCCCCCGATGATGGTCGTAAATTCACCGACCTCTATAACGTCGACAAGCTCACCAGCAGTGGCATGGTGGGTTCCTCCTCCGTCGTTATTTCAACAATCCAACGCGTCTTTTCGGTGCTGAAGGGATTACCGGTCACCGAAGATGATGACCCCAACATCGACAACTACAAGCCCGATGCTCCCGTGGAAGTGCAGTACAACCCCGATTTGCCCCCGGAGGCTTTCGATCTTGTGATTGTGGATGAGTGCCATAGAAGTATCTATGGACTCTGGCGGGGTGTTATTGAATATTTTGACGCTCACATCATTGGATTAACGGCAACCCCCACCAAGCAAACTCTGGGGTTCTTTCAATCAAACCTGGTCTCTGAATACACCTTCCCTCAATCTGTGGCCGATAAAGTCAACGTGGACTTTGATGTCTACCAAATCAAGACCGAAATCACTGAAAAAGGCGCCCACATTGAAGCCGGCACGATTGTTCCAGTTCTGGACAAGAGAACCCGAATACAGCGCCTAGAGGCCCTTGATAACGATGTGGAATACACGGCCAATGAACTAGACCGTAGCGTCATGAGCAAGAACCAGATACGCACCGTCCTTGAAACATTTAGGGACAGGCTCTATCTCCCGGCTGATGAGGGAGGGATATTTCCAGGTCGCAGAGTGGTGCCGAAAACTCTTATCTTTGCCAAAGATGACAATCATGCCGAAGAGATCGTCACTCAGGTGCGGGAAGTGTTTGGCAAAGGCAATGATTTTGCCACCAAGATTACTTACAACGCGCGAAATCCTAAGGAGCTCTTGCAAGACTTCCGGAACTCACCGTCGCTTCGCATCGCTGTAACGGTGGACATGATCGCCACCGGAACGGATGTGAAGGCAATCGAATGTGTTTTCTTTATGCGCGATGTACGCTCTGGCACCTATTTTGAACAGATGAAGGGTCGAGGAGCCAGGAGCATGGACGATGCTTCTTTTACCGCCCTTACGCCTGACGCAACTCATAAAGAGCGCTTTGTGATTATTGATGCGGTCGGCGTTACAGAACACGACTTTATTGATGCCGCACCTTTGGATCGTGTGAAAACGATCTCAATGAAATCCCTACTTGAGAAGGCGGCAACCTTCACGATCACCGCAGACGAGACCGCAACGCTTGCATCCAGGCTTGCTCGACTTAGCCGTGAACTGACGCCAACCGAGAGCGCCGAGTTGGATGCGCTCGCCGGAGTCCCTCTTCAATCGATAACTCAGCAATTGGTCAGAATTGCTGACCCCGATACGTTAGCTAACGTTATTGATAATGCTCCCGTTGATGCACTGGGTAATCGCAACACGAAAGCTGCCATGCAGCAATTTATCCAGGAGCTGGTGAAGCCGCTGGCTTCCAACCCACAACTGCGTCAAAGAATTTTGGAGATACGAGAATCCTATAATCTTCTCATTGATGAGGTCAGCAAGGACATTTTGATTGGCGCTGGAGGGGTTGTTGATACCTCAAAAGCCAAGAGCTTGGTTGAGTCCTGGCTTCAATACTTGGAAGACAACCGAGATGAAATCACCGCTATCCAGATGCTCTATTCCAAACCGAAGAATTTAAGTATCACCTTCAAAGAAATAAAAGAGTTGGCAGAGCGTATCCAGCGCCCACACCCAACATGGACAGTCGATGTCCTATGGAACGCCTATCTGGCTCTAGAACCTACGAAGGTGCGTAGATCAGCGGTCCATACAACCACAGACCTCGTGTCACTGGTCAGGTTTAGCCTCGGTCAAGTGAACGAACTTGTCCCGTATGCCCAATTAGTAGAAGAGCGTTATCAAGCATGGCTCCTTCAACAAGCGAACTTAGGAGTTAACTTCTCTGATAATCAGCGTTGGTGGTTGGACCGTATCAAGGATGCAATTTCACAGAGCGCTCATTTTGAGACCAAGGACTTGGAGTTATCACCATTTACTGATCGTGGAGGAACTGCTGGAATTCTAGCAGAGCTTGGAAACTCTGTTATAGACCTGATCGACAGCATGAATAAGGAACTCGCCTCATGAGCGAACTCCCTAGTGGTTGGCAATACGAATCCATTGATTCAATTGTTGAAGGCGGACTTATTGCAGACGGCGATTGGGTTGAGAGTAAAGACCAGGACCCTGATGGCAAGGTCCGACTAACTCAATTGGCAGATGTCGGTGATGGCGATTTCAGGGACCGAAGTGACAGATGGATGAATGACGAGCAGGCCACAAGATTGAACGTGAATTACCTGCAACCTGGGGATTTATTAATGGCACGAATGCCCGACCCCCTCGGACGAACTTGTATGGTCCCAGAAAATATTGGACGTGCAGTGACTGTTGTGGATGTAGCGATAATCCGGATTGCACGAAAAGACATTAACCCAAGGTTCATCATGTGGCTTCTAAATAGTCCCGGCATAAGACAACAGATTGAAATGCTGGCTTCAGGCACAACAAGACGCCGTATAACCCGCAAGAATTTAGGGACTATCGATTTACCTATTCCGCCCATTGACGAACAACACAAAATCGTTGAAATCCTCGAAGACCACCTCTCTCGCTTGGGTGCGGCAATGGAAGATGTTAAACATGCAAAAGTTAAGGCAGCGCAATTTAGGCGTTCTCTTCTGCAAGCTGGATTGAATGGTTTCTTTAATGATGGCCCTAAAGATTCATCGTCTAGATTGCCGTCCGAATGGAAGCACGTAACTCTCGCAGATGTAGCTGACTGGACTAGTGGAGGAACGCCATCTTCAAAAGACACTTCCCTATATGGCGGTGACATCCCATGGATTGTTATTGGCGATTTAACAGAATCAGTTGTCTTGACCACTGAAAAAACAATTACAAAAAAGGGGCTTGATTCAAGTAGTGCAAAGATATTGCCACCAGGCACAGTAATGGTTGCTATGTATGGTGCGTCAATTGGTCGAACAGGGGTCATGGGCAAGGAAATGGCTACCAATCAGGCAATTGCATGCGGAACGCCTAAAGAGGGCGTAATCCTTGGTGATTATCTTCTTTACTATCTACAAAGCCAAAAGCAGGAGTTTATTTATGCAGGCAAGGGAGGGGCCCAACCAAATATTAGCCAAGGTGTTGTGAAAGGGTGGAATATTCCTTTACCGCCACTGGTGGAACAACAAATAATTATCGACCAAATTGACAATCAGTTGTCACACTTGAAGAGAGCCAACGAAGATACGGAAATATTGATGCGTGAATCAGCGTCTCTGCGTCGCTCTCTTCTTCAGGCAGCATTCACAGGTCAATTAACAAAAGAGGTAGCAAATGTCTGACTCATCCGCACTAGTAAACAAACTTTGGGCATTCTGTAATGTCCTCAGAGATGATGGTGTGGGAACCCTCGATTATACAGAGCAGTTGACTTACCTACTCTTTCTCAAGATGGCGCATGAGCGGGAAACTCGCGCTTTGAATCCCGAAGTGATTGTTCCCAAAGACTGTTCTTGGCAGTTACTCCTAGATGCCGATGGCGAGACCTTAGAGAAGACCTATAAGAACATCCTTGAGAAGTTAAGTCGTGAATCAGGAACATTGGGAGTTATTTTCCGCAAAGCTCAGAATAAGATTCAGGATCCTGCCAAATTGAAGCGCCTCATTGTTGATTTAATCGATAAGGAGAACTGGTCTGCCACGGGCGTGGACATCAAAGGCGATGCCTACGAGGGTTTGCTTGCTAAGGGCGCGGAAGACATTAAATCTGGTGCTGGTCAATATTTCACCCCTCGCTCTCTTATTTCAGCAATGGTCGACGTTCTACAGCCAAAGGTCAAGGACACCGTCCACGACCCAGCATGCGGAACAGGTGGGTTTTTGCTGGCCGCTTATGAATATGCGGCTAATCAGAAGAATCTTTCGCCTACCGATAGAGAGAAACTCAGAGATGGCTTTGTCAGTGGAGTTGAGTTGGTCGATAGCACCGCTCGTCTTGCGGCAATGAACATGCTTCTTCATGGCATGGGATCGCCTAACGGTGAAAGTCCTATTCAAGTTAAGGATGCCTTAACTGCAGATCCCGGCAAACGTTATTCCGTAGTCCTTGCAAATCCACCTTTTGGAAATAAATCTTCAGTAACGATGGTGGGGGCAGACGGAAAGGTCAGTAAAGGCGATTTAGAAATTGTCAGGGATGATTTCTGGGTAACTACCTCCAATAAGCAACTCAATTTCTTACAACACATCAAAACGATTATGGATATCAACGGGCGAGCCGCTGTTGTGCTTCCCGACAATGTCCTTTTCGAAGGCGGAGCAGGTGAGGCGGTGAGAAGACGCCTATTAACAGAGTTCGACGTCCATACTCTTTTGAGACTTCCAACAGGAATCTTCTATGCAGGTGGAGTGAAGGCGAACGTCTTGTTCTTCGATAAGAGGCCGGCTGCGGAGAAGCCTTGGACCAGAAAGTTATGGGTTTATGACTTTAGGACTAACCAGCATTTCACTCAGAAAACAATGTCGATGAAGCGCCCCCACCTTGATGAATTTGTAGACGTCTACAAGGTAGGCGAGCGTGATGCACGTGTTGAGAGTGAACGCTTCAAGTCATATACCTATGAAGAACTCGTTGCTCGCGACAAGATCAACCTCGACCTCATATGGCTCAAAGATGACTCGTTAGAAGACGCGGCAAATCTTCCTGCCCCTGAAATCATTGCCAGGGAGATTATGGAGAACCTAGAGTCAGCGCTAACCGAATTCTCAGCCATCGTTGAAGCACTAGAGGCAGGGCAGGGTCAATGACTCGTTATAGTCGCATAATGTCTGGAAGAGGCTCCATGTATGCCGAAAAGTGCATCTCAGAAGGCTTTGTTGGAGTGGGTTGGGTGGCGAACGAGGACCTAACTAAGCGGCTACCAGATAGCAGTAGGGATTTCAGCCAATACTTCACTCCTTATTACCTCAAAGAAAATCCGAGTGCAGGGAAAATCACCGCAGGCTTAGCCCGTGGTATGACATGGACGGTGTCAAAGGGGCTTCAAATAGGCGACATAGTTCTTACTCCTGACGGCGCGGGCAATTACAAAATCGGCAAAATAGTGGGAGATTACTTATACGTGCCAGGCCAACCACTGCCTCATCGCCGTCCCGTTGATTGGTTCCCCGGGCTAGTTAGCCGCTCATCAATGTCAAAGGCCTTGCAAAATGCAACGGGGGCTATTGGAACCGTTTCGGATTGTACAAATTTTGCCGATGAAATCGAGGGGCTAATCCAAGGAAAGAGCGTCGTCCCGGAGGAATTGGAAAATGAGTTACCCGTAGATTCTCCCACTATATTTGCAATGGAAAAATATCTGGAGGAATTTCTCTTCTCAAATTGGCCCAATACGGAATTGGGTAAGAATTATGATCTGTACAGGAACGAAGAAACAAATGGGAAACAAGTGATCACCGATGTCGGAGTTATCGACCTCCTTGCAATATCCAAGGATCAGAAAGAGTTTTTGGTTATTGAACTTAAAAGGGGGCGTGCATCTGACGAGGTGGTAGGCCAAGTCACACGTTACATGGGTTATATGCAGACGGTTGCTGCACCGGGTCAAAGAGTCAAGGGATTGATTATCGCCTTGGAGGATGACTCTCGAATACAACACTCTCTTCGAGTTGTTCCTAACGTTGATTTCTACAAATATGAGATTGACTTTCGTCTTAAGAAAGTCTGATCCAACAAATCCCAAGTCCCTAGGTACTTATCCATCCGACTCTCTTACTCGGATTTTGCACACGTCATTGCGGTGTAGCCGAGATACCACCTTCGATCTTTGTGGGCCTTCACCAACGTGAAACGTGCAGTGGTCTACCCTTCGGAGTCAGCCGCACGTTGGGCATTTGCCCGTTTGCTCAGGAGAACGGCTGTGACACTTTCGATCATTTCTCGGTCATCCGCGCTGCAATGTCGACTAGCTGCAAGCTCTTCCAATATCTCTAAGACCTCATCGAAGTTTTTGATGGCAAGGCGTGCATACTCCCGCGAGGCCGCACTTCCGTCATAGATATTCTCTTTTGTAATCTGCCCAGACATTGAGGCAAGCCTAGCCGCGTCATCTAAACCATCCAATGCAAGTTCTTCAGGGTGGAAGCTGTTCTCGTTGTTGTTCATTCTGAGTCCTCTCGTTTGATCGGCGGAGTAACCACATTTCTTCCGTCTCGACCCTCCGGTTGAAACGAATGCAAAATGTGCCTGCGTTTAACCATAAGGGGTGTTCCTGACACATTTCTGGAAAGTAATTCTGCTTGCTCAATCTGAATCCATCTTGCATCCATTTCGACTGTTGGCTTTCGTTCAACAAGTCATTGATTCAAACACGAGGTTGACCAAGGCGGCCGTCCGTGTACTTCGGTGACCGAGCTGTAACAGCTATGGCTAGGACATTTCTTGCTCTTGACGCTCACCCCATTGGCGGTGATATCGCGTTTCGTGTCGTATACAGCCCACCGATCACACTGCGTGATCGAATCAAGCGAAGGGCAAGTGATATGAGCGAGAACGAAAACATCGACGACGTATCGTTCGAAGATCCAGTCATTCCGAGTAGCGAACTGAATCAGAACGATAATCAGACTCAAGACGCAAGCGATAATGAAGAGAACGTTGAGGATGGGCCAACGAATCGCGATGAGGAGGATGAAGATCTTCAGCACCCGAACGCGGAGGATGTTCTTACGATTCGCGAGATCAATATGGGTCTCGTCGGTCTTCTAAGCTTGCACTACCCAGCCCGTGACGTTCGTATTCCCGTGGATGGTGATTCGGCCATGCGGATACTGACCATGTTCAAAACGCGATCTGATGCTCGCTGGAAGGACGATCTAGATCCACGGTGGTCCTCAGCCGCTTCCGGATGGGTGGTCCTTGATCTACAGCAACTACTGGCTATGTCCTACTACCCGCAGACGCCTCCTCTCGAGCGAACGGCTATCGATCCGCATTGAGCCCTAAAGTTCGCCGATACTGGTTGGAGTCGAACACCCGCGTTGTAGCAGAACGCCAATCGGTATCTGGGATCGAGTGCGCTTGGGCGGAAGCCGATCACTGTTAGAGGGTATGAACATACCTGGACACAATCAGATCGATTCGCGTCTAAAGCTATCCCCGCGTGATTACTTGGCCAATCCGCATCAGTTCGGCAGTAATGCTGACGTGAAGTCAATTATTCCCGCAGGCGGGGACGCAATCTCGCGAATGATTGCAGTGGATCAGCATCATCGTGCAGCCAGGATCAATGCCATACCGGCCGACCAGCGAATGGCCACCGCAGATATCACTGCGACATTCAACTTCTCGCGCCAGACATGGAGTCGCATCCTCAACGGACGCACCTGGGCAAGGCAGACCGGGATTGCCGCACTTGTCCGCGCAACGGCGCCGAGACAGGTTAGAGGGCCGAAGAAGAAACCTATGAATTAGACGATTTGGCCATCGCCGCGGCGATGAAGAGATGAAGAAATGGAGCGAACTCCCATGGCACGAAGAGTCAACGCAGATGCAGCCACACGTGTGTTACCAACGATTGCCCCCATCGAGGTGTGTCAGGCTATCGATGCAGTGCAGCAACTCTGGCTCGAACAATCGGCCTTATCGGATCAATCGGTGGAGCGGATGATTCAGAGCCTTTCTCGCTTTGCATTGCGAGTGAAAAGAGAGAATGTGAAGATGCTCGCTGAAGTAAATAGCGAACACGTGCGCACCTTTGTCCACGCCGTTCTCCCCGATGGCAGCCAACCAGAAATTGCAACCTTGCATGCACGCCGCACTGCGCTGCGTGCTTTCTATCGCGCAGCACGAAGATTGAATCTAAATGATCAAGAACCCATGATCGAAATGGTCGTGCTCGGGCGAGAAATGCGATCACCCATACCGGTCAGCGATGAGGACATTCGCCTTCCACGGA
>CAYXIS010000037.1:0-16476 GCA_964465545.1 uncultured Bifidobacterium sp. | reverse complement strand
CGGCGGCGGCGCTGGAGGTCTTCCGCCCGAGCCTGCTGTTGCCGCTTGGGAACCAGAACGAAGGCACGCCGCGATCCCGAGACCATCGTAGGAGGATCCAGCCAAGTGAATACCTTTGAAGAAGTCGAGGTCCTCTCGGATCTTGGATACCAATTCAACGTGGCCGATCTCAAGCTGAGGTATCGCATTCGGCCAGCGTTGCACATGCGACTCGATCGGTTCTGCTTTGATCCCTGTAGCGTCGACCAAATCTGCATGCAACTTCGCAACTAGTTCTGCATCATTCAACGTGTCGATCGCTTTCTCATTTGCACGCCCGCATGAGAGCCGCACGAGAACGACATTGGGATCTTCCATATGAGACCATTTCGTGCTCACAAAAGTTGCCGCCTTAAGAAGCCGCTTCTTGCTCGATGGCACAAGTAGCCCATTTCCTTTGAAGGCTTTCAATCCTTTAATCGCGGTCTTTGGATAGGCGGCGATAACCGTGGCCACCGATGCATATCGAACCTTCTCCAATAACGAAGTAGCTACGTGAGAAAGTGGGCGGACGATTTTGGCGGCCACTCTGGCTGGCAGTGCGAGGACCACGGCGTCGACCTCCACTGATCCATCCACCATTGACTCCACCAGATATCTTCCGCTCTTCAACGCCTTTACGGATTCGACGGTTGTGAAGGTTCTTATTTCCACCCCAGTGTCATGGAGCATCCGTTGCGTAAGCATGGTTAGTCCACCTGCCCATGTGGCAAAAGAAAGTGGAGGTCCGGCTTTTTGTTTACGTCGGCTCATCATGATCGAACGACGCCGATCAGCAATTGCAGCCAATTCAGGTGCGATCGCTCTAAGGCTCAACCCGTTGACGTCCCCGGCATGCAAACTTCCAAGTACTGGATCTACGAATCGATCTACAACCTCGCGACCAAATCTCTTGCCAACATATTGTCCGACTCCGATGTCGCCACGCAGTTTTCGACGCGGAACAAGGGGCTCTAGCCCTGCTCTGAATAAACCGCCAAAGGACATCACGCCTGATCGAAGAATCGGCCGCAACTTTCGAGGCCCGGATGGACCCACGCCTTCCGGAAGTCTTTGAAGGCCGCGCTCCGTCCACAACCATGACACCCCAGGATTTGATTTGATGAGTCCGCCCGATAAGCCAACTTCACTGATCAGCGCGCTCATTCCTGGTGCCGAAACATGAATCGCCTCGGCTCCCATATCAATGTCGTGTTCAGCAACTCTTGCGTTTCTAATCTGTCCGCCAAGAGTAGACGAGGCTTCAAAAAGAACGACACGCACTCCGCGTTGACTAAGTCGGCGGGCGCACATCAACCCACTAATTCCGCCTCCAACAACGGCAACCGCTTGCTGGACAACTTCTACGTCATTGGAATCTGGAACCACATCAGACACAGTACGCCAATTAATCGACTCAATAAATGAATTCTTGGGTACTAAGCCGTCTGAGTGACCTGTCCAACAAGTTGAACGACGGCCTGACCAGATAACGTCATTTTGCTGGTTCCGGAAGTCGCGCCTCCACCGTCCACCACGTTTACTTTTAGCCAGGAATCGGATGAACCCACAACAACTGTGCCATCAATAATGAACGTGTAACGGTGTACAAATGCGGACCCAGAATAGGCAAGATTTTCAAAGACGGCAGATTCAAAAAGCGTAGGTATCGACAGTGGACCTGCTTTTACGCTAACTGCGAAATAACTGCTAGTTACGGATGTTACTCCGTGAACAATTATGGAATATCGATAGGATTTGTTCGCAGTGAGATTCCCAAACTGCAGTGAATCAACACTAGTTCCCCCAGTTGCCGTGGAAAGAGTCCACGAGGGAATCGCAATGACGTAAACATTCGATGGCCCGGTCGCACCGCCAGCACCCGACGGTCCAGTAGCGCCAGTGGGTCCGATGGCACCGTTAGCGCCATTAGTTCCGTTAGCACCCGGCGAACCCGTTCCACCTGGAGATCCTGCAGGACCTTGAGGACCCGATAGACCTTGTGTGCCACTAGATCCGGCTGCACCACTGGCACCTGCAGGTCCTGTTGCGCCAGTTTCCCCTTTTGCGCCTGCAGGTCCAGCGACACCTTGAATGCCTTGTGGTCCTTGCTCGCCTTTTGGCCCCGTCGCTCCCGTTAATCCCTGGGCTCCTGCAGCGACAACATTGGCGCTAGGTCTTGCATCCGTCCCATTAGTGCCACTTGGGCCTGCTTGTCCTTGTGGCCCGCGAATACTTGTTGGTGACGGCCAACGAGATTTGGTTTTTGGCCCATAGAAAAGCATTGCCCTTGTATCAATGTAGAAATCACCCTCGATGCCTTGTGAATTCTTCGGAGAAGTAATTCCATTGAGGATCGTATTTGCGACAACAGTCGATATTCGTCCTGCTTTTGAAGGCTTGAATAACTGAGTCTTGGTCGCAGCGTAGGAAGAAGGAATTGAGATGATGCTGAGGGCGAGTGATGAAATTAGTATTGAATAGAGGGATTTTTTGTACACCTTCATCAATGAGTCTCCGCAACGACGCACATTAAGTAATCAATTTTTTACTCACAGTTACCAGCAAACAATCAGGAATTCCCCCGCCGCTCACACTTAAGGCTCTCAGGATTGCCCTATCTGTTGCGTCACACTCGTTAAAAATGAGCGCGGGACACAAAAACTCTAACCCCCCTTTAAGCATTTCCGAGCGGGTTATTCAGTTTGGTGGAGTTGTCTACGAGTAGTCGATGGCGAAGGGCCGTTGGCGTTGAAATCCCGAAAGGGACGGAAAGCAGGCAAATCAAATGTCATCTAAAAAGAAGGTCATTACTATCGCGGTGACCACCGTTGCTTTATCACTAGGTAGCATCGGAATCGCCAGTGCTTCAAATTCAAAGAATTCGATCAAGATCAAATCCACGGGCGTTACTCGCATGGTCGTTAATCCAGGCATCGGCGTCTTCGGTCACCCCGACATGGACGGTCAGAATGGTGCACTCGCATCGGTACTCGCAGGACTAGTCACCAAAGGGACTCTGACCCAAGCCCAAGTTGATGCGATTAACGCAGCGCTAACCGCCGCACGCACAGCAAATCAATCACAAGGTGATGCACGACGAGCCGCTCACGAGAACCTGATTGCAACGACAATTGGAATCTCGGTGGCGACCCTGGAAGCACGTCTTGCCGCCGGCGATTCACTTGCAACCATTGCGGGCGCTAAGACCAGCGCACTGATTGCAGCACTCGTTGCCGAAGAAACAAAAGAAATTGATGCGGCCGTAACCGCGGGACAAATCACAGCCGCACAAGCCACAACACTCAAGGCCAATCTCAATACTCGCATCACTGCCATGGTCAACGCCACCGGCGGAATGGGTCGGGGCATGGAACGTATGGGTGAAGGACGCGGACACGGCCCAGGAATGGAATTTCATGGAGGCGCCACTGTTAGCTCAAACACACAGGGTTAATCCGTAATTCGACTCAGCAGGAGCCCGTCACTACTAGGAGTGGCGGGTTTTTGCTGTGCAGCGCAATCTTCGTGAGACACTTCGCGCATGCGCATTCATATCGGTAGCGACCACGCTGGCTTAGAACTCAAGACGATCTTGATCACCCATCTCACGTCAAAGGGCCACGAGGTTACCGACCACGGCCCTTACGAGTATGACGCACTCGATGATTACCCGGTCTTCTGCATTCCCGCGGCGCAGGCTGTTGCCGCAGATCCCGATTCCCTCGGCATCGTTCTTGGCGGCTCTGGCAACGGCGAGCAGATCGCAGCCAACAAGGTGCGAGGAATACGCGCAGCCCTCGTTTGGAGCGTTGAGATAGCAAAACTCGCCCGCGAACACAACAACGCCAACGTCATCTCCATAGGCGGGCGGATGCATACTCCCGAGTTCTGCAAGGAATTGATCGACACCTTCATTGCGACCCCTTTCAGCTACGACGAGCGCCACATGCGTCGTATCGGGTTGATCGCAGATTTCGAAAACGAAGGTCTTGTCTAGATCTTCGTGTAGATCAGGTCTGTGACCTCATGGTCCTTTCGCAACCCTTGTCCCTCAAATCGCGTTAGCGGGCGCCAGTTTGGCCGCGCGACGATTCCTCCCTCAAAAAGTGGCGAGCGATCCAATCGATCACTCATCCGTGCTGCATAGGGCGCCCAATCGGTGGCCATGTGAAAGCTTCCGCCCGTCCTCAACTTCGACGCAATCAGTGCGATGAAATTATCATTAACTATGCGTCGTTTGTGATGTCGAGTCTTGGGCCAGGGGTCGGGGAAGAAGAGATGCACTCCATCAAGGGAGGAGTCAGCGACCATGTTCTTCAACACAACATGCGCGTCTTCATCCATAACGCGAATATTTGAAACCGTATGTTCGTCAATTGCCGAAAGGAGTTTGCCAATTCCAGGTTGATGCACGTCAATCGCGAGAAAGCCCGTATGGGGGAAACTTTTGGCAATTTCTAGCGTTGCCTCGCCCATCCCGAATCCAATCTCAACGACCACTTGATTTGCGTCAGGAAATATAGAGGCAAAGTCGAGTGACTTTGGACTCAGGTCGATGCCATAGGTCCCCCATAGTCGGGTGCGCGCCGCCTCCTGGGCAGCGGTAATCCGAGTCCCCCGCAACTTGAAACTCTTAATCGTTGGTGTGTCCACTCCCCTAGCCTTTCATGATTGGATACCTCAGGAAGAATCGCGGATAAACCGTCAAAGGAGACGAAAGTGCCAGGAGTTAATCTCACACACGCAGAGGCTAAAGAGCGCGCTGGGCTCATCAAAGTTGAGAGCTACGACGTCGATCTTGACCTGACGTCGGGAACCGAGACTTTCGTCTCGACAACGACCATCAAATTCTCTGGTCTAAAACCCGGCGCCTCCACCTTCATTGATGCCGTTGGCAAGTCCGTCATCTCGGCAACCCTCAATGGCAAACCAGTGGATGCCTCTCAATTCGATGGCGAAAGCGTCTTCCTTCCTTCCATCGCGGCTACCAACGAACTCAAACTTGTCATCGAGGGCATCTACTCGAAATCTGGCGAGGGCCTTCACCGCTTCGTGGACCCCGCAGACGACGAGGTCTACCTCTACACCCAGCACGAAACCGCCGATGCGCGCCGCACATTCCCTTGCTTTGACCAACCCGATCTCAAGGCGACCTTCGCCCTGACCGCACTGGTCCCTTCACACTGGGAGGTCATTTCGAATAACGCACCAACATCGATCACCGAGGTGAGCGCAACCACCAAGCGTTGGACCTTTAAGCCAACTCCGGTGATTTCGACATATCTCACCGCGATCGTTGCCGGTCCGTATGCAAAAGTTGAGGACGTGTACGTAGGTGAGAAGGAAATCCCGCTCGGGCTTTATTGCCGCAAGTCACTTGCACCGCACATGGATTCGGATGAACTCTTTAAAATCACAAAGCAAGGCTTCGCCTTCTACGAGAAGGAATTCGGCCTCGCCTATCCATTTGATAAATACGATCAGCTTGCCGTTGCCGAATTCAATGCCGGAGCGATGGAGAACGTCGGTTGCGTGACTTTTGCAGAAGATTATTTTGTATTCCGCAGCAAGGTCGCTGAAGAGTCCTACAACTGGCGGGCCAATGTGATCCTCCACGAAATGGCTCACATGTGGTTCGGCGACCTCGTCACGATGACTTGGTGGGAAGACCTCTGGCTTAACGAATCCTTTGCCGAGTGGGCTTCCTACTACACACTCGCCCTCGCCACAGAATTCACAAACTCCTGGACCGTTTTCAATTCGCAACGCAAGGACTGGGCTTACCGACAGGATCAACTCTCCTCGACTCACCCGATCGTTGTCGCGATGGAGGACATGGAAGCAGTTCGGACCAATTTCGACGGAATCGCCTATGCCAAGGGTGCAAGCGTTCTACAACAACTGGTTGCCCACGTCGGCAAAGACCAATTTATGCAAGGTCTCCGCAGGTACTTTGCGAAACACGCATGGGGTAACACGACGTTGAACGATCTCCTGGTCGAACTTGAAGCTGCAAGCGGACGCGACTTGAAACCTTGGGTGGCGACATGGCTTCAGACAGCAGGTGTAAACACTTTGCGTCCGCATCTTGTTGTCGAGAACGGGGTTTACACCACCGTGGAGGTAATGCAAGAAGCACCCAAGATGCCCGTGGGATCTGCCGAACTTCGGCCGCACCGCATGGCTGTTGGTATATACGACCTGCTAGATGGTGCACTTGTCAGACGCAAGAGCGTCGTATTTGAGTTGTCGGGCGCTTCGACCATAGTTCCAGATTTGCAGGGGGAAAAAGTCGCCGACTTGGTCATACTCAATGACCAAGATTTGTCGTATGGAAAGATCCGTTTCGATGAAAATTCCATCAACACCCTCAAGCAACATCTGGGCGAGGTAAAGGACCCACTTAGCCGCGCGCTCTGCTGGGGCGGCGTCTGGGACATGCTCCGCGATGCCGAATTGGCGGCAAGTGATTACGTGCCGCTAGTCCTCAACGCCCTTGCCGGAGAGTCTGACACCTCCGTCGTTAAGGTGACTTTGCGGCAACTGAATTCGGCGGTCGAACTATTCGCAAATAGCGCTAATCGAGTTCGACTTCGCGCAGAGAAAGCCATCGGAATTGAAGCTCTCCTCGATGGCACCGGGGCAGGCAGCGACCTTCAACTCATCTACGCACGTGAGTTTGCCGGCTCGGCTAAATCCGCAGCACAGTTCGCAAAAGTGCGATCCATGCTTGATGGAAAGATGAAGGGACTCGTTGTCGATGCTGACCTGCGATGGGCATTGCTCAACGCCCTTGTCGAGGCGGGAGTCGCAACCCACGAGGAAGTTGATGCCGAGCTCGAACGCGACAAGACGGCAAGCGGTCAACGCTCCGCTGCATTCGCTCGTGCCGCATTCCCCGATGCTGCGGCGAAAGCCGAAGCATTCCGCGCTGCAATATATGACGGATTAAGCAACCACATCCAACTAGCAACAATCCAGGGATTCAATCGCCCATCACAAAGAGAGATGCTCGCCGAATATACGGACAAGTATTTCGATGTGGTCCTAAAGGTTTGGGGAAAAGAGACCTACGAGATCGCCAGCAATGTGGTGACTGGCCTCTACCCCACCTACCAAACGTCTCCAGAGACTTTGAAGAAAACGGAAGACTGGCTTACCGGAGTTGGCAAAGACTCACCCAATGGGCTTCGTCGATTGATGTCGGAAAATCGCGATTCGATGGTTCGCGCTCTCAAAGCACAAGCAAAGGATGGAGTATCTGCAGGCAAATGATTCGGAAAGAGAAAAACTTAGTTCTTATTACCGCACTTACGTTTGGATTGGTTAGTTTGGCAACAGTTCCAAGTGAGGCCGCTTCGCCTCGATCTGGCACTAGATGCTCCAAAATTAACCAGGTGGTGACTTCAGGGGGCTTTGGATACAAGTGCATCAAGGTCAAAGGCAAACTTGTTTGGTCTAGGGGCGTAAGAATCCCAAACACCCCAATGCCTTCACCAAGCCCCTCAAGTAACCCTTCTGGATCCGCTCAAAACGACGCTCCGCAAAACAGCAACGAGCAAGGTTCAACGTGGCTTGGGACCAACTTTGACGTGACGTCAACACAGTCTCTTGCCCCGCAATGCAACACTTTGACGCCGCTCACGAATCTAGTCACTGACGCAAATTCAATCGAATCAATCACCCCTCTCGGGTTCGTCCAATCCGATGCCCATAACACGACCGTGCCGCACCTCTATTTCAATACGGGCTCGGCCAACGGAGCCACTGACTCGACGGGTGCTGCCTTAAGTTCCAAGAGGGTGCCAATCTATGCTCCGGCCAATATGACGGTCATGGGAATCATCACCACCAGAACATCGCCATATGTTGAATATTCAATAGGTGCGCACATCTGCGGACGGCTCTGGATCGCATTCAACCACGTCGACGAGCTGGCACCTGCAATCCAAAGCGCATTTGATAAATCCCAGAATTCACAAAATCCCCAGTACATCATTGCGTTTAAGGCCGGGGACAAAATTGCAATGAGCAGCGGACGATCCTCTGGATTTGATTTCCGCGCCATGGACACCACGGCCGCGACTTCGACGCGATTGAATCCCAAAGCGTGGTCCCCGGGTTGGACCACGGCTGTATGCGGTCTTGACTGGTACGAGAGTGCGACTAAAGACTCACTTTATGCAAAGTTGGCAACAAAGCGAACAGCTAATAAATGTGGTGAACCCGCAATGGATATCGCAGGTACCGCCAGTGGTGCCTGGTTGCCTGTGACTCATCCCGATATGGGTAACTGGCAGGGTGAAAGTGAGACCTTCTCGCTAGTTCAGACAAACGATGATCCTTCACAGTATTATTTTTCGATTGCAAGGAACGCAGTTGTCGGCGGCATCGCCTCAAAGACCTTCAAGTACACCGTAAATTCAACTGGCCTCCACAATCCGAAGGCTGAGAATGTGAAGTCAGGAGATGTTGCATGCATCGACAATTTGATACCTCAAGGTCCATACAGCGGCGAATCGTATCCTCGTGTCTATGTGCAAATGACAACCGCGCCAGAGGGTGAACTTGAAACGATTCTCGTGGCATCCGCGCCCGCAGGTTCATGTGGAACCGGTCCCTACACGATGCCTTCGAATTCAACGAAATTCGTTCGGTACAACCTTCCGGGAAGCAAGTTTCACAACTGAGAAAGGGCGTGGGTCTTAAGCGGTAGCTGCTTGCGCTCCAAAACCTTCTAGGTAGGGAAGCCATCGCTCATCTGTTCGTCCGCTTCCAAGAATTCTCCATGCGGCACCGATGGGTTCGCGTGGAAGAGAGCGAAGTCGCCAGCCGATTTCCTTCAGATGCTTGTCGGCTTTTGCATGGTTGCACTTATGGCAGGCTGAGACGACATTCTCCCAAGTGTGCGCCCCGCCGCGACTGCGTGGTACGACGTGATCTATCGATGTTGCAGGGGCCGTGCAATAGACGCAACGCCCTCCATCGCGGGCGAAAATCGCCCGACGTGATAGCGGGACGCTATGTCGGTATGGCACGCGTACGAATCGGTTCAATCGGATCACCGAGGGCAAGGAAATCTGCCCACTCGAATAGTGAAAGACTTCTCCGGAATCTTCAACCATTATCGCCCGTGAATTCAGGACAAGTATGAGCGCGCGTCTCTCTGCGATAACACCTAGTGGCTCGTAGGTGGCATTCAAAACAAGAGTTCGCGACACGATCGCTCCGATCAGGCGCGTGGCTCGCGCCGATGCGCATATCTTGCCGTAACCGGTACCACCTTCGCAGTATTTGGGGTCGATTGGGTTAGAGTCGCCCCATTATGGGCGCCCAAATCATGATAGCTGCGAGTTTCACAGACCAGACCCAGGAAGTGTGGAACTGGTTAAACGGCTCACCTCTACACATCCTGGTCATAGTGGTCATTGCCGTGACCGCGCAGAGGATCGGCAGTCGCGCAATCACAAGGGCAATGAACCGACTTGCGGCAGCAGACTTGGTCCATGGTCCCGGACATCTGGCAGCGCGGCAGAAAGAAAGAGCAAAGACCACCGGCACCGTGCTCACCAGCACTCTGAACGCCGTTATCTGGGTGATTGCCCTTGGGATGATTCTCGGCGAATTTGGGCTCAACCTCGGGCCCCTCATCGCCTCCGCCGGCGTGATCGGGGTCGCGATCGGCCTTGGCGCACAGACGATTGTGCGGGATGTCCTCGCAGGTCTATTCATGCTGATTGAAGATCAGTACGGGGTGGGCGATCGAATCGAGGTTCTTGAGATCTCCGGAACCGTGGAAAGAGTTGGCCTTCGAATTACGACTGTTCGAGATGATGCAGGCACACTCTGGTATTTACGTAACGGGGAAATATTGAAAGTTGGAAATCGCTCTCAATCGGGTTGATTCACGAGAGAGTTTGCAGCCATCTCGATGTAATCCAACATTTCCTTTTCTAGATCCTTCGCAAGTCCAAGACCATGTACCGCGTTGCTCATGCATCGCAGCCACGCATCCCTTTGCGGCAATCCAATATGAAAGCCAGCGTGCCTCATTCGCAATCGCGGGTGTCCTCGTTCACCCGAATATGTGGTGGGACCACCCCAGTATTGCTCAAGAAACATCTGTAGCCGATGTGCTGCACCCTTCATATCTTCATCCGGATACATTGGACGAAGGATCGGGTCGACGGCAACTTGGGCATAGAACTGCGAAACAAGATCGGCGAAAACTTCGCTTCCGCCGACCCGTTCATAGAAACTCTTCATTACGCCAGTCGCAACCAAACTGCCGTGTCCGTGGGAAGTTGTGTGCCATGAATTGGAGCACTTGAAAGAAGTATCTTTGAATGCTCAGGCAATTCAATTGGTTCGCCAAAGTTCACGTAACACGCAAAATTTCCTGGTCGCGAGAAGGCAAGAACATCATGCCCAGCCTCGATCCACGTCATCGGCCCATCGCCCAGCCCGGCTTCTTCATGCCGGATGGCCAACGCCCTGCGATACATCGTCAAGGTCGATGATGGATCATCCTCTTGAACATCCACCGCGTAATCGCCCCAATTGTGGCTCTGCGGCAACCAAGCTTGTTCCGGTTTCAGTGCGGGGTTCGAGGAAAATCCAAATGCTCCCGCAGAATCCTTCTTCCACGGAATTGGCACGCGACAGCCGTCGCGACCGCGATCGGTGTAGTCACTCATAGCCCAGCGAGGATCAGTCAACCGATCCTCTGGGATATCACGAACCTCAGGGAGCGCCAATTCCTCACCCTGATAGACATAGGCACCACCAGGTAACGCAAGCATCAAAAGCGCACCCGAACGGGCGCGCAATGTGCCTCGCTTCAAGTTCAGTCTGTGCACATCACCTTGACGCTCCAGGGTTGTGTTCGAAGTTCCCGCAATGAGGCCAAGATCAAATCGATCTACGGATCGAACTACGTCGTGATTGTTAAACACCCATGATGACGGTGCTCCGACCTCCTCCAATGCCTCCATCGACCGGTTGATCATCTTCTTCAGCGATTTTGGTTCCCACGGTGAGGTCAAGAAATCAAAATTGAAAGAGTTCGCCAGTTCATCGGGGCGCAAATATCTAGCAATTCGCGATGCAGGACTGACCCATGCCTCGGCAACAGCCATCCGGTCGCCTGGGTATGAATTCAAAACCTTGCGCCACTCGCGATAGATCTCGTGCACGCCATCCTGATCCCAGAACGGACGAGTATCTGCTGCAAGCATCTCTGACTCCGTATCGACCTCAACGATGTCGGGCAAACCGGGTGCCTTCACCATTCCGTGGGCGACATCGATTCTGAATCCATCAACGCCGCGATCGAGCCAGAACTTAAGAACCTCAATGAAGTAATCGCGAACATCTTGGTTTTCCCAATTGAAATCTGGCTGCTCGACGGCGAAAAGGTGTAAGTACCACTGTCCTGGCTCCCCATTGCTCTCCATTACGCGTTGCCAAGCGGGACCACCGAAAATTGATGTCCAGTTATTCGGGGGGAGTTCGCCGTTGGGGCCTTTCCCATCTGCGAAGTGATAGCGCGCCCGTTCTGGTGATCCAGGGGCGGCCTTTAACGCTGCCTGAAACCATGCAAGCTGGTCACTTGAGTGGTTCGGGACGATGTCCACGATCAGTTTTATCCCGTGCTCATGCGCCTCTTTGATAAGACGCTCGGCGTCGGCCAAGGTTCCGTAATCCGGCTCGATTGCCATGTAATCGGCAACGTCGTAACCGTGATCGATCTGCGGCGATGGAAACCAAGGAGTGATCCAGATTGCATCAACACCGAGTTCCTTCAGATACGGAAGCCTCGTACGAATGCCTTCAACGTCGCCTTTGCCGTCGCCATTGGAATCTGCATACGAACGAATGTAGATCTGATAGGTAACCGCGTCGCGCCACCAAGGCCTTTGATCTCGCGGAGAAATAGGTCCTTGCAAAGTCATGAATTTCCTTCCGTCGGACTTGCCAAATACTGCGACAGAAATTCACGCTCTTCGTCATTGAGCGGGCGCGACTTCTTTGTTTCCATGGATACAGCCACTTGCACTGTCGTTACTCTTGAGAAAATTACGCCATCTCGGGAAATCACGTAGAGCAGATCAAATGACGCCGTGCCAAGTCGTACCACCGATATTGCGATATCGAGGTCGATTGCGACATCATAAATAGGCTCGATGAAATCGACCTCAGCGCGTGCAACAACCATATCGGCGAGCATTGGCTTTTCTCCCTTGCGTTGCCTAGAGAACCACATGAAATCCGAACGAGCCTCTTGTGCAAAGGTGAGATAGGCAGCGTTGTTCACGTGATTGAATGCGTCGAGGTCATCCCAGCGAACGTGCATTGAATAATGGTGAAGCATCAGCGGGTCAGCTTTCTGTACGTGACTCTGTGCGGACGCGCTGCATCAACACCGAGTCGTTCGATCTTGTTCTTCTCATAGGATTCGAAGTTGCCTTCGAACCAGAACCATTGCGATTCCCCTTCGTAAGCGAGAATGTGAGTTGCCACGCGGTCCAGGAACCAGCGATCGTGCGAGATGACGACGGCACAACCCGGAAATTCAAGAAGGGCGTTTTCAAGGGAACCCAGAGTGTCAACATCCAAGTCGTTTGTTGGCTCGTCTAGGAGCAGCAAGTTGCCACCCAATTTCAACGTCAATGCAAGGTTCAGTCGGTTCCGCTCACCACCGGATAGAACACCGGCCTGCTTCTGCTGGTCTGGACCTTTGAATCCAAAAGCTGAGACGTATGCCCGGCTTGGCATTTCGACCTGGCCTACCTTTATGAAGTCCAGGCCGTCGGATACGACCTCCCACAGAGTTTTCTTCGGGTCAATTCCGCCACGCGATTGATCCACATAGGAGATCTTTACCGTCTCTCCGACCTTGATCTCTCCTGAATCCGGCTCCTCTACTCCAAGAATGGTCTTGAAAAGAGTTGTCTTGCCTGCGCCGTTTGGTCCGATCACTCCCACAATACCGTTACGGGGCAAAGTGAAGGAAAGATCGTCAATAAGCAGGCGATCTCCGAAGCCCTTTGAAAGATGGTCGACCTCAACAACGATGTTTCCAAGCCGTGGCCCTGGTGGAATCTGGATTTCTTCGAAATCTAGTTTGCGCATCTTGTCCGCTTCGGCTGCCATCTCCTCGTAGCGCGCAAGACGTGCCTTGGATTTAGCCTGACGTCCCTTGGAGTTCTGCCGGACCCATTCGAGTCCCTCCGTAAGTCGTTTGACGCGCTTGGCGTCCTTTTGGCCTTCGATCTTTAGTCGCGTGGACTTAGTTTCAAGGTATGTCGAGTAGTTGCCTTCATATGGGTAGGCGCGCCCTCTATCGAGTTCGAGAATCCATTGGGCGACATTGTCCAGGAAGTACCTATCGTGGGTGATCGCCACGACGGTGCCAGGGTACTTGCTTAGATGTTGCTCAAGCCACTGAACCGATTCGGCATCTAGATGGTTGGTCGGCTCATCAAGCAATAAGAGATCCGGCTGCTGAAGAAGCAACTTACACAGTGCGACGCGTCTTCGCTCTCCGCCGGAGAGAACCTTTACATCAGCATCCGGCGGGGGGCAACGTAGAGCGTCCATCGCCTGCTCAAGTTGGGAATCAAGATCCCATGCATTGCGATGATCGAGCTGCTCTTGGAGGTTTCCCATTTCCGTCAACAACTTGTCGTAGTCGGCATTGGGATCAGCCATCTCTTCGCTAACGGCATTGAAGCGATCCATGAGTGCCATGGTCTCTGCCACTCCCTCTTGAACGTTCTCTAATACATTCTTCTCGTCGTTCAGCGGTGGCTCCTGCAGGAGAATGCCCACGGAATATCCAGGAGACAGAAATGCCTCACCGTTGGAGGGTTGTTGGAGCCCTGCCATGATCTGCAGGACCGTCGACTTACCGGCTCCATTGGGGCCAACGACGCCGATCTTGGCCCCAGGATAAAAGGCAAGGGTGACGTCATCCAGAATTACTTTCTCACCATGCGCTTTTCGCGCCTTTTTCATCGTATAAATGAACTCAGCCATGGAATGAAACCTTAGTGGTTCCACCCGTTAGACTCCGTATCGAAAACTTACCCCCAGCGCCTGTAGCTCAGTCGGATAGAGCACCCGCCTTCTAAGCGGGTTGTCGCAGGTTCGATTCCTGCCAGGCGCACCAAGTTTTTCAGCAAAATGGGGGCTTTATAACGACCTCGTTAAATCTCAGCCTTTGCCAATTTTGGCAATCTGACCCTGATCCAGCGAGAGAAGTGGTCCTGTGATCGTTGCGTACTCAAGAGACGGATTGGTCGTGGGGCATTTAGCATCCAATATGTAATTAAGGAAACTCCTGAGTGCTGCACCGTTCTTGCTCTTTGTGTTCACCAAGGCATACGAGACGATTCCCAGCGGGTAGGCATTTGCGATTGTTGTGTCGTAATTGAAAGTCAAATAACCGTTCGAATTCACAGTTGCCGCTCCGAGAAATGCCGATGTCCCAGCAGCATCAGGAGCCTGGAATTTACCCGCCGCATTCTTGATATCCGCGATTGATAATCCCGCTGCCTTTGCATAGCTCTTCTCGGCATACGTTATTGAATCCGGAGAATTTCCAGCAAGTGCAGTGACTCCTGAAGACCCGGCAGCACCGACAACTCGCCCGAGATTTGACGCCGATTCAATGTTGCCCGGGAAACCGGTCTTGAAGTCATTGCTTCCTGATTTCGTCCACACACTTGGCGCCATACCATGCAAGAAATTGGTGAAGTTACCCGTCGTCCCTGATGCGTCGGCACGATAGATCACGTGAATTGTTTTGGCAGGCAAACTGACACCTTCATTTTCCGCGGCGATAGCTGGGTCATTCCATTTGGTGATCGTCCCACCGAAGATTCCCGCAATTGTCGCTGCAGACATCTTCAAAGGTGTTGACACATCGAGTTTATACATAACGGCGATTGGTGCTGCGATGACTGGCACATGAATTACCGAAGCTAGCCGAGTTGATGCAGTATGTGGCGTGTCGGAGAAATTGAAATCGTTAATGCCCTTATCTGATGCTGTGCGACCTGCGCCGGAGCCGCCGCCTGTGTAGGTGTAAGTATTGCCCGATACAGTGCTGTATCCGGCTTTGCAGGCATCCAATAGCGGAATCACAAAGGTGGAACCTGATCCCGTCAAATTGACGCCTGCAGTCGATTTCGTCGAAGAAGGTCGTGCCGCAAACAAGAGTGCGGCGATGATCGCACCGATTATCAGCAAAATTGCAAAAATCCATTTTCTGGTCATCTTCATGTGCTTCCCCCAATGGGTTCATGACGCTAAGAGGATCGTACTCGCACGAACTTTTGCCGAGCCTTGAGAGAAAGTGACAAGAGGCGGCCGACCGGAGTCGACCGCCTCTTTCAACCTACTAGGGGTCTAGAGGGTGTGCCTATCCAATCTTTGCTATCTGCACCTTGTCCAGCGCCAAGAGCGAACCGGTGATAGTCGTGTACTCCAAGGATGGGTCTGCGGAGGCACACTTTGGATCAAGCATGTAGGTCATAAGGGACTTCACCGCCGCTGCGTTCTTAGCCTTCGTATCCACGAGAGCGTAAGAAACGATGCCAAGTGGGTAGGCGCCTGGTTCCGTTGTGGCGTAGTTGAAACTTAGGTACCCGTTGTCAGCAACAGTGGCAGCGCCTAGGAAGGCGGACGTTCCACCGCTATCTGGGGCCTGGAAGTTTCCTGCTGCATTCTTGATGTTGGCGACGCCGAGCCCGGCTGCCTTCGCATAGCTCTTCTCATCGTAGGTGATGGAGTAGATGGTCTTGCTTGCAAGGGCCGCCACTCCGGCAGACCCTGTAGCGCTGACGATTCGCCCGAGGTTGCCCATGTCATTGAGGTTTCCAGGGAAACTTGTCGCGAAGTTGTTGTTGCCGGAGTTCGTCCAGATAGAGGCCGCGGTCCCATGAAGGAAGCTGGTGAAGTTACCTGAAGTACCTGAAGAATCTGCGCGATAGATAACTGTGATCTTCTTGTTAGGCATTGTCATGTAGGTCTTGAGGGTGCGCGTGTTAAGAATTACAGGCTTGCCCGACTTGTCTTTGACGACGGAGCCGTCCTTGGCCTTCTTGTAGTTCACCTGAACTATGGAACGGTTGTTATCGGCAACGATCGCCGGGTCGTTCCACTTGGTGATTGTTCCGCCGAAGATTCCTGCAATTGTCGAAGGCGAGAAGTTGAGAGTCTTAGTTGTGTTGAGGTGATACATAACCGCAATCGGGGCAGCGATCACTGGTATGTGAATCACCGAGGCAAGACGTGAGGAAGAAGTGTGTGGCGTGTCCGAAAAGTTGAAATCGTTGATGCCTTTGTCCGATGCAGCACGGCCAGCGCCGGATCCGCCACCGGTATAGGTGAAACTATTGCCTGTGGCATCAGAGAAGCCTGCCTTGCAGGAATCAAGCAAAGGAATTG
>CAYXIS010000036.1:0-17240 GCA_964465545.1 uncultured Bifidobacterium sp. | reverse complement strand
CTTGACCTATGCCCGCCATCGTTCTGCTGGGAGCTCAGTGGGGCGATGAGGGCAAAGGTAAAGCCACTGACTTACTGGGTGATCGCGTTGATTATGTTGTTCGCTACCAAGGTGGAAACAACGCTGGTCACACCGTTGTCATCGGAGATCAGAAGTATGCACTTCATCTTCTGCCCTCTGGAATTCTAAGTCCTAATGTGGTACCAGTTATTGGCAACGGTGTTGTGGTCGATCCAGGTGTCCTGCTGCAAGAGATCAAGGATCTGACAGATCGAGGAATTGACTGTTCGAAGTTGGTTGTGAGTTCAAATGCGCATTTGATAACGCCCTACCACCGCACCATCGACAAAGTGACTGAGCGCTTCCTCGGGAATTCTAAGATCGGAACCACTGGCCGCGGAATCGGACCTGCTTATGCTGACAAGATCAATCGAATTGGCATCCGAGTCCAAGATCTTTTCGATCCATCAATTTTGCATCAGAAAATTGAAAGCGCACTTCGCGATAAGAATCAGATCCTCGTCAAGGTATTCAACCGAAAGAACATTAACGTGCAAGAGGTTCTTGACGAGTACTTGGCATATGCGGAGATCCTTCGACCATATGTCACGGACACGGTTCTGCTTTTGAACAAGGCGCTGGAAAGTGGCAAGACAGTCCTCCTAGAGGGCTCGCAAGGCACCCTTCTGGATGTTGATCACGGCACTTATCCCTTTGTTACATCAAGCAATCCAACTGCTGGCGGCGCGTGTACGGGCTCGGGAATCGGACCTACGAAGATCAGCCGTGTTATCGGAATCGTAAAGGCCTATACGACGAGGGTGGGCTCTGGGCCATTCCCGACTGAACTTTTGGACGAGGACGGGGAGAAACTACGTCGCATCGGTGGAGAGGTCGGAGTTACCACTGGTCGAGCCCGTCGATGTGGTTGGTATGACGCACCGATCGCGCGTTACGCGGTCCGCGTAAATGGTTTGACTGATTTCTTCCTCACCAAACTTGATGTACTCACTGGATGGGAGAAGATTCCAGTATGCGTCGCGTATGAAATAGATGGGAAGAGGGTGGAGGAACTACCTTCGTCCCAATCTGACTTCCACCACGCAAAGCCAGTGTATGAATACCTAGCTGGTTGGACAGAAGACATTTCCAACGCGCGTTCGATTTCTGATCTTCCAAAGAACGCGCAAGCTTACGTCAAGTACCTTGAAGAGATTTCAGGTGCGCCTATGAGTGCTATTGGCGTTGGTCCAGGACGCGACCAAACTATCGTCGTAAGGGACTTTGTTCAAGGATGACTACTTTGGTGGGAAACGTGGTTCGACTTGAGCCGCTTGCAGCCCGCCACAGCCAGGAACTCTTCGATGTTCTGGGAAATGATGATGAGGCTTGGCGGTGGATGATCGTGCCGACGCCTAAGAGTGTTGAGGACATGTCAGCGATCATCGATCGCTATCTAGACGATGCCAAGAGCGGAACCCGCGAATCATTCGCCGTTGTACACAAAGAAACTCGGAAGACAATTGGCACGACTTCGTTCATGGATATTTCACATCATGATCGAACCCTCGAAATCGGCAGCACGATTTACGCGCGAGAATTTTGGAGATCTGCCGTGAACACCGAAACGAAGTTTTTGCTACTGACTGAGGCTTTTGAGGTTCAAAACTTCCTTCGCGTGACTTTGAAGACGGATGGCGACAACATAAGAAGCCAAGCAGCAATAGTTCGCATCGGGGCTAAATACGAAGGGACGCTTCGATCACACAGAATCCGCGCGGATGGAAGTTCCAGAGATTCCATGTACTACTCGATTCTGAGTACTGAGTGGCCCCAAGTGAAAGCAACGCTGCTTGGAGGCCTCGCATGAAAGTTCTCCTGATCGGAGGCGGCGGCCGTGAGCACGCATTGGCGCTGGGGCTGAAGGCAGACCCACAAGTCAGCGAGTTGCATTGCGCGCCTGGAAATCCCGGGATTGCGAAGGTGGCAACGCTTCATCCAGTTGATGTTTCGAGCAACGAGTCAATCGTGTCATTGGCTAAGGAGCTCGATGTGGATTTCGTTGTCATTGGTCCTGAATTGCCTCTGGTGAACGGCGTTGCGGATGAATTACGAGCCGGAGGGTTTGCAACATTCGGTCCGTCCAAGGCAGCGGCACAACTCGAGGGTTCGAAGACATTCGCTAAGGGAGTCATGAATGACGCGGGCGTACCTACGGCCCGAAGCTTCACATGCACCACTCAAATTGAAATCGAGAAGGCCTTAGACACGCTTGGCGCACCGTATGTTGTCAAAGACGATGGCCTTGCTGCAGGCAAGGGTGTAGTTGTCACGGAAGATCGCCAACAGGCACTGAATCATGCGTTGGCTTGCAGGAAAGTCGTTATTGAGGAGTATTTGAACGGACCTGAGATTTCACTCTTTGGGATTTCCGACGGCAAGACAATTGTCGCGATGCAACCGGCTCAAGACTTCAAACGCGCTCGCAACAATGATGAGGGCCCCAACACTGGTGGAATGGGTGCATATTCCCCTCTTCCATGGGCACCTACTGACATTGTGGAACAGACTCATCGAATGGTCCTGGCGCCGATGATCGCCGAGATGGCGGCACGGGGTACACCTTTTGTTGGATTGCTGTATGCGGGTCTCTCGCTTACGGATCACGGAATTCGCGTCATCGAATTCAATGCCCGTTTTGGAGATCCTGAAACCCAAGTGCTTATTCCCAGGTTAGAAACGCCTCTTGCGACTCTTCTATACAAGGCGGCAACAAGAGACTTAGACGGTGTCTCCCTTAAGTGGCGGGAAGACTCGGCAGTCACGGTTGTTCTGGCGGCACATGGCTATCCTGATGTTCCCCAAACGGGCGATCCAATTACAGGACTTCCCGATATCCACTGCGTCGAGGTCTTTCATGCAGGGACGCAGATTGGCGAGGCAGGCTTGGTCTCAAGTGGTGGACGCGTTCTAAGCGTGACGGGCCTTGGCAGCGACCTGACCGAGGCTCGCAATTGTGCCTATAGGGGAATTAGCCAGATCAAACTCAAGGGTTCCTTCTATCGCAGCGATATCGCGCTTAATGCCGCAGTGGCAGAGAAGGGAAACTAAATGGGGGAGAATGACCCAGTGAGCGTGCTTGCAAGCCGATATGCGTCCAGCCAGATGCGCGAAATCTTTGCGCCAGAAGCCAAGATTATTGCGGAACGAAGACTCTGGCTCTCCGTGGCGCGAGCCCAAGCGAAACTCGGTTACGAAATTCCCGAATCCGTTATAGCTGACTACGAAAAAGTCCTTAACAATGTCAATCTTGAATCGATAGATGCTCGCGAAAAAATAACGCGTCATGACGTTAAGGCGAGAATCGAAGAATTCAATGCGCTCGCTGGGCACGAAGCAATCCACGCAGGTATGACGAGTCGGGATCTAACAGAGAACATTGAAGCCCTCCAGATCAGAAACGGCTTAAGGCTTGTTGGTGATAAGACCGTCGCACTCCTTGCCCGACTTGGCGAGCGGGCAGCCGAATATGCCGAACAGCCTATTGCCGGAAGATCCCACAACGTCCCCGCGCAGATCACAACTCTCGGAAAGCGATTTGCGTCATCGGCTGAAGAATTGCTCTTTGCGTACGAGCGACTCACTTCCTTGCTTGGGCGTTTTCCGATTCGCGGAATAAAGGGTCCCGTTGGAACAGCACAAGATTCGATAGATTTGCTGGGTTCATCAAAGGCGCATCATCAACTTGAGGAGATGGTTGCCGCAGATTTGGGTTTCCAGCGCGTGATGGATTCAACCGGTCAGATCTACCCGCGTTCCTTTGACTATGACGTCATCACCACCCTGGTTCAGATTGCCGCTGGGCCATCTTCTCTCGCGACGTCTATTCGCCTCATGGCGGGGGCCGAATTGGTGACAGAGGGTTTCAAAGCGGGGCAAGTAGGATCCTCCGCCATGCCGCACAAGATGAACACTCGTTCTTGCGAGAGGGTTAACGGCCTGACCGTTTTGCTCAGAGGGTATGCCTCAATGGCTGGCGAGATGGCTGGTAATCAGTGGAACGAAGGAGATGTCTCCTGCAGTGTCGTCCGTCGCGTTGCCGTGCCCGATGCCTTTTATGCCATTGACGGACTTCTCGAAACCATGCTTACTGTGCTTGCCGAATTTGGCATCTTTCCCGCAGTAATTGCAGCGGAAATCGAACGATATTTGCCCTTCCTTTCAACCACCAAGATTTTGATGGCAGGCATCAAGGCCGGGGTCGGCCGCGAAGAGGCCCATGAAATTATCAAAGAGCATGCGACCAAAGCTGTACTTGAGATGCGCGAAGGGAAGGGCAATTCGTTGATTAAGGCATTGGGAGAGGATCCACGTTTTCCTCTTGATCAAGATGACCTTGAAAATCTCATTAGCGACCCGATTGAGTTCACTGGGGATGCGCGCGAGCAAATTAGCCGAGTTCTTGAACGTATTGAAAAGGTGACGTCGACCAATGCTGCTGCAGCTCAATACACACCGGCGGCAATCCGATGAGCGGATTCGGACTTGCGGGACCGCCACCAGCACCGACTATTGCAGGTTGGAATCATCTTCGGACTGGGAAAGTCCGTGATCTTTACACAAATGAATCTGGTCAACTTTTGATGGTGACATCAGATCGAATCTCCGCATTCGATTGGGTGCTTCCTACGACGATTCCGACAAAGGGTGCAGTGCTCACCCAACTCTCGCTCTTCTGGTTTGCGAAACTCAAGCACATCGTTCCCAATCACATTGTGAGCACCGACGTACCTGCCGAAGTGCGTGGACGAGCAGTAATCGTCAGGCCACTCACCATGTTTCCCATCGAATGTGTTGCTCGCGGATATCTCACGGGTAGCGGTTGGAGCGAGTACAAAAAAACGAAATCAATCTGTGGAATACCGCTACCAGACGGTTTGCTTGATGGATCACAACTTCCCGAGAACATCTTCACCCCGGCGACCAAGGCAGAGGTCGGCGACCATGACATCAACATCAGTTATGAGCAGGCACTTGATACCGTGCCAAAGAGCAGAGAACTTCGCGAGCTCACCCTTTCTCTGTACGGGGCCGCGGCGGATTTTGCAAAGACACGGGGAATTATCTTGGCCGATACCAAGTTCGAATTCGGCACTGATGAAAATGGAATTATCACCTTGGGAGATGAAGCACTGACGCCTGACTCGTCTCGTTTTTGGGATGCAGCAACCTGGCAACCCGGTGGCGCACAGCCTTCATTTGATAAGCAATTTGTGCGCGATTACCTTGTGGAAAGCGGCTGGGATCGCGAATCGCCACCGCCGCAGTTGCCAGAGGACGTCGTCGAGAAGACGGCGCAGAGGTATCGGGACGCGTACCTGCGACTCACCGGTCAACCATTCAAGGATTAATTACCACCAATAAAGGAGCGCTCAAAAATGGCAAAGATCGTGGTTGATGTGATGTTGAAACCTGAAATCTTGGATCCTCAAGGTCAAGCCGTAGGGGCGGCGCTGCCTCGATTGGGATTTACCTTTGCCACATCTGTCCGCCAAGGAAAGCGATTCGAAATTGAAATCGACGGAGAGGTGACCGACGCGATTCTTGCGGAGGTTTCAAAGGCTGCAGAGACGTTGCTTGCCAATCCTGTCATTGAGAACTTCAATGTAAGAGTGGAGAAGTAAGTGAAGATTGGTGTTGTCACTTTCCCAGGTTCTCTAGATGATCGAGATGCGGCACGGGCAGTACGTGAGGTAGGAGCAGAGTCAGTCGCTCTGTGGCACGGGGATCACGATCTTCACGGAGTGGACGCGGTCATACTTCCCGGCGGTTTCTCCTATGGTGACTATCTACGTTGCGGCGCGATTTCGCGATTCGCCCCCGTCATGTCCTCCATTATGGAAAAGGCCAAGTCGGGAATGCCAGTACTCGGAATCTGCAACGGCTTCCAGGTACTTTGTGAGTCGCATTTGCTTCCGGGTGCTCTTACTAGGAATCACGCTTTGCATTTCCTCTGTTCGGATCAAAGACTTCGGATTGAAAACAATTTCACTGCTTGGACCTCGGACTATCAGATTGGGCAGGAGATTGTCATTCCACTAAAGAATGGTGAAGGATCGTTCCAATGTGATGACTCGACCCTTGCCCGCCTTGAGGGTGAAGGACTGGTAGTTGCTAGATACGTTGGTGAAGATCCCAACGGTTCACGCAATCTGATTGCTGGTATCACCAATGAGCGTGGCAATGTTGTGGGACTTATGCCGCATCCAGAGCACGCGATCGATCCACTGACCGGACCCAGTGCAGATGGACTTGGATTCTTCACTTCGATCATTAGTCAGATGGTGAGCAAGTAAATGTCATTGGACACCGTAGAAATCGCCGCAGCAACGCCAGAGCGCACCCAGCCTTATCCTGAATTGGGCCTCAAGCCAGATGAGTACGAGCGAATCCGCGAGATCCTCGGTCGACGCCCATCATCTAGTGAATTGGCGATGTACTCGGTCATGTGGAGTGAACACTGCTCGTACAAGTCCTCGAAGGTTCACCTACGTCAATTTGGCGAAAAGGCTCCAAAAACCGATGCGCTTCTAGTCGGAATCGGTGAGAACGCTGGTGTCGTTGATGTCGGACAAGGCTATGCGGTCACATTTAAGATCGAATCGCATAACCATCCTTCATTCGTCGAGCCTTACCAAGGCGCGGCAACTGGTGTCGGCGGAATCGTTCGCGACATTTTAACGATGGGCGCGCGTCCTATTGCAGTTATGGATCCCTTGAGATTTGGCGCCGCCGATGCAGCTGACACGCGCCGAGTTTTGCCAGGTGTTGTCGCAGGCATCGGCGGATATGGCAACTGCCTCGGACTCCCAAATATCGGAGGCGAAGTTGTCTTTGATGAGACGTATGCAGGCAATCCATTGGTGAACGCACTTTGCGTAGGCGTGATGCGCCACGATCAAATAAAAATTGCCAAGGCATCTGGAGTTGGAAACCTGGTGGTTCTCTTCGGAGCGAAAACCGGTGGCGATGGAATTGGCGGAGTTTCTGTACTTGCCAGCGAGACTTTCGGAGAAGGCGGATCAACCAAGCGTCCGAGTGTTCAAGTTGGCGACCCCTTTACTGAGAAGGTCTTGATTGAATGCTCGCTTGAGATATTCGCCGAAGATCTTGTCGTCGGAATTCAAGATCTTGGTGGCGCAGGGCTTTCATGTGCAACAAGCGAGCTTGCCTCAGCCGGTACAGGAGGAATGAAGGTCGCACTCGATGATGTGCCCCTTCGAGACCCAAGTTTGTCACCTGAAGAAATATTGATGAGTGAGTCGCAAGAGAGAATGTGCGCCATCGTCGAGCCGCGAAAGATCAAGCGCTTCTTAGAGATCTGTAAGAAGTGGGATGTAACAGCGACCGTTATCGGTGAAGTCACTAGTGGCGACCGCTTAATCATCACATGGCACGGAGAAACGATCGTCGATGTTCCTCCTCGCACTGTGGCCCACGAGGGACCTGTCTACAACCGTCCATTCATCAAGCCTGAGTACGTCGATCGTGTGAATGCCGAGAAGCTAAGACTTCCGATGCCAATAACAGCGGCCGAGGTGCGTTCTGCGGTGCTTGAGCTCATGGCGAGCCCCAATATGGCCGACAAAACATGGATAACTTCGCAGTACGACAAGTACGTTCAAGGCAACACGATTCAGGCCCAACCTGAGGATTCAGGCATGATCCGGGTGGACGAGACAACTCATCTTGGTGTCGCAATTTCAACTGACGCTAATGCTTCGTGGTCCTACTTGAATCCATACGAGGGCGCAAAGTTGGCCCTGGCCGAAGCTGCACGGAATATTGCCACCGCAGGTGCGAAACCACTTGCCGTGACCAACTGCCTGAATTTCGGCTCTCCAGAGGACCCAGGCGTCATGTGGCAATTTGCCGAAACTGTGCGCGGACTTGCAGACGGATGTCTGGAGATGGGTCTGCCGGTCACAGGTGGGAACGTCTCCTTCTACAACCAGACGGGCGATGTCGCGATTTTGCCAACCCCGGTTATCGGGGTGCTCGGTGTTATTCAGGATGTGCGCACTCGCACTCCGATGGCGTTCGATAGTGCGGGCTTGGATCTATATCTACTAGGCCAGACTGGTGAAGATTTCGCTGGTAGCGAGTGGGCATACATTCATAAGCAACGTGGTGGCAATGCACCGAAGGCCGACCTTAAACGCGAGATGCGTTTGATTGATGCGCTTTTGGAGGGACAGCAATTCTTTGAGGCGGCGCATGATCTTAGCCAAGGCGGACTTGCGGCATCACTTTCTGAAATGGTGCTACGCCACAATGTCGGCGCGACAATTGTGTTGGAAGGCGATATCGCCACCGCCTTGTTCAGTGAGACACCGGGACGAGTCGTCGTGGCGGTCAAGAAGGAAAATGCGCATGCAATTCAAAACATTTCTCGGAAATATGACGTCCTGGTAACCAAAATCGGGGTGACTGGTGGCCATTCACTTGTCATCAATGATGCTGATATTGCACTCGATGATCTTCGGATCGCATACTCCGACACCATTCCCAGATTATTCGGATAAAACATGCGCGATGACCGAATCGGTGAAACGGTGAAGGCCACTTTGCGTCAACTTGCACAACTGGCTCCGGGAAGAGCGATTGAAGTACGCGTTCCCCCTTATGCGGCAATTCAATGCGGCGAGGGACCTACTCACACGCGCGGGACTCCTCCAAATACCGTTGAAATGAGTGCACAAACGTGGCTTGCTTTGGCGCATGGAAGCAAGACGTGGGTCGAGGCGTTGAATTCTGGTGAAGTGAGCGCATCCGGAGTGCGCGCCGATCTGTCTGCATTTCTTCCTTTACCTACCGAGAAATTAGGATAGGCACATGACGAGGCGCCCTGACGGTCTATTGACGCACGAACTCTTTCCTGAGGATAAGGGGCCACAAGACGCATGTGGAATTTTCGGCGTGTGGGCTCCTGGAGAAGAAGTCGCGAAATTAACTTTTTACGGCCTTTACGCTCTTCAGCATCGCGGACAAGAATCTGCAGGTATTGCAACTAGTGATGGCGAGCGAATTCTTGTGTACAAAGACATGGGTCTCGTATCGCAGGTCTTCAATGAGAGCGACCTCGAATCTCTCAAAGGTGATTTGGCTATCGGACACTGCAGGTACTCGACAACCGGATCTAGTACGTGGGTGAATGCCCAGCCAACATTGCGTCCCACTAAGTACGGCACGTTGGCTCTTGCCCATAATGGCAACCTCACGAACACGGGAGACCTTGCAGAACATCTACAACGCCAAGGCGCTACCTCCAATAACAAAGATCGCGGAGCGACAACCGACACAGAGTTGATGACTGCACTTTTTGCCGGACAAGACGAAAAGAATTTCGAAGCGAGCGCGATGGTCATCCTTCCATTGCTAGAGGGAGCGTTCTCGCTCGTGTTCATGGATGAGCACACCCTTTATGCGGCACGCGATCGCCACGGGGTTCGTCCTCTTGTGATCGGAAAACTCGAACGCGGTTGGGTTGTCGCATCTGAGACAGCAGGCCTAGATATCGTTGGCGCTTCCTTTGTTCGCGAGGTCGAGCCGGGTGAGTTTGTGGCAATCGACGAGAACGGAATTCGCTCGCAGCATTGGGCGCTTCAGGAACCTAAAGGTTGCCTCTTTGAATATGTTTACTTGGCAAGACCCGACACCGCCATTGCAGGCCGTGGCATTCATGTAACAAGGGTCGCCGTCGGCGAGCGCCTTGCTGCTGAGCATCCCGTTGAGGCAGATCTCGTCATTCCGGTTCCCGAGTCTGGCACTCCTGCCGCAATCGGCTTCTCCAAGGCTTCGGGAATTCCATACGGGGCAGGGTTTGTGAAGAATTCCTACGTGGGCCGCACCTTCATCCAGCCCAGCCAAACCATCCGCCAACTCGGAATTCGCCTCAAGCTCAACCCCCTTCGTGAAGTGATCGAGGGCAAGCGGATTGTTGTAGTTGATGACTCGATTGTTCGTGGCAACACCCAGCGGGCTATCGTGCGGATGTTGCGCGAGGCAGGAGCACGAGAAATTCACGTTCGCATTTCGAGCCCGCCAGTAAAGTGGCCTTGCTTCTACGGTATCGATTTCGCATCCCGTGCAGAATTGATTGCCAGTGGTCTTGAGATCGAGGAGATTCGCCGCTCCATCGGTGCAGATTCACTTGGCTACGTCTCCCTCGAAGGGCTTATTGAGGCAACGACGATTGCTGAATCAAAACTTTGTCACGCGTGCTTCACGGGCGAATATCCGATTTCCATCCCAACCGATATGTCTGAAGGAAAGATGCGGTTGGAGATTACGCCCGTGCAAGGAGTGAAGTAGTGGCAACGTACCGCGATGCAGGTGTGGATATTGAGGCAGGTGATCGCGCGGTCGAGTTGATGAAAGCGTCGATTGCGAAAGCATCTCGATCCGAAGTTGTCGGTGGTATAGGCGGCTTTGCAGGGCTCTTTGATGCGAGCGCTCTCAAGAACTACACGAAACCGCTTCTTGCGACCTCCACCGATGGGGTCGGCACCAAGACTGAGATTGCTCGTCAGATGGGAATTTACGACACCATTGGCGAAGATCTTGTCGCGATGGTTGTCGACGATCTCGTCGTCTGCGGCGCCGAACCGCTCTTCATGACTGATTACATTGCTGTTGGCAAAGTATTTCCAGAACGCATTGCCGAGATCGTCAAGGGCATCGCTACTGGTTGCCAAAAAGCTAACACTGCACTTATCGGCGGGGAAACGGCGGAACATCCGGGTCTTCTCAAGGAAGATGAATTCGACATTGCCGGAGCTGCTACGGGTGTTGTCGATGCCCCAAATCTTCTAGGCGCCGACAAGGTGCGAAGCGGTGATCTCTTGCTCGCAATGCCGTCGAGCGGTTTCCACTCAAACGGGTACTCACTTATTAGGCATATCTTGACCACTGAGAAATTGGACCTGGGACATACCTATCAGGGCGAGGAAAAAACTTTGGGGGAAGAACTTCTCACTCCAACTGAAATCTATACACGTGACTGCCTAGTGCTCATCAAGGCCCTAGGTAAAGACCTGCGGACCTTTTCCCACATTACCGGCGGCGGCTTGGCCAATAACACGGCCCGCGTCATTCCACGCTCATTAAGTGCCAGATTCGACAGGTCAACATGGTCGCTTCCGATGGCTACCAAGTTGCTGGCGGATCTTGGCGGCATCTCCCAGGAGGCCTTTGAAAGTACCTGGAACTGCGGGATCGGTATGGTCGCAGTCATTGATCCAAGTTCTGCAGATCTTGCCCTTAAGACTTTAGCGGCGCGCGGTATGCGAGCCTGGATCGCTGGAGAGGTCTTTCCTGATACAACTAACCATCAAGCATCTCTGGTAGGGGTATACCGAAAGTAGGGACTAACGCAGATATGGCGAAACGCGCGAAACAAAGGGCAATCTCTCAAGATCGGAAATTGAAAAGGAAGATTTTCATTGTTTCCTGCGTAATTCTGGCAGTAAAACTATTCCTTATATTGTCCATAAAGAAAGGCGCTTGGCTTGGCGCTGATAGCGAGAGCTACGTCAAGGGAGTAGACGGACTCATAAAGGATGGATTCTACTCAAGGGAATCAGTCCTTGTTTATTGGCCAGCGGGGTATCCGATCTTATTGTGGTTGCTCTCGTTTATCAGTCTCTCCAAACTGATCTACTTGGTCTCTTTTTTGCAAACAGTCTTGTATTTTGTGGCGAGTGCATTCTTCGTGGAGCAAGTAAGGCGTACGCGACTTTCCCGTCTTGCATTAATGCTCGCTCTGATCCTGGGGCTCAATCCCACCCTGTCCTTAAGTTCTTTAGTGATCGGCTACGAAAGCATCATGGCTTCATGTTTCTTGCTAACTACTGCACTCATCATTCGATATCAGCGGGACCAGAGTAAGAAGAATTTGATCCGGACTATTTTGTCTGTGGGTTTAATCCAAAGTGTTTCAGCATTTGTACAACCGCGAGGAATTCTCATAGGAATCGCCGTCTTTATTCTTTGGGGTATTTTTAATAAAGGTTGGAAAAATCTCATCACTTTGGCACTTGCCGGAACATGTGTCTTAATGATTCTGCCTGCCGTACTCATTGTTAGGAATATTCAGGCGAACAACGTTGCCACAATCTCCACCAATTTAGGGGTGACGATGAACATTGGCGCGGGTGATCAAGCGACTGGCGGTTACTCGGACGGGATATTCTCTAAGTATGGAGTCCCTTGCACGCCGACTCCACCAGCGACGACGGTGAGCGACAGTCAATTGGTCAAGTGCGTAATCTCTTGGTATCTGCACCATCCGGGAAAGACTGCAATTCTTGCGGTCAAGAAGTCAGTTTACTTCTGGTCTCCCTGGTACGGCCCCTTGGCCAATGGAACGATGGCAAGAAATCCATGGCTTAAGATCGATCCGATCAAGCAAATTGCATCCAGCAAGCAGGGCTTTGACATTGTCGATGGGTTGTTCGGGAAGATCATTTCCTGGATTTGGTTGCTCTCTGGGCTGTTTCTGCTGTTCTTCGGGTTCGGCTGGCTCTGGAGGATGGGGGGGCTCGAGCGGCAGATATCAATGTTGACGGGCATACCGGTCCTTCTCGCCTGGCTCACGGCGATAGGCACCATCGGAGACCACCGTTTCCGCCTTCCCACCATGGGTTTGAGCCTTTTTCTCCAACTGGCGGGGTATTTCGGGCTCAAAGCGCGCTTTGGGACGACGCAGGGGCGGGCCACTTTGGAACCTCGGGGGCGGGCACGGTAACCTTCCCCTCTGATTGAACATAGGTAAGGAGGTCACGTCATGGGGCGCGGCCGCTCAAAAGCCAAACAGACCAAAGTTGCTCGAGATTTGAAGTATTCATCCCACGAGATGGATCTGGATCGTTTGGCAAAAGAACTTCACGGAGAACCTGATCCGACAAGAGATCGTGATGACGACGATCCCTTCGCTGAGGGCAACTACATCCCTCGGGCATAAGGGCTAACTTTGCGCCCGACGCCGTACGTTGCCTCGTTGCGGGTCTATGAGCCTTTGATTGCATTTGAGCCAGCAGACCAACTTCGATGGTCTGGGATTGAGCCGACTCAGAATACGAACCTTGCGGAACAACACTTGGCTCTGCGTCGCCTTGCCTATCCCGAGAGTCCAGCGCTTCGACCTGATGGTGCGCACGTCTTGGACATCGAAGGCGCTCGTTATGTCTCCCCTTGGTCCACGGCAGCGCGTTGTTGGGCGGCTATGGAGGAATTCAAAACCACCCTTCCATCAACAGTGAGTTCCTTGTTTATTACAGCCGGAATGGAAGAAGTCATAACGTCAGGGATTGATTTTGAAGAAGAGAAAGTTCCTCACATTCTGACGCAGACGTGGATTATTCCGCCACGGTGGTTCTCGCTTTTTTCTCCAGAAGAACGAGTGCGAGGACGAGATAGTCAGGGTGCCTTCACTGTAATTCGCACTTCTCTTGCAAATGCAAAAATCCGAAGTGAAAAATCCCATGCCGTGGTTCAAACGGCATTTGGCAATGGCCAAGTGGAAGAGGAAATCGCGCAACTTGGAAACTGGCTGGACATGTTTCATCCACAGTCGTTCTTGGAGTTGGATTACGGTGGATTGGCAGGATATCTAGAGTTATCACTCCTCTCTGAAGGCGAAGACGGCCTTGATGCGGATACATCGGTGGAGGATGTGCAGAGTTCATTAGCAGGACTAGCGGCAAGCGACGCTTCCGCTGCAGGTCGCGGCTACGAAAGTTTGGTTTCCAGGTGGCGTAAGGTCGCGGCCTACGAGCAAGCGACGTGATAAAAATACCTCTTGCTTCATTTGCCGCAAAGGCGGATACTTCCTGTCATATCGGTGCGAAACGGACATTTGTGGAGGCGATTACATGAGCAGACTTACGGATGCGGAAGTGCTCCTGACCCCTGCAGAGGTCGCCGCCCTCTTCCGCGTAGATCCAAAAACAGTAACCCGGTGGGCAAAGGCCGGAAAATTAACTTCCATTCGTACCCTTGGAGGACATCGTCGTTACCGTGAATCAGAGGTCAAAGAGTTGCTGCAGAACCGCCCCAAAGTCGGCAACTAAGAAGCCCTTCAATAGATAAGCATGCATTATTCGGTTAGGCAGTATCTAGCTCTTGGTGTCGTCACATTCATCCTCGTGGGGGCACTCACCCCAGTAATGCGCGCGATTGCGATTCGGATCGGTGCTTTTGACACGCCGAACATCCCCCGAAAGATTCATAAGGAGCCTGTTCCCTATTTGGGTGGAGTGGCAATCGCCATCGGAATCCTTATCGTTTCGTATTCGGCCATCCTCTATTCAAATTTTTCGCTTTCGACTTTCGCATTAGCCAGTTCAGTCCTACTCCCCGCACTCGCCATTGCAGTTATGGGATTGGTGGACGATCTGAAGGGGTTGGAACCTTGGCCACGCCTATTGCTTCAGATTACGGCGGCGGTAATTGTCTCAGTGATATTGATTTCAACTCACACCATCGGAACACCACTTCACAACAGGTTCTTGGACAGTGCGATTACGATCTTTTGGATAGTTGGAGTATGCAATTCGATCAATTTTTTTGACAACTTGGACGGAGGCGCCGCCGGCACAGTTGCTGTGATTGCCCTCTTCATATTTGTAATCGCGTATGAGCGTCAGCAGGTGTTGGTTGGCGCTTTGGCGATTGTCACGGCGGGTGCTACTGCCGGTTTTTTGTTGTGGAACCGCGCACCAGCAAAGATCTACATGGGAGATGCGGGTGCTCTATTTCTGGGGATCATCATTGCGGTACTGACGATTCGACTAGATCCAGAGATCAGCCCGCGGAGCAAGTCGCTTGCCATCCCCTTCCTTCTGATGGCTTTGCCAGTTCTTGACACGACCGTCGCAGTGGTTTCGCGAATCCGAAGGGGTGTCTCTCCATTCGAGGGTGGGCGAGATCATCTCTCTCATAGACTGATTCGCCTTGGCTTTGCGCGCGATGATGCCGCGATGACTTTGTGGTTCGCTGCGGCCTATTTCTGCCTTATTGCATTGGGAATCTATATGTGGCCCGTGAGGTTCGGATATCAGTTGATGGGTATCGGTGGACTTTCTTGGTTGGCATTACTGATCTTCTTTTTTCGAGTTCCGAGTGAGGACTAGCTAGTCGGTCAGGTAGTACCCTCCTCCCATGCCCAAGAAGCCCAACGACGATGCTCGAGCCAAGTTCCTGGAGGCATTGGAAAAGAAGAAGCAAAAGGGAGTCTCTGGCACCGCGGGAGGTCCGGAGGCGGGATCCAAGGTCAGCGGAGGTCTTGCCTCGCGAGGCGCCCCAAAACGCTTCCAACGAAAGTCGGGCTCTGCATAGTGGGATTCGTGGCGACTAAGGCGTTGGGACTTCCTTCGCGGACTTTGGCAATCGTTGCTCAAAACAAGTTGGTGACGGCATTCGTCACGACCCACGTTCTTTTCGCAATCTTTCTTGGAAGGTTATTCGCCCTCGCCCCTGACGAGGGAGGGTATCTATATACCTTTAACAATCTCTATGGCAGTAAGGACCCCAATCCTCAATACAACAGTGGGTGGATCACTGCACCCAAGCCTTTCTTGTGGATCTTGTACTTGCCCGCAAAGATCCTTACCGTTCTCGGCGTCCCCGATTACTTGTCGGTCCGAATGTTGTCTATAGCTATAGCGACCTTAAGTCTAGTTCTTTTGATTAATCTTCAAAGACGAACAGGAAACTCAGGTAGCCGTTATGAGAAACTTATATTCCTATTTTTTTTCATTCCTTCGATTTTTCTCTGGACAACGACTGGCCTTCGCGAAGTTTTTCTTCTAGCCGAATTCTCGTTGATTTTTGTCGGTCTCAACTATCTTTACCAGCATCGAACCAAGACCTCCTTGGCTTACCTTTCGTTGGGCTCCTACGCACTCCTCTCCACAAAGAATTACCTTTGGATTTGCCTGCTTTTCTCGACACTGGCCCTGATTGGGATATTGGCACTTAGAGGCGAATCAAAGAAGAGGTTGATGAATTTAGGCATCGGGTTGGTGCTCATTCCTTGTATTGCATTTGCGTCCACCACTTCTGTTTATGCCCTGAAATTCCTCATTATCTCCGTCTTCCACTCTGATTTATCTGCGACTGGTGCCCGCTCTGGAGATTCCATCATCCAAGTTGCAATTCCTACTAAGACGGGAGGATCCTCCGGTCAAGACCATTCTGGCTATATAAATCCAGGAAACCCCACTGGCCCGTCCAAGGGACCGTCCAGTAGTCAAGGGCCAACCACGATTGTTACATTCCACGGAGATTCGACACTCATTCTTTTGCATTTCTATTTGATTGACCATCCGAACGCAATTTTCACTCGGGTCCTTCGGTCAGTTGGTATCACCTCTAAAGTACAGAAAATTTGGGACTCAAAAGTGAAGAGCGGTTTGGTTAAGAAGACTGTTCAAGCCCTCCCGGATAGTTCTTCATTAAGTGGATACATGCTAAAACCCGGTAAGCTGCAAGATCCAATTTCCATTGCCAGACCGGCTTTTCTTTTCATGTTCGGCCCGATTCCATTCTTAGACCAAGGCGGGATAGCTCTCAATACCGTTGCTTATGAGTCGCTCTTATGGTGGCTCCTTTACTCAGTCGTGCTGTATCGGCTGATTCGTTACAGGAAGAATGGATACGGGAGAGATCCACTTTTCCAACTCTCTGCCATCTACTTTGTCTCACTTGTGGCAATAAGCGCCCTAGTCGAAGTCAATTTGGGCACCTCCTTCCGCCACCGGTCGATTCTGTTTATTCCCCTTATCGTGATGTACATACGAGCCAGGAATAAGCCACTTGCCATTGTTGATTGAGATTCGAGTTAGGCCCAACGCCAGCCGAAACAAGGTCGGCGGGACAGTCGGAGATCCACCCAGACTTGTCGTTGCGGTTCAGGCACCGGCCGTTGATGGAAAAGCCAACGATGCCGTCTTGAAAGAGTTAGCCAAGGCCTTTGGTTTACGCCCTCGTGACTTCACCATCGTTTTCGGCGAATTGGCCGAGACAAGCGTTTGCTGGTTGAAGGGGATTTGGGTGAACTTCAGAAGCGCTATGAGACCCTTTGTGGGGAACCCAAACTTCTTTAGGGTCGCTTCATAAAAATGTGGCTAGGGACGGGATCGAACCGTCGACCTCACGATTTTCAGTCGCGCGCTCGT
>CAYXIS010000035.1:0-17401 GCA_964465545.1 uncultured Bifidobacterium sp. | reverse complement strand
TGCGCAGGAACTCTCGTAAAAGGACTAAACAAAGAAGGCCAGCCATATGCCTGCTACATCTACAACGTCATCGACAATGAATGGTCGATGAAGGAATATGGCGACCAGGCAGTTGTCTGGCAGACAGCGGTCAACCCATTGGTTGCAATGGAATTGATCCATAAAGGTATCTGGGAGCCGTCTGGGGTTAACGGTCCGGAATGGTTTGAGCCAAAGCCATTCCTTGACCTGCTCGAGTCATACGGCACCAGTTGGACCATCCGCGAAGAAGACGCAAGCGACATAGAGATCTAGGCCAAGATGGATAACGACTTTGATGTCGTCATAGTCGGTTCTGGTTTTGGAGGTTCTGTCGCTGCTCTTCGCTTGGTTGAAAAAGGCTACAGCGTCGCCATCCTTGAGGCAGGAAGAAGATTTGAGGATAAGGATTTTCCGAAAACTTCCTGGAGGCTGAACAAGTTCCTCTTTATGCCCAAGCTTGGGCTTCTTGGCCTGCAACGGATTCACTACTTGCCAGATGCAATAGTCCTTGCCGGTGCTGGAGTCGGCGGAGGTTCGTTGATCTACGCAAACACGCTGTACCAACCAGGTGACAAGTACTTCCAAGATCCCCTCTGGTCTCATATCACCGACTGGAAGAGCGAGCTCGCTCCCTTCTACGAGCAGGCAAGACGGATGCTTGGTGTATCGCAAAACCCATACTTCTCTCCCAGCGACAAAGCAATGAAGGAAGCCGCCATCGCAATGGGAGTTGGAGAGACATTTCAGATGGCACCGCTTGGTATCTATTTTGGAGATGGAACCGATGCGACTGTGGATGACCCATATTTCGGCGGGGTCGGCCCGAAACGAAATGGTTGTATCCAGTGTGGCGCGTGCATGACCGGATGCCACAACAATGCAAAAAACACGTTGCCGAAGAATTACCTCGGTCTAGCTGAACAAGCAGGAGCAAAAGTCTTTCCACTAACCACAGTGACGAAGGTCGAGCACGACTCGAATGGTGACTGGGTGATCCACACAAACAAGACGGGACCGCGCCCGACACCGGGTGCGATATTTACCGCTAAAAATGTGGTGATTGCTGCGGGGGCATACAACACGCAAAAATTGCTGCACCGCATGCGGGATGAGCGGATACTGCCCCAACTCTCCAATCGACTTGGTGATTACTCTCGCACCAACAGCGAATCCTTAGTCGGTGCAACGATGCCAAACACGGATATTGATTTCAGCGAAGGCTCGGCAATCACATCCTCGTTCTTCCCGGACGAAGATACGCATGTCGAGCCAGTCAGGTATGGAAAAGGCAGCAATTTTATGGGCCTTCTGCAGACGATCATGACGGACGGGACATCGGTTAGGGCAAGGCGCAAACAGTGGCTGAAAACACTGCTGACTCAACCGACACTCATTCCCAAAGTGCTCAATGTTAGAAAATGGAGTCAGAGGACTGTCATTGCTCTCGTCATGCAGAGCGTTGATTCTTGGATAAGTGTCAGGCCTTCGCGCGGATTCTTCGGATGGCATCTGACGTCGAAGAACAATTCAGAGCGTCCCAATGCCACGTGGATACCCGCAGCCAATGAGACAGCCCGTCTCATCGCCTCCAAGTACCAAGGGATAGCCGGCGGCCATCTCGGTGATTTGATCAACGCACCGTTCACCGCACACTTCGTGGGAGGGGCGGTAATTGGCGATTCGCCCGAAAAGGGAGTCATTGATCCCTACCATCGCGTCTGGAATTACCCGAGCATGCACATAGTGGATGGATCAACTCTCACGGCAAACCTTGGCGTAAATCCTTCGCTGACAATTACGGCGCAGGCAGAACGCGCCTTCTCGATGTGGCCGAACAAGAATGAGGAAGACATTAGACCGGCGCAAGGCGAGGCATATCGTCGGATCGAACCGATAGCACCTAATGCACCAGTAGTGCCTAGAGGCGCCTACGGCGAACTCAGACTGAGACCAAATTAACGCTTGTGCCACCAGCGAAGTAATGGAGGCGAATCCTCTTTCATGGTGGTCGCGATTTCAATGGCACCGTCAAGATGGTTGCCTCGCACTGCAATTACGTGCGCCTTGGGCAAGTACTTCACAACATTATTGATGATTGATTCTTCATAGCCGCGATTTCGACTTAATCCTCCAAGGAGGGCCAAAGAAACACTCTCATCATGGTGGCCTCCAGCACTTGACCATGCAGCCTTTACTGTGTTTGCCAATTGACGCGCACCATGGTTTCGGATCGTAAGTGCCCCCGCAATATTATTTTCTGCAGCCTCTAAAACCTTCTTAGCTGCGGTGATACATAGCCAGATTGCCTCTTTGCCGGTATTGCTCTCTAGTTGATCAAACTGACTGACCTCAGCATCAAGAAAAGCGAGTAACTCTGCATCTTCCTCACGTCCCTGACGAGTCGCCAGTGCCCTTTCCAGACCGTGTTTTCCAAGCCAAAAGCCTCCGCCAATATCGCCGAACACGTGCCCTAATCCATCTGCGTGGGAGAATTTGCATTGGCGACCAGCAACTGCAACAACGCCACTCCCCACCGAAAGCGCTACGCCGTCCTCGGTACCCAGAGCTCCAATCAAACCCGCCAGGCCGTCGTCTATGACTGCCACGTCTTTTGCGTTGAAATATTCCGATGCAAGAGCGCCGAAATTTTGCGGATCCGGCACATGTCCGTAAATGCCGGTAAGTGAAAGAGCAACTAGTTCCTCTCGAATGGTGCCCTCGTGATATTGAGAGAGTTCTTCGAATACATCTCGCAAAGCCTCCAAGGAGGATTCGGTCGCCCTCTTTGCACGAGAGGATTCAAAATGCCCATCAGTCCATCTAATTCGGGTGCCGGACTGTCCCAGATCAACTGCCAGCACCATAATTCATTCTATGAGCAAGACTGCATTGATCACAGGGGCAAGCGCCGGAATCGGCGGGCGTTTTGCCAATCTATTAGCACGGGAAGGCTACGACTTAGTTCTTGTCGCACGAGATGAGAATCGTCTTCGCGAAAGCGCAGATGCATTGGAAAACGAATTTGGCACCCAGTGTGAAATTCTCGTCGCCGACCTCTCTACTGAGGAAGGCTCGAGAAGGGTGGAAGAGCGTGCCTCGGATCCAGATAGACCGATTGATGTCCTGATCAACAACGCAGGTTTCGGGATAAGGGAGAGTTTCCTCAAGAGCCACAAGGATGCAGAACAGCAGCTCTTGGATGTCCTGGTCCGCACCCCCATGCGATTGATGCATTCGGTCCTTCCGTTAATGAAAGAGCGCAATTCGGGGATCATCATCAACGTCTCATCCGTCGCTGGATGGATCGCCGGAGGAACGTACAGTGCCGCCAAGTCCTACCTGACTGTGCTGAGCGAGTCTTTACACACTGAGCTCCGAACAACAAATGTGAACGTCCTTGCATTATGCCCAGGATTTACCCATACGGAATTTCATCAGCGAGGAAGGATGCGGATGGAAGCCCTTCCGAAATTCATGTGGTTGGAAGCCGACCGCGTTGTTGCAAAAGCCTGGTCTGACGCCCTTTCTGGCAAGGCCGTCTCTGTCCCAGGTTGGCAGTACGCAATCGTCTCCTCGCTAGCGCGGTTTGCCCCGCGGCCACTTGTTCGCAAAGTCGGGATGAACATCCGAGTGAGGCAACGGCGTAATAAGTAGCCCTTTTCCTGTGCATTCTCGGTGAATTGGGCGCTATCGCCCCGAACTTTGCTCGCTTCAACGCAGGGATTGGCTAGTATGTGAAGACATTCCTTGGAGGTTTACATGTTTCGTAAAATCATCACCGCGTCGATTCTCGGTTTCGTTCTTGCAGGATCCTTGGTCTCGATCGCCCCGGCAAATGCTGCCGTCAAAATCAGCAACGGCGTCACGTGTCCGAAGCCGAACAAAACCACCAAGGTCAGTGGCACGGTATACAAGTGCACCAAGAATCCCATCGTCAATAAGACGAAATACACATGGGTGTCCACGGACTGCATCAACTCCAACACCACCTACACGAAACTGAACGCGTCCTACAAGACATTGGTCGTGGGATTACCCGCCGCCCTTGCCGCCCTTGATGAGAAGATCGCCGCGGAACAAGCAAAGGTTGTCGAATCGGCTGCCAAGGCAGATGCACTCGATGCCAAAATAGTTACGTGGCAGGCCAAAGTCGTTGAGTTCACAGCCGCAAAAGCTGCGCTCTTGGCCAAACCGAATCCATCGACTTATGTAACCGCGATTTCGACATATACAACTGCAATTCGCTCCCTCAATTCTGCAATTGCTTCAAATACCGCAGCGAGCGCAGCTCTCCGCAAGATTGGAAAGACTGTTGCGACCATGCAGGCTCAACGGGCTGCAACAGTGTCATCCGTAACTCAGGCCAAAGCCGGGGTCGCACAAGCACTCTCGCTTCGCAACCTGATCTGCCAAAAGGGACTCTAAGACCTCATTGCCGTGTCGGAGCGCTGAAACCTCCGACACGGCAATGCAGTCACCAGTGGGCTATGGCTTTCCCTATTTATCCAACTGATGGCCGTGCCATAACTTCTCGTCAATGGGGCCCACTCGGTTAATAGCACCGCTCCTGCTGGCCGTTCACTTCGTCGCTAAAATGCTTTTCCCGCAGCCCCAATTATTCCTCGACCTTATCCTTTTCAACCTTGTCGCACTCATGGCTGCAGTTTCCATATTGCTCGCGCCGAAATTCAATGACAAGAGAGCCAAGTACGCGCTCACGTCGGCGATCACTTTCTGGGTAAGCGGAACCTGCCTCTCCTCGTACAGCGAGTTCTACACAAGCCCCCACATCGGCTCATCCATTATCAATCTCTGTTACCTGCTGTTCTACCCGCTTGCGTTCATCGGATTAACGCAGGCGCTCAGAGCGAGGCGGAAATTGGGTTCAGTCGAAATTCTTGACGCGACGATTCTCGGGATCGGACTCAGCGCCCTTGGTACAGCCTTCTTCATCTCCCCAATCCTTCCAAGATTTGATGGCGATGTTATGAGGACTTTCTTCGCTGTGCTCTTTCCAGTGGCAGACCTGGTGCTTGTCGCCCTTGCCTTGTCTCTCGTCGTGATCTCTTCGCTCACACGCAGAAACTTCTTGATCTGCCTTGGAGTGGTTATATATGCAAGCGCCGACTTCCTATTCCTCTGGCTAGAAGTCCATCGACAATATTCCTTGGGATCGCTCAGCGATGATGGATGGCTGCTCGGACTGATTCTTATCGCCGAAGGGTTCTGGCATCCCGGATCGGAGAAGGAATCAAGCGAATCTATCCACCCGATATTTATCGCGCTATCGGTGATGCTCAGCGCGACCTTGTTAGCAATTACGTCGCTTCGTCCTGGCTATCTTCCCAACTTCATCTTGATTCCAACGATTGTGACTTTACTTCTTGCCTTTGTCCGCATGACGATTGCGCTACGGCAATCGCGCACCATCGGTGAAGAAAGACTTCTTGCGCGAACCGATGAACTTACAGGTTTGCCAAATCGTCGACGCTTCATATCCGAACTTGCGGAGCTAGCCAATGCTAAAGATGGGGCACTGCTGCTTCTCGACCTTGACGGATTCAAACCCATCAACGATCAATTCGGGCACGAGGTGGGGGACCAACTTCTCAAACAGGTTTCGACGCGCTTCATGCGGGCACTGCCGCAGGGTGCCCTTCTTGCCCGTCTTGGAGGAGACGAATTCGGCGCAATCCTTCGCGGTGACTACGAAACCACCTTCGAGGTGGCACTCGCACTGCGTGCAACGCTGAGCTACCCCTTCTCCATCTCCGGACGCAAAATTCGCGTGGGCGTAAGCGTGGGGCACGTGGGCAACGATGGCTCCTCCAACCTGCTTCGGCGAGCAGACAAAGCCATGTACCAAGCCAAGCGCGAAGGAGCCGGGGTCTGGTCGGAGCCAGCGAATTCTGCTCAATTTTTTTAGCCTATGATTTGTCACGCGCAGCGTCCATCTCACACGCTCGCAGAAGAGGTCTAATTGTCCGCAACCTTCCACAATCGGATTCTGGTTCTCGGCGCCGGCTCAGTTGCCCAATGCGCAATCCCACTACTTCTCGAACACTTAGTGGAAGCCAAACAGATGACGATCGTGGATAAACGCGACAATAGGTCACGAGTACAAACTGCCATTGACCAGGGTGCGACCTATGTTCAAGACGAATTAACGCGCAGCAATCTCGATGAGTTTCTCAGTCGATTCCTGTCAGAGGGGGACTTCCTCCTTGATCTCGCGTGGAACATTGACGCGAATGCCATCATCGAATGGGCTCACAATCACGGCGTCATCTATTTGAATACTTCACTTGAGGAGTGGGAGCCATACTCCGGCGGCCCAGAAAGAAGTGTCCAATCGCGAACCCTCTACGTGCGGCATATGCGCATCCGCGAGATGAAAGCGAAATGGAATAGAACCGGTCCAACGGCAATTGTCGAGCATGGCGCAAACCCGGGCTTCGTTTCGCACCTTGTGAAGCGCGGTCTCGTTGACATTGCAACGCGTGCGATAAAAGATGGCCTAGCTGACGACGGTGTGGAGAAAGCACTGAACGAAGGTGACTTCCCTGTGCTTGCGCAAAAATTGGGTGTGAAAGTCATTCATATCGCAGAACGTGATACCCAGGTCGCCGATAAACCAAAACTTGTTGGAGAATTCGTCAACACGTGGAGCGTCGAAGGTTTCTACGAAGAAGGAATTGCCCCCGCCGAACTCGGATGGGGAACGCACGAGAAGACTCTCCCAGCCAACGCTTATACGCACGAAGGCGGGCCTCAGAACCAGATCGCACTCGCTCAGCCAGGAGCCACCACATGGGTGCGTTCATGGGTCCCGAACTCAGAAACAACTGGGCTGCTCGTGCGCCATGGAGAAGCCTTCACGATGTCGGACCATCTGACCGTCTGGGATGGAGACAAGGCCGTTTACCGACCGACAGTGCACTACGCATATTGCCCATCGGATGCGGCAATTGTGTCGATGCGCGAGCTCGAGATGCGCCAATGGGATCTTCAAACAGATCAACGGATCATGAACGATGAAATCATCGACGGTGAAGATCGCCTCGGTGTGCTTATCCTCGGCCATCCGTACAAAGCTTGGTGGACAGGATCTCTTCTCTCAATCCACGATGCGCGAAAACTGATTCCAAACCAATCTGCAACAACGGTGCAGGTTGCCAGCGCAGTCTATGCCGCAGTTGCTTGGGCAATGGAAAATCCTGATCGCGGCCTTCTTGTCCCTGATGACCTTCCTTGGAGGGAAGTCCTGGATTTGGCCGAGAGATACTGGGGTGGAATCCATTCTGTCGCAGCCGACTGGGATCCACTGATGTATCGCAACGATCTCTATGGCCCTTGGAACGGTCGCGTCTACGACCACTCTGATCCATGGCAGTTCGCCAATTTCCTTGCCTGATGTCTTCCCACCCAAGAACCAGATGGTGATGGAGCACGTAAAGAGTTTCCAAATACGTGGCGTGCAAGGGGATGTTAACCGGGTCGATTTCAACGGGCGCCTCGTCGATTACTGGAGTCCTTCCGTACCAACAAAGCATCTTCTTGTCGCTCACGATGGCCAGAATGTCTTTGACCGTAGCACTTCCACAAGGCGCAGCACATGGCGGATGGCTCATTCAGCAATTCGCGTCAGCCAAGAACTGGGGATCACTCCCCCGGCGATCATTGGAGTGTTTCACAGTCGAAGTGCGAGCAATCCTTGGGGTCGTATTTTGGATTTGGCTCCTCAGGATCCATTCCAAAACGGAGTCGAACCCGCTGAAAAGAATGATGAGATCTCCATCAACGACTTGAACGGCAATGAGTACCTCGAGCAAATCACTGAGATCATCGCACCATCGATTGCTGGCAAACTCGGCATGGATCTCGATGCAACCGACAAGGCCGTCATCGGGTCGAGCATGGGAGGGCTCGCCTCCATCTACGCGATTGGGAAGCGTCCTGATTTCTTCACCACCTGCCTTGCGCTCTCGCCACACTGGAGCGCCGGTCATACCCCACTTGTCAATGCACTGGTCGACTCCCTTCCGCGACCCGGGGCGCACAAGATCTGGATGAGCCGTGGGACGAGGGGGCTGGACGCCGACTACGGACCATTTCAAGACCTAGCTGACCAGAAGATGTTCGAGGCAGGTTGGCGCGAAGGGGAAGACTTCATAACGCGGGTGTATCGGAAATCAGGACATACCGAAAGATCATGGGCAAAATACTTGGACCAACCAATGGCCTTCTGGTTGGCAAACTAGCCTTTTACCGCGCCCCTGGTTAGACCTGAAACCAGGTATCGCTGGGCAAAAAGGAAGACGACCAGGGAAGGAACTGTGACGATCACGGCCGAGACACTCAACTTCTGCCACGCCTGATCAAACTGGAAGATGTAAGTTCGAAGTCCAACGGGCAAGGTGTAGTGCTCTGGTGAAATCTCAACGACGTTTGCGAAGGCCACCTCGTTCCAGGCTGTGATGAAGGTGAAGAAACACGTCACTGCGATCCCCGGAAGTGCTAGTGGGAAGATTATCCGACGGAAGATTCCATATGGACTTAATCCATCAAGTGCACCTGCTTCATCCAACTCCTTGGGAATGCCATCAAAAAAGCCTTTCAGCATCCAAGTGCAGAAGGGAACGGCAATAGTCGAATAGGCAAGCAACAATCCCGGAATGCTGTCGAGCATCGAGAAATGAAAGACAGGAAAGCGGATAAGGATTTGATAGATCGGCACAAGAAGAATGGCGGCCGGAAACATCTGAGTGACCAAGAAGAAGTTCAAAACACTCTTTCTTCCGGGAAAGATGAAACGTGAAAGAACATAGGCGGCTGTCGCGGATAAGAAGACGCCGATGAACATCGTCACTAGCGCTACGAAGACGGAATTGTTATGAAGCAGAGTTGTTACAGAAATCTGCCACCTTTGCAATATTACCTAATTGTTATCAAGTGAACGTGTTACTGAAAAAGCCATAAATGTTCATGGATTGACCGCTAGATGCCAAGCCAAATACAGGTTCGCGGCGCGAGTGCAACCTCGCCATCAGCAACCTCGCTCTGACCAATAGAGGCGATCATTATGCGGCCTGACGATTTCATGCGCACTGGAGCATCAGTTGTGTTGAGCGCAATTTCAACAGGGCCTCGCCTAAATGAAATCAGACCCGATACATCAGGAGTTCGTGTCCACGTAATACTTTCGTGCCCGAGGAACAAGTGTTCTCGCAATGCAAGAGCGTCGCGATACATTATCAGTGAACTTCGCACATCCCTCATCTGCTTCTCAACGGTCTTCTCTTGCCATTGTTGCGGAATCGGCAACCATGGCTTCCCTGTTGTAAATCCAAAAGGCGTTACATCCCCACTCCAAGGAAGAGGCACACGCGCTCCATCTCGACCCTTCTGGGCGCCTTTAGAACGAATAAAAGTCGGGTCCTGACGATCGGAATCAGCTAGCTCTGCATCAGGCAAGCCAAGCTCTTGTCCTTGATAGACGTAATACGACCCTGGTAATCCAAGGGTGAAGAGTGCAAGAGCGCGCGCCTGCTCCTCTCCGACTCTCGTAACCAATCGAGGCGAGTCGTGATTACTCAATGCCCACGTTGGAGATGCGCCGGTACCAGTCATGAGTTTCAAAGTGCGTTCTATGCAGTTAAATAATTCGGCGTCGTTGAAAGGCGTAACAAGAAGATCAAAGTTGAAAACTTGATCGAGTTCGTCACTCCTTACGTAGCGAATAGCCCGCTCTGGAGGGTGAACCCATGCCTCCGCCACGGCCATGACATCACGATGGTAGGAGTCAAAGACTCTACGCCAAGACCTATAGACGTCATGCACGCCGTCTCGGTCGAAGAACGGCACGCTGGAAAGCAAGGCGCCACGTTCCTTGGGATCCATTTTGACATCTAGGCGCAATGCGTTGCTCAAGCCTTCCGGATCGTAATGATCTTGCAGGACGTTTTCTTTTGCCAAACCATGAGCGACGTCGATGCGAAATCCATCCACACCTAGATCGAGCCAGAACCGAAGCGTCTCCTTGAAGTCTTCTTGAACTTCGACGTTCTCCCAATTGAGATCGGGTTGCGAAGTATCAAAAAGATGCAGGTACCACTGTCCATCCTCCACCTGTGTCCATGCAGGGCCTCCGAACAATGAAATCCAGTTATTTGGCGGGGTTTTTGGGTCTTTTCCATCATAGAAGTGGAATCTTGACCTTTCGATCGAACCCTTCGGCGCCTTTAGGGCCTCCTTGAACCACGCATGTTCACTCGAAAAATGATTGGGAATGATGTCAACGATTATCTTCAAACCGAGTTCGTTGGCGCGGGCGAAAAGTGCCTTTGCATCGGAGAGATTGCCGTGGCGAGGATCTACATCCCTAGGATCCGAGACGTCATAGCCACCATCCTTGTTGGGAGATTTGTAGAATGGGCTCATCCACACTGCGTCGAAGCCGAGGTCGCGAACATAATCGAGGTGGTTAGTTATCCCCTGAAGATCGCCTTCGCCATCTCCATTGCTGTCGAAAAACGAACGTGGGTAAATCTGGTAGAAGACTGCGTCTTTCCACCACTTCGCCTTGCTCATTTAACTCTCCAAATCCCGCTTACTGCGCTTTTGGACGTAATCGAGATCAATTGTGATTTTGCCTCTGGTCCGTAAAGTGTTTTCTTCACCGTGTACCCATATGGCTTGAGGTTGACTTGATAGCGCCCTGCCGCGCGCGCGACGAAGACGAGAACGCTCTCCCTATCACTTTCACGCAAGTAAGCAATTGAGTTTGGCTTGACATCCACCCAGCGAATTCCGCCGTTGCACAGCGCATCGGATTCTTTGCGTACAGAGATTAACTTCTTGAACTCTGCAAATAACTCGTGGTCCCATTTTTTAGGATGATCCCAATCAATGGTGCGCCTTGAATCCTCTCCCCATTCGCCTTCAAGGCCAATTTCATCTCCCGCAAATATCGAGGGAACACCTGGGTAAGTGAGAAGCATCGTTGCTCCAGCTATGTGCCTCGCACGATCTCGACCGGTAACCGTTCTAAACCGGGCAGTGTCGTGGGAGTCCAATAGCAGCATGCTCGCTGTAAGAGAGCGCCAAGGTATGCCGGCGGAAAAAGCGCGCATCATCTCGACCATTGACTCACCTGGAAACGTCGGGATTGGAGCCGGAAGACCCATGAAATTGTCAGCAAATTTCGCCGACTTGCTCAGCCAACCCCAGACCGGCTTCGCAAAGCCAACGTAATTCATGGTGCCGTGCCAGCCAAAACCGTCTAGGTCAGATGGCGAGTGGTCTGCATTCTCTGCGACAAGCCAAGCTTCGGGATTTGTCTCCTCCATAACCTTGCGAATCCCGCGAGTGACCTCTTGGTTCAGGTCCTGGTCTTGATACCGGCCCGTCATATTCCCAACGTCAATACGCCAACCATCGTTGGAGAACGGCGGCTTCAGCCATTTCTTCACGATCGAATCGGAACCTGAATACATCTTCTCTCGCAGCAGTTGCGAGGTGTAGTTCAACTTCGGAAGTGAGGCAACTCCCCACCAACCGACATAACCATGACGGATGGATTTGTCCCAGTAGAAAAAATCGCGCTCCTTCGCATCCGGATTCTTCAATGCGGTCTGAATCCACTCGTGGCCAAGCCCGCAGTGGTTGGTGGTCAGATCCCCCATAATTCGGAAGCCCTTTTTGCGGGCTGCACTGGAAAATTCTAGGAACGCCTCATCGCCTCCGAGCAACGGGTCTACGTGCTCAAAACTTGTGGCGTCGTACCGGTGTGCACTTCGGGCGGGGAAAAAGGGCGTGAAGTAAATGGCATTGACGCCTAGTTCTTCAAGGTGTGAAAGCCTTTGCTGAACTCCCTCGAAATCTCCGCCATAGAACTCCGTGCTCACATTCGCACCGCGCCCGGTTGGCGAAGCGGTCCACTCCATTGGCACAGCCCAGGAAGGAAGTTCACGCTTCTTTCCGGAAGTCGCAAAGCGATCAGGGAAAATTTGATAGAACACGGCATGCTTTATCCATTCAGGATATTTTGGTTTTGCAATGATCTGAAAATCTTCTCGATCTACAACTTCCCTATGGAAGACGCCCTCGCCGTTGAGCCATCGATAAGTTCCCTTGTCAACCAAGAGGAAGCGGTAGTGAGTAACCGGGTTGAGAATCTCAATGGATACCGACCACCATGTTTCGACGGTATTTGACCTTCCTTTTTTGAGTTCGAATGTGCGCGGCTCACCGTCATGAAAGAGCCTCACCCAAATCTTCGTCGCCTTGTCACCCTTAGGCACTCGTACTTTGAGTTCTACAAAATCGCCGATCTTAGGGGCAGCGTTGCTAACGTAGAGGTCGCTTCCGTCATGATGCGGGGATGGAAAGCTTTGTGGTTGGTAGCTCAAAAGTCGCTCCCTTCGAATTGGTGACAACCGCTTTGAGTTCCAAGTTCTGCCCGAGATAGTCATTTGGGTTGATATAGACGCTGAATGGAGAATTCGTGTCGACTCCCAGAGAATCCCACGTCGTGGCACCTTCGAGGCGTGAGAAAAACTCAACAGACGCGAGATCGGTGGTTTTCACTCCTGCACTGATTTGGAAGTACCCCGTAAAGTCGTCCTGGCTGGTGGCAATCGATCCAACTTTCACCGAAATCTGATTGATGGTCTTGTTTGCCTTCAACACCACAGTTGATAGAGGCGGCACCGTGAATTTCAGCTTTGACCCGCTGGTGCTCGCCTTTGCTGTGCCGAGAATTGTCTTCCAGCCACCCATCGACGTAGCCGTATTGATGACCGCAGAGACGGCCTTATCGGAATTATTGAACGCGACAACGTACTCACGATTCTCTCTGCCATCTTTTTTTGAGACCACAAAGAGAGGGCCTTTTGCAAGGCGTGGCTGCATGTAAGCATTGGCCAGTCCTGGGTTGCTCGTGCGGAGTTGGGCCAAGACCTTCAAGTACTTCGCGATGGGATTTTCGGCAGTTGCAGCAAACGAGTCGCCGTAGCCAATGGGCTTTCCGCCAATTCGTGGCTCGGTTCTCCAGATATCCACTTTGGTGGCAAACATGTCCTGGCGTGCCATCTGATCGCCTCCGGCTCCGCTGCCTGTCATTCCAACTTCGTCGCCGTAATAAACCGTCGGAATGCCCCGAGATAGGTAGAGAAGGGCGTATCCGAGTTCCACTCTTGGCAGAAGTTGGTTGGCAGGGTTGATTCGCTTTGCGTTGATGAGAAATCCAGCCCGTCCAGCGTCGTGATTGCCTATATATGTAACGAGGTTGCTCGCCGAAGAAGTTGGGCTGGTGTAGTAGTCATCGGCAAGAAACAACTCTTGAAGTTTGGACGAATCCGAATATCCCGAGGCGTATTCCGTAGCGCTTGCTTGAAATGGAAAATCGAGAACCGTCTGCATCTTGTTTTCACGTACATAGGGCATCAAGTTGAATGCATTCGATTCCGAAACCTCACCAAATACGGTGAAATTGGGGACCCCTGCAGCAGCAGCGGTCTGCTGAATTAGTGGCTGCCAGTTCTTAAAGAATTGGTCATCCACATGTTTGGCCGTGTCGACCCGAAAGCCGGCGAATCCGTAGTTCTTGATCCACCGACCATAAACGTCAGCCCATCCACGCCACACACTCTCTTTCTCTGTAGCCAAGTCATCTAGCCCGTAGAAATCACCTAGTTTGGTGCAGTCGCCGTCTCCCCAACAATGGGCCATGTCGCCAACGTTGTGATAATTCGAAAGGTCATTGAGCCACGACGGATTTTTCATCGTTGCCATGCTGGCTGGAATGTAGGCATCCTTGCCGTTGTACTTAATGACATCGCCCGTGTGGTTCGCGACGACATCTAGAATTACTTTCACATTCAGTTTCTTAGCACAGGTCATAAAATTGCTGAGATCGGCATTCGTACCAAGGTGTGGATCCACATTTAGGAAATCAACGCCCCAATAGCCGTGATAGCCAGCACCAGCAGCCGTCGATGGCACTTGGGTCACCAAAGGCGTAACCCAGACAGCCGTAAAGCCCAGAGACTTGATGCGCGCCAACCCGTCATCACCTGGCAGGCAGGTACCGGTTAATCCCTTGAGATCACCGCCATGCCAGAATGCAGTATTTCGCGGATCAAATCCGCCTCCGAGCCGATCATTGCTTGGATCGCCATCTTTGTAGCGATCTGGCATGACAAAATAAATAAGATCCGACGAGATTCCTACCTTGGGAGTCGACGGTGTCGCCGCATAGGTGATCGATGTGCCTGCCACGAAAATGGTCGTGAGAAGTGCAAAAATGCCCTTTCGTCTCACATTTAACCTTTTACCGAGCCGGCCGTAAGTCCGCCAATAATGTATTTCTGCAACGACAAGAAAATAATGACGATGGGAATGGACGCCAAAATTGAGCCAGCGGCGAAAGGTCCCCAATTTCGCGAATACTGTCCGGCGATAAATGCCTGTAACCCGACGGCGATCGTTCGATTTCCCATATCGACAAGGAAAAGCCGAGCGAGAATAAATTCGTTGAAGGTCCCTATGAAGCTCATGAGGGCAACTACTGCGAGGACCGGCGTAGCCAATGGCACGAAGATCAACCAGTAAGTCTGTACTGGGCTTGCGCCATCGATCTTGGCAGCTTCGTCCAACTCAATCGGAATGGAATCTACGAAACCCTTCAGCAACCAGATGTTGACTCCCATGGCCCCGCCTAGATAGACCAGGATCAGACCCGCTTGAGTTCCTAGTCCAACACTCGGGGCGAATCGATAAACGCGCTCCATGATCACATAAACCGCCGCGATAGCCAGAATTGCAGGGAACATCTGGACTAGCAGAAGAATTTGGATTCCGAGTTTCTTGCCCCTGAACTTCAATCTGCTGAACGCAAAAGCAGAAGATGCACCCACAATAACGGAGACAATCGCCACGGTTCCGGCAACCACGAGTGAATTCTTCATCCACGTCAAGTATGGAATTGCCGGACTTGAGAAGAGCAGATTGTAATTACGCCATGAGATACTTGTCGGAGCAAAAGAGGTGAGCTGCAAACTACCTGTCTGGCTGAACGAAGAAAGAATGACTAGATACAGTGGGAAGAGCGCGAATGCGCACATGCCCAGTGAGACCGCGTGACGCCAGAGGTTGTTCCTCACCCATTTTTTCATCCGAATGTCTCCAATACCTTGGATTTACGGAGTCCGTAAAGTGAAATAGCTGCAACTATGAAGAAGATGATGACTGAGATGGAACTCGCCAGTCCCAGATCTTGGGTGTTGGATCCAAAGGCAATCTGGTAGGTGTAACTGATCAAGATGTCAGTAGCTCCCGCAATCTGACCGCCCAATAAGTCTTTAGGGCCGCCACCGGTAAGCAGGAAGATCAGGTTGAAATTGTTGAAATTGAAGGCAAATGAAGCGATTAGCAGAGGCGTGAGTATCTGCATTAACAAAGGCAGAGTGATCTTCTTGAAGATCTGACGAGGATTTGCCCCGTCAATGGAGGCGGCTTCCAGGAGTTCGCTGGGGATGGCCTGCAATGCGCCGGATGAAATGAGGTAGAAGTACGGGAATGCAAGCCAGAGATTTACCAGGATCACTGCAGTACGAGCGAAGGACGCATTTTGGAACCAGGCAACATGGGTGCCTAAAATATGATTGATCGCACCGAACTCTGTGTCAAACATACCTCCCCAAATCAGGATGCTCATAACGCTGGGGATTGCATAGGGGAGAACGAGCACCCCACGGTAGATACGGCGCCCTCGCATCGGTTTATTCAGAGTCAAGGCAAGTAGCAGGCCAAAAGCGAAACTCGTGAGAACCGTAAGGAATGCGAAAGCCACTGTCCAAATGAAGACTCTAACAAGAGGTGCTCGCACTAGAGGATCGCTGAACAACTTCCCATAATTTGCAAACCAGTTAGTAGCTCTCCAACCGGGCTGCAAGACTTCGCTTGAGTCATTGATGTTCGCATAATTTCCTCGACCGTTGTCCTTGTACATCTTGCCATCGATGACGTTTTGAAATGTGTCATTGTTTAGGTCAAAGCGCAAGGATTGGCGGAAAACTGCACCTACATCGACACCTTGCACCGAAATAAAATACTTATCGGCGTAGGCATAATTGATCTTTGAATAATCCTCATTCCCAGCAAGCTGAGCCACTGGAATTTTGGTGAAGTTAGGAGCGGCCGTCGCAACGCCATCGGGGTTCAAGGTCACCTGTGAAGGAAGCAAGTCCGTCTTTTTGGTGGCAGTGGACAGAAAATAGACGTGATTGGGAGAATCGGAAGCAAGAATCGCGTACTCCCCGGCGCTCGTCTTGCCTACAACGATGTCAAAGGTCGTGCCGTTCTCATCGGGCTCAACGCCAAGTCCCTTGATCTGCGTGATCGCATCCTGTTTGGAGATGAGGTTTCCTGTTTTGTAGTTGTAGTTGGACATCACCACCGTATAAACAATGGGTGCAACAACGAAGGCGAAAAGTAGAAGTAAACCGGGCAAAAAGAATTTCATCGGGACAGCCCGTGCTGAAAAATATGTGTAGCACAAGGTCGCGAGGGAAGCTGCAAGGAATAGCGCAATGGCATACTCCTTCTTAGCCAAGGCGCTCTCAATAAGAAGGACCAGAATTGCCGAAATGAGACCGAGAAGAATCAATTTGGTGAAGAGGGCAAACTTGCCCCTAAACACAATATTCACTGTCGGCACCAATCCAATGTTTGAGGAAAGTGTGGGCGGGATTTCCTCCCGCCCACACTGGCGTAACCTCCGAGTAGAGCGTTACTTCTGTATTTCTCTAGAGGTCTGACTTTCCAGCAAGCATGTTCTTCTTCCAGATTGCAGCAAGCTTCTTGGCTTCAACGAGTGCGTCTTTCCCATTGACGAGTACAGCCGTCCAGTATGCAGGGGCTGAATCCCAATAGTTAGCTCCACCTGCGTTGTTGTTCAAGAAGGCACCAATCTGCGGAATACCAGCAAGGCTTGCAGCCGCACCGAATCCCTTCTGGCCAGCCGATACTGATGCATCTGCTTGAGCACCCTTTTCAGCTGGTGGACGACCCTCGAACTTCTGGTAGGCAACTTGACCGGCGGTCGAGCCGAAGAAGTTGGTGAGAAGTGACTTTGCACCAGTTGCGACACCGTGTGTTGCGGCGAACGAGGTAAGAAGTGCACCGCTGACGCTGCCGAACATGGCACCGTCCTGGCCCGCATTAGTAGAAGGGACTGGCATGAGGTTCATGGTGAAACCCTTTGCTACATAGTCTTTCCACTACCAGTTACCGATGACAGCGTAAGGAACTTTGCAGGCAATGAAGTTGTCCTTGCAACCGGTCACGGTTGCTGGGAAGAACTCGTTGGACTTCGAGC
>CAYXIS010000034.1:0-17785 GCA_964465545.1 uncultured Bifidobacterium sp. | reverse complement strand
AGGACGCCTTGTGGTACCTGACGAACTTCTCGATCATCATGACGGCACGTCGGAGTTGGGCGGTGCTCACCCATCCAGTATTGGGATCGATCAGTTTCCAGGATTCGCGGAGTTTGGCAACAAGATCGTCCTCAGAAAGGTTCGGCTGCTCCTCCATGAGCGCGGCAAATGCATGGATGGCCGAGCCAAGCACTTGGGCCGTGCTGTCGCCGTTGGTTCCGCCGTTGCGCTCCAGGAACCATTTCACGCCACATTCAGTGAAGCCTTCAGCGCTGCTGGGGGAGACGGGCACAAGGGCACCGGGTAAAACAACGGGCTCGGTACTGCTTATTGGAAGGACCCCAGCCCATGAATGACCATCGGCGGCCGGAGGCCCCTCGGCGTCCAGACGCTTCAATAAAGCGCCAGCGACGCTGGCTTTCTGCCCATGGAGTTCGTTTCGCAGAGTCGCAACAAGTGCAGCCGGAGTGATCGGCCTAGGCACCCGTGTCATTGCTGAGCCAGTGTCAAGCTCGCCCAACACATGGGTGGCGATTTCTTCGAAATACGTAGAAGGTTCGTCGTCATCTTTTTGAACTGCAGTAATAATGAGGTGGGATTTCGCACGCGTCACAGCAACGTGGAGAAGGCGCCTTTCATCTTCAATGAGCCCGCTGGCAGAGACGGCTTCCAATTCTTTCCGCGCCAGTCCCCCGTGGCGCATTCGGTCGACCAGTCTTTCGCTGCCGAGAAGTGAGCCGCGCTGGCGCAGATTGGGCCAGGTGCCTTCCTGCAAACCCGCAATCGCGACGGTCTCCCACTCGCGCCCCTTTGCGGCATGTACCGTGAGAATTTCAACAACATCGGGGCGTTGGCCTTGTGCGGTGATGACATCTCCAAGAATATTTTCTTGGCTGATCTGTCGGATGAAACTATCCGCCTTTGAGTGAGGGAAACGCTCGGCGAATCTTCTGGCCGCTTCGAAGAGCTGCATCATCGCATCGAGATCCCGATCCGCGCCGGCACCTCGCATCCCACCGCGCAATGCTTGACGCCTCCAACTTTCTGGCAAAGATGAGCCTTCACTTGTGACTGCATTGCTCCAGATCTCCCAGAGCAGATCCTCACCTTGTGCCCCGGCGCGACGAAGAACTTTCCTGGCACGCGAGAGAAGCTCGTGAACGCGGAGCAGGGGTTGGGCGCCGTCAATCGGGATTTCGCCCTTGTCGATGGCCGAGATCAAGAGCTCGGCTCCTGTGCGTTGGTCCTCCTCTCTTCGCGCTGCGATCAAACCTCGGCGTATGCGCCGCAATGAAACTGAATCTGCACCGCCGAATTCGCTGAGCAGGAGGCGCTCGCACGTGTCGGTGGTGAGTTGCCTCTGGCCCAAGGCAATCTGGGCAAGGAGCAAAAAGGGCGCAATAGCAGGGTTATTTGAGAGGGCTTCAATATCGGAGGCGACAGGAATGCCTGACTGAGAGAACGCCCGTCTCAAGGCCGATGCCTGCGCTCCGGGGGTGCGCAGAATCACTGCCATCTGATTCCAAGACTTATTTTCAATCAAGTGCGCGTGGCGGAACTGATACGCGATGAACTGCGCCTCTTCGCTCAGTGACCTGAAGCGGCCGACGATAACGGGATCGTGTCCGCTTTCGGCTGGAGTAACCGAGCACGTGCGATCGCGCTGTGGAGAAGAGCCCCTAAATTCGCCGGCCACCGTCAGACCAACTTCAAATACCTCGGGAACGCTTCGAAAAATCTCGGACAGAACAATCTGACTTCCGCGATTCCTGTAGTGATCGAGTTCAGCATCAAGTTGGTCAGGATCGGCACCACGGAATCTGCCGATTGCGCTATCTCCATCGGCGCAGATGACAATGTCGTTGCCTGCGAGTTCGCGCAGCAAGGTGCGCTGCGCGGGATCGCTCTCTTGGAATTCGTCGACCAGGATCGTCGTGAAGCGGGCACGAAGATCCACGGCAATGGAAGGGTTCTCCTTGAGGTGATGATAGGCCTCGATGACAATCTGACTTGGGTCAATGCGCCTCTTGGCATCCCCTGCCGAGTCTGCTTGCAAGTCCATCACGTCGAGATACTGCTTCCAGAAAATGGCCGCGCCCTCCCAATATTTCTCTCCGTATTCGCGTCCAAGTTCGCGTAGTTGATCGGGTGAGAGATTTCGCTCTGATGCGCGCAGGATCAGATCGCGCAGTTCTCGGACAAACCCGTGCGTCGACAATGCCTTCTCAAGATCGGCCGGCCAGTAGTTCTTGCCTAGATCGATATCGCCATCGAGAAGATCGCGAATAAAGAACTCCTGTTCGGGGCCTGACATAAGGATGGGATCGGATGAGTCTGCACTTGCCTTCATCTTGAGAATGGAAAAAGCCAGGGAGTGGAAAGTGCGAGCTATCGGCTCGTGCATGATTGCCGTGGTGCGAAGTGCCACAGCATCCCGCAATTCTGAAGCGCGCTCGCGACCGTAGGTCAGCATCAAAATGGAGTTGGGGTCTTGTCCCTGGGCCATACGGGAAAGAGCCGATTCGACGATCAAGGTGGTCTTGCCTGAGCCTGGGCCGCCAAGAACAACCAACGGTGAGCCACGATGGCTAATTGCCCGCAGTTGATCCTCAGAAAATGTGATTGTCTTGGAAACCGCCCGGCGTCGGGCGAGGGGTCCGATTTCAGGCTGGCCTTTGATCACGCCCCCATTCAACCTGAGATCGCAGACATTTGGTGCATCAACCGCCCTTGACGAAGAGATCCATGAATTCGTTTACGGGAGTGCTCTCCAGCCTTTCACGATCAAGACTGATATGGAGAATCTCCTCCTGCTGTAGTTTCGGGAATATTCTTGCCAGATTCGTCTTGTACTTCTCAACCAATAGTGGAATGCCTTCAACCCTTCGACGGGCATGTCCGATCGGATATTCGACGACAACCTCTTCGAGATGGGTGCCATCGGCGAAGGTGACTGTCAAGGCATTGGCGATTGATCGCTTGCTAGGGTCATGGTAGTCGGCTGTGAATTGCACATCCTCGACACAGCGGATCTTCTCTCGGAGTGCGTCGATGCGCGGATCACGGGCCTGCTCGTCTTCATAGTCGCGTGCAGTCAGACGACCGAAAAGGAGGGGAACTGCGACCATGTATTGGATGCAGTGATCGCGATCTGCCGGATTATTAAGCGGACCTTGCTTGTCGATGATTCGGATACATGCTTCGTGCGTTCGAATGGTGACATTGTCGATATCACCTGCCGTCTTGCCAAGCTGCTTCATCTTTCCGAAGATCGTCACCGCTGCCTCGACCGCGGTCTGCGAGTGGAACTCCGCCGGGAAAGAGATCTTGAAGAGAACATTCTCCATTACGTAAGAACCGTATGGACGCTGGAATTTGAAGTGCTCGCCTCTGAAAAGCGAATCGTAAAAGCCCCAAGTCTTTGCAGTAAGAACAGTTGGGTATCCCATTTCACCAAGTTGCGCCATGAGTGCAAGTCGGACCGCGCGAGACGTGGCATCTCCGGCGGCCCAGGACTTTCGTGATCCAGTGTTTGGTGAGTGTCGGTACGTGCGAAGGGGCTGACCATCCACCCATGCCAACGAAACTGCATTGAGGATTTGCTCGTGAGTAAGCCCTAGCATGTTGGCGACAACGGCAGTTGAGGCGATCTTTACCAAGAGCACGTGATCGAGTCCGACTTTATTGAATGAGTTTTCCAGCGCAATGCAACCTTGAATTTCATGCGCTTTGATCATGGCGGTCAATACGTCACGTACGACCAACGGCCGTCGCCCATCTGCCACAGCACTGCGCGAGAGCCAATCCGCAGTTGCAAGGATGCCACCCAGATTATCGGATGGGTGGCCCCATTCGGCGGCAAGCCATGTGTCATTGAAATCCAGCCATCGGATCATTGCCCCGATATTGAAAGCACCTTGAACAGGATCTAATTCGTAGTTAGTTCCGGGGACTCTGACGCCGTTTGGCACGACAGTTCCAGGCACGAGTGGTCCGAGGAGTTTGGTGCAAGCCTCATATTCCAGCGCTTCAAGTCCGCAACCCAATGTGTCAAGGAAACAGTTCCATGCAGTCTCGTAAGCAAGATCCGAGTCGATCTTGAATTTTGTGACATAGTCGACGATGTCAACGATCTCTTTATCAAATTCCCGATGGGCTACTTCGGCGTGGGATGACACAAATTGACCTATCTCTTATCTATCGGGAGAAAGTCCAGGTTTTCTGGACCAACATAGTTGGCGCTCGGGCGGATAATCTTGTTGTCTTCGCGCTGTTCAATCACGTGTGCTGCCCAACCTGCAGTGCGTGCAATAGTGAATATTGGGGTGAAGAACGAGGTTGGAATCTTCATCTTGTTGTATGCGACCGCTGAGAACCAATCAAGATTGGGGAACATCTTCTTCGTATCCCACATGACAGATTCGATTCTCTCCGCAATGTCAAAGAGGTGGAGTGATCCGTCTTCTCGTGAGAGTTCCTCCGCGAGCGCTTTGATCACCTTGTTGCGGGGATCTGAGATTGTGTAGACAGGATGGCCAAATCCTAGGATCACTTCCTTCTCCGCCACACGCCCGCGGATATCTTGCTCTGCATCATCCGGGTTTGAATAACGTTGCTGTATCTCAAGGGCGACCTCGTTAGCGCCTCCATGCTTTGGGCCATGCAGGGCTCCTATTGCACCTGCAATTGCCGAGTAGATATCAGAACCAGTACCGGCTATTACTCGTGCAGTGAATGTTGATGCGTTGAATTCGTGCTCTGCATACAAGATCAGTGAGACGTTCATAGCTTTGGCCCATTTGGGGTTCGGATCGACGCCATGAAGAAGGTGCAGAAAGTGTCCGCCGATGGATTCGTCATTGGTCTCCACCCGAATTCGAGTGCCACTTCGAGAAAAGTGATACCAGTAGAGGAGCATCGAGCCCAGGCAAGCCAGGAGACGATCTGCGATCTCGCGCGCTTCTGCACCCGTATGCACAAGGGATTCAGGAGACTCGCAACCCATTACAGAAACACCCGTTCTCAACACATCCATCGGGTGTGCACTCGCTGGCAGAACCTCCAGAACTCGCTTGAGTGGGTCTGAAAGACCGCGCAATGCGATCAGTTTCTTCTTGTACTCAGCAAGCTCTTGATGATTCGGAAGTTTTCCATGGACCAACAAGAAGGCGACTTCTTCGAATTCGCACTGCTGCGCCAAATCGAGGATGTCGTAACCGCGGTAATGAAGGTCATTTCCAGTCTTGCCTACAGAGCAGAGCGCAGTGTTGCCCGCCGCGACCCCTGAGAGTGCGACGGATTTCTTGGGCTTGAATTCAGCCTTCTCATCACCGCTAATTTTTAATCGCTCTCCTCACTCGCTTGAAACTGATCCAACGTCTTTTCGAATTCGTAGTAGTTGATGCGTTCGTAGAGTTCCTCACGTGTCTGCATCTCGGCGAGCACGCTCTTCTGTGTGCCATCTCGTCGGATAGCCTCGTATACCCGCTCTGCCGCCTTGTTCATAGCTCTGAATGCAGAGAGCGGATAGAGGACCATCGAAATCCCGACACCGGCAAGTTCGTCCGTCGTGAACATCGGCGATAGACCGAACTCGGTGATGTTGGCCAGAATCGGGACTTTAACCGCATCGGTGAAGCGCTTGTATGTCGCGAGGTCGGAGATTGCTTCTGGAAAGAGCGCATCTGCCCCTGCTTCAACATATGCACGGGCGCGGTCCAAAGCCTTTTCTACGCCCTCGCCCGCAATGGAGTCCGTTCGCGCCATGATCATGAATCCTTCGTCGTTACGCGCATCCACCGCCGCTCTAATGCGGTCGACCATCTCCTGTTTGCTAACCAATTCCTTGTTGGGCCGATGTCCGCACCGTTTGGCGCCGGCCTGATCTTCAATATGCATTCCAGCAGCACCACTTTTGATCAGAGACCTTGTCGTCCGAGCGATGTTAAAAGCTGAGGCGCCAAAACCAGTGTCAGCATCCACCAACAGTGGAAGGTCGCACACATCGGTGATTCGTCGAACATCAATGAGAACATCTTCCAAAGTGGATATGCCGAGATCGGGGAGGCCAAGAGAACCCGCGGCGACTCCGCCACCAGATAAGTAGATGGCTTTGTACCCTGCTCGTTTTGCAAGGAGGGCATGGTTGGCGTTTATTGTTCCGACAACCTGCAGCGGAAATTCATCAACCAGCGCTTGTCTAAAACGAACTCCCGCAGAGAGTTGAGTCACCGCAAGAGCGTACCAGTTGGAAAATTCTTAGTCTTTGTTCTGCCTTTTCGCTCGGGCAGTCAGGCGGGCGCGCTCGTCGGCGTTGAGGATCACCTTGCGGATACGAACCATTGCTGGCGTAACCTCGACGCACTCATCCTCACGGCAGAATTCGAGAGCACCTTCCATGTTGAGACGCTTTGGCGGAATCAATCGCTCTGACTCATCAGTGCCAGAGGCACGCATGTTGGTCAGCTTCTTCTCACGAACTGCGTTGACATCCATATCTTCAGAACGCGAGTTCTCGCCGATGACCATGCCTTCGTACACTTCATGGCCAGGCTCAACGAAGATGCTTCCGCGATCTTGTATCGCGTACATCGCATAGCTGGTCACGAATCCGCGGCGGTCTGACACAAGGGAGCCAGTTGGACGCGTGCGGAGTTCGCCGTGCCAAGCCTCGTACCCGTCAAAGACGTGGTGGAGCAGACCGGTTCCGCGAGTTTCTGTGAGGAATTCTGTACGGAATCCAATCAAGCCACGGGAAGGAACGCGGTAATCAAGGCGGATCCAACCAGTGCCGTGGTTGACCATCTGTTCCATGCGGGCTTTGCGGAGAGCCATCAACTGGGTAATTACTCCCAAATAGTCTTCTGGCGCATCAATGGTCAGATGCTCCATTGGCTCATGCATCTTTCCGTCAACCATCTTGGTAACAACTTGTGGCTTGCCGACGGTGAGCTCGAAACCTTCGCGCTTCATGATTTCAACGAGGACCGCCAGCTGAAGTTCCCCACGTCCTTGAACTTCCCATGTGTCTGGGCGGTCAGTGTTGAGTACGCGAAGAGAAACGTTTCCGATCAATTCTGCATCAAGACGGCTCTTCACAAGGCGCGCGGTCAACTTAGTGCCGCTTTGTCCAGCAAGTGGCGACGTGTTGATACCGATTGTCATCGAGATGCTTGGCTCATCAACGGTGATCAGAGGCAATGCAATGGGATTGTCCGCATCGGCCAATGTCTCACCCAAGGTGATGGTCTCGAATCCGGCTACTGCGATGATGTCGCCAGGTCCTGCCTCAAGGGCAGGGACTCGCTCAAGTGCTTCGGTAAGAAGGAGCTCTGACACCTTTACTTTCTCCATCGTTCCATCGGTCTTCATCCATGCAACGGTCTGCCCTTTCTTGATCACGCCTTCGCGGACGCGGCAGAGTGCAAGGCGGCCAAGGTAAGGAGATGAGTCAAGGTTCGTCACATGCGCCTGAAGAGGTGCACCCTCGTGATACTCAGGGGCTGGAATTGCGGAGAAGATGGTGTCGAAGAGGACATCAAGGTTTTCTTCCTCTGGCATTCCACCGTCGGCTGTGCGGGTGAGCGATGCTCGCCCGGCCTTGGCTGAGGCGTAAACAATGGGGAATTCAATCTGCTTCTCGTTGGCGTCAAGATCTAGGAAAAGTTCGTAGGTCTCATCGACGACTTCAGCAATACGCGAGTCGGGACGGTCGACCTTATTGATGACCAGAATGACTGGAAGATTCTTCTCAAGTGCCTTGCGGAGAACGAACCGGGTCTGAGGAAGAGGTCCCTCGGATGCATCGACTAAGAGAAGTACTCCGTCAACCATCTCAAGCCCTCGCTCAACCTCGCCACCGAAGTCGGCGTGGCCAGGAGTATCAATAATGTTGACGATGTTGGTGCCGCGATGAACGGCGGTGTTCTTGGCAAGGATCGTGATGCCCTTTTCGCGCTCAAGGTCCATGGAGTCCATCATGCGATCTTGGCCTTCGGACTGCTCCTTGTAGGCAGCAAATGCTCCTGATTGCCACAACATGGCATCAACCAATGTGGTCTTGCCATGGTCAACGTGGGCAATGATTGCGACGTTTCGTAGGTTTTCGCGCTTCTTTACCGGCAAACCTGCCAAATGCGCTGTAGATGCTTTAGACATGAACCCTCAACTCCACTCGATTGTGCCCTTAATGAACATCAATAGAGCGTGGCAAAGAATACCATCTAGCACTATTAACCCTTAAATCGCGCCATATTCACGCTAAAAGTACGGGGAGAATCTACGTGTTTTGAGGGAAACCCAAATTGATTCCGCCATGGCTTGGGTCCAACCAACGACTCGTGACAACCTTGCCGCGAGTGAAGAATTGAACCCCTTCGCTGCCGTGAGCGTGCGAATCACCAAACAACGAATTCTTCCATCCTCCAAATGAGTAATAGGACATTGGAACAGGAATTGGAACATTGATGCCCACCATTCCCACTTCCACTTCATTCTGGAAACGACGTCCGGCTCCTCCATCATTTGTGAATATTGCCGTGCCGTTTCCGTAAGGATTGCTATTCACCAACTGCAATGCCTCTTCGTAACTGTTCACGCGGATGACACTGAGGACTGGGCCAAAGATTTCATCTTTATAAATAGACATCTTCGATGTGACATTGTCGAAAAGCGTTGGTCCAAGCCAGAAGCCACCTCCATCAACCTTCACATTGCGTCCGTCTTCGAGAAGGGTCGCGCCTTCTTTTTCACCGGCAGTCACGTATGAGGCAACTTTGTCGCGATGAACAAGAGTTACCAAGGGACCCATGTCAGCGCCTTTAGTGCCGTCGCCGGTCTTGATCTTGGCCATGCGTTCCCTGATTTTTGCAATTAGGGCATCGGCGACTGGCTCGACAACCACGAGAGCAGAAATCGCCATGCACCTCTCGCCAGCCGACCCAAAGCCAGCGTTGATAGCCGCATCCGCAGCCAAGTTCAAATCTGCATCTGGCAGAACCACCATGTGATTCTTCGCTCCGCCCAGTGCCTGGACACGTTTGCCCGACTTTGTTCCGGTCTCATAAACATAGCGCGCAATCGGGGTCGAGCCCACGAACGAAATAGATTTAATCCCTGGATGGGTAAGTAGCGCATCTACGGCTTCCTTGTCACCGTGCACGACGTTGAATACACCGTCAGGCAGCCCGGCCTCTTTCCAAAGCCCCGCCATGAACGTCGCCGCACTCGGATCTTTCTCTGAAGGCTTGACAATGACCGAATTGCCGCACGCAATCGCAATGGGGAAGAACCACATTGGAACCATCGCCGGAAAATTGAAAGGCGAGATGATTGCGACTGGACCCACTGGCTGGCGCATCGAGTACACGTCAACGCCAGTGGAAACTTCTTCAGAAAATCCACCCTTGAGCAAATGAGGAATTCCGCAAGCGAATTCAACGACTTCCAACCCACGAGTAACTTCGCCAGCAGCATCACTGAGCACCTTGCCATGCTCGGCGGTAATCAGCTCTGCGATCTTCTCTTTGTTGACATTGACCAACTCACGAAACGCAAAAAGTATCTGTACTCGCTTAGTTAAAGAGCTGTGGCGCCATTCGCTGAATGCCTTTGTCGCAACTTGCACTGCATAATCAACAGTAGATGCGCTTGCAAAGTCCACGCTTCCAGTTATTTGTCCGGTGGCAGGGTTATAAATATCTCCATGGCGATCCGATATCTTGTCCGAGAACACGCCGTCGATCCAATGCGTTACATGTTTCATGTGCGCACGTTACTTCAGACCGATATAGTGGCGCTAGTGCTCCTTGGAAAGGGACAAACGAATGGCTGATTCACTCAATAATCCAAATAATGACTCGAAAATCGGGGCTGAAGTTTTCGCCCAAGACCGCGAATATGTATTTCATTCATGGTCCGCACAATCCCAAATCTCACCGATACCGGTCGCAGGTTCGCAAGGCTCTTACTTCTGGGATTACGATGGCAAGAAGTACTTAGATTTCTCCTGCCAACTTGTCTTCACAAACATCGGGCATCAACATCCGAAAGTTGTGAAGGCAATTCAAGATCAGGCTGCCGTGCTAGCGACGATCGCTCCGCAACATGCGAACATCGCACGCAACCAGGCGGCCAAGAGAATTGTCGAACTCGCAGGTCCCACATTCAAGAAAGTATTCTTCACCAACGCCGGTGCGGACGCAGTTGAGAATGCAATCCGCATGGCAAGACTGCACACAGGCAAGGACAAGATCCTCACGACGTACCGTTCGTACCACGGGAACACCGGTGCGGCTATCAACGCGACCGGAGACCCGCGCCGCTTCCCTAACGAGTTCGCAATCGGCCATGTTCATTTCTGGGGTCCCTACCTTTATCGCTCTGCATTCTGGGCGACAAGTGAGGCCGAAGAATGCGCACGTGCACTTGAGCACCTTGAGCAGACGATTATTTTTGAAGGCCCTGGACGAATCGCCGCGGTCATGCTCGAGAGCATTCCTGGTACCGCGGGTGTGCTGATGCCGCCGGCAGGATACCTCGAAGGTGTTCGTGCCCTCTGCGACAAGTACGGAATTCTTTGGATTGCAGACGAGGTTATGTCCGGCTTCGGCCGGTCGGGAAAATGGTTTGGATTCCAGCACTCAGCTGCGGTGCCCGATCTCATCACTTTCGCAAAGGGTGTGACTTCCGGCTACATCCCTCTTGGCGGCGTCATAATCCCCGAGAAGATCGCGGAGACCTTCAACGATCGAGTCTTCCCAGGTGGTCTCACCTATTCAGGCCATCCCATCGCATGCGCAACTGCCGTTGCCACCATCGACGTCATGAAGGAGGAGAAGATGGTGGAGAACGCCGCACACATCGGCGACACGATCCTGGGCCCTGGCTTAAGGGAATTGGCGAAGAAGCACATGGTCATGGGCGACATCCGAGGCCGAGGAGTCTTCTGGAGCATTGATTTCGTCTCCAACCGCGAATCTCGCGCGCCACTTGCACCATACGGAGCGTCGAGCCCCGAGATGAACGAACTCGTTGCAGCGTGCAGAAAGAACGGCCTCATGCCGTTCGCAAACTTCAACAGACTGCAATTGGTTCCGCCATGCAATATCTCTGAAGCCGATGCAAAATTGGGACTTGAACTTCTGGACAAGTCCATCTCTGAAATCGACAAGTACTACACCGCCTAGTGGAATCCTCGCATGAGGAGATTGCGCAAAGCGAAGAATTCAGATCCATGCCCCGAAAGCGGATCGGTGCGGGCATAGTCGCGGTTGACGATCTCATGCGAGTTCTATTGGTGGAGCCGACGTACAAGACGAATTGGGAAGTCCCGGGCGGTTTGGTCGAACGTGGAGAACCACCACGCGCGGCAGTTGCAAGAGCGACTGTCTGATTTCATGTTCCGCAGGATTGACGCCGCGCTCACGGCGATAACTGCCGGAACTACTGTCGAACTTGAAAACGGATATCTCTCCGACCTTCTCTGAATCAGTTGAGTTAGAGTTGCACCCAGTCCAGCAACGTCGTTAGGAAATTCATGGAGCGCACGCATAAGGCAAAGACGTGGATCGCGCTCTGGACTGTCTACATACTGTGGGGCTCGACTTATTTTGCAATAGCAATTGCCATTAAATCTATGCCCTCGCTGTTGGCGATGGGTTTTCGTTTCTTGCAGGCGTGCCTCATTCTCGGACTTTTCTTGCTGATACGGAAAGGAACGACGCCGTTCAGAATTCCACGTAAGGAAATACTCAGCGCGGGAATGTTTGGCGCCTTGAGGCTCGGAATTGGCCTGGGCGCAACAGCACTGGCAGAGCACACAGTTCCCAGCGGGGTTGCGGCACTGATCTACAGTTGCCTGCCTCTTTGGATCTCGTTATTTCGCGCAGTAACAGGCGACCGACCGGCAGCGCTGTCGTGGTTTGGTATTGCAATCGGTTTTATTGGCGTCGCCATTCTTCTCAAACCTGGCCAAGTCACTGCCGTCGCACACTCCAATTCAGGAAGACTCTGGTTCTGGATGGCAGTGATTCTCTTTGGAAACTTCGCATGGGCGCTGGGCACCTTCTTGGCTCCGAGATTCCCCACACCCAAGAACACTTTTATTTCGACTTTCTATGAAATGTTATTCGCTGGCATTATCTTGAGCATCGTCGGATTATTATCAGGTGAGAAACTCTCCAGTTTCGCTGATGCAACAGCAACCGGCTGGCTAGCGCTTCTATATCTGAGCATCTTCGGCTCGATCATCGGATACAGCGCCTACGTGTGGCTCGTCGCCAATGCCCCAGTGAGCCTGACCGCCACGTACGCATACGTGAATCCCGTTGTCGCCGTCTTCCTCGGAGTCGTCTTCATTCACGAGAAGTTTCACATCACGGAACTTCTCGGCGGCATCGTTGTCGTCCTTGGCGTCATGATCGTCGTAAGTGTTGAAGGCAGACGCAAGCAAGCTATTCAGGCTCGACCACTGGAGAATTTATAACAGGAATTATCGGTTCTACCTCGTACAGAGGATCCATCTTTGATGCACCAAGAACCGTGGGAGCTAACACGCCAGTCATTGCCAAACAAGCGAAACCGCTGAGGAGCATGACGATTCTCGGATCAATCACTGTGACGACAACGCCCCCAATGGCAAAGGAGGCAATCTGGCCGGCAGTGGTAATTGCCTGAACAGCGGAGGTAACTCGACCACGACTGGAATCCGGGGCGCGTTGAAGCATGAGTGCGAAGAAATATGCATTTAATGTGGCAACGCCTACGCCGGTGAAGACCGCCGTGGGAAGCAGGATCGCCCAATGCCATGCAAGCCCGGTGAAAACGATGCCGAGGCCTGCGACCACACCTCCTATGAGGATGTTTGCCGGCAAACGAGATGAACTAACCTCGCGGCGTTGATTTACCAGCGAGGCACCAAGAAGACCTGCGGCAAACAACGAGCCCGTCAGTCCATAAACAAATGTTGACGCATGGAGATTATCGAGAGCGAAAAAAAGTTCTGCAACACTCGAAATCCCCGCAGTTACATTCAGACTGAATCCTAAAATGGTGAGCGCGCGAATTACGGGCTCCTTTCGCACGATCTGCATTCCCACCCACACGTCACCTCGTGAACGTGGACCTTGCTCTCGTGCATGAAACGGCAGCGTTAGATACATGGGCACGAGGGCGAGAAGTAGGAACGTTGCTGCATCGGCAACCATAGGTGTCACGTACCCAAATTTGCTCACCATGATTCCTGCAATTCCTGGACCAGCAATTCCAGCGAGTGCATAAAGCGATTGCATGAACGACATGGCGCGAGGCATCACTTCTTTGCCTACAAGTTCGGGCAAGGTGGCAGACCACGCAGGACCAGTAAACGCCTGCCCCACGCCAATCAAACATATGAGAGCAAGTGAAACTATGAGAGGTGCTTTGATCGCCAGCGCTGCGGCGAATGCCGCCTGGGCTGCACTCACAATCGGGGCAAGGCGACGAACCGGTACTCGGTCAACGACGGTACCCGCCCACGGCGAAAGCAGGATTAGGGGCAATTGTCCGGCAGCCATGATCGCCGCAATCGATAGGGCACCACCACCATCATGCTTGACTCTTAGCAGAAGGGCGAAAATGGCGAGTTCATCACCGAGAAGAGAAACAGCTCGAGATATCGCAATCGCTCGGATGGTATTCCAGCCCTTTGGGTTTGCTTTGCGCATCCGCCTATCTTCTTCCTGAATTGAGTGTTAACACAAGGATTAACGTGGTCAGAATGAGAAAGTCTGCCTGCAATCCTGGCCACGGATCGAGATGAGAGTTCAGCAGTTGCTACTCCGTGTAACTTGAATTTCTGGCATACTGCTGAAGCATCTCCGGTTTGGTAGGTAAAGAGACTCGGTTTCTTCCGGGTCTTTTTGCTTTTCCACCTTCTAAGTTCTTCCACATTCCTCGCCAATATCGCCAGATCGATATCCAACGGACGACAAGGTTCTCTCCGTGATTTGGATGTGGTGTAAATGGCAGCATGCTGCTTTTTACCAAACCGGAGATGCGGGTTCGAATCCCGTCGTATGCACCACAGCCTTAGTTTCTCCTAACTGATCTATTGGTATCGATCAAGAAGTTTGAGAAATTGAGCAAGGGCCCTGAGGAAACTCGGGGACCTTCATTTTGTTTGCGCAGCATCTTGGGCAACCCCACAAGTCATTAATGCAACCCCATCTCCCGCATGCGTTTGTAGATGTTTGACCAAGGTTTACGGCGAGGCACCGATTCCCAGCGAAATCAGTGATACATGATTCGACCCATGGTGAATGAATTGCCCTTCAGTTTCAAAGGCTTGCATCACATTAATTTGACCGTTCCCGTTGGTAGTGAGGAACAATGCCGCAATTTTTGGGGAACAATCCTGGGTATGGTCGAACTCGAGAAACCACCGGTGCTTGCAGCTCGTGGTGGTTGCTGGTTCCGAGGCGATGGACTTGAAGTTCACCTCGGAGTGGGCAAAGACTTTTCTCCGATACGAAAGGCGCACCCTGGCATCCTCGTCAGTGATCTTGCTTCATTCGCTGAGCATCTTCAAGTGCATGACGTCCCTGTCACATGGGATGACGACTTCCCAGGTTTCCATCGTTTCTACTCCGAGGATCCATTCGGTAATCGTCTCGAATTTCTTCAGCCAAAATAAGGCATCCCTGGTGGGTAACCCGGCTAATCGTTAATACAACCTCATTTGAGGTGTCGAGATAAACCGGTACGGGGTATCAGTTTCCAGCGAACCCGACTAATCGTTGAGACACGCCTGAGCCAGTTGCAATGTGACCGAATGGAAGGATTTCATTCTTTCGATGTAAATAGTCAAAAGTGAATTAACAGGCCGTGCCCTTTGCTGAGTCCAAGCCCATTCCGAAGTTCACATAGATGGAATTGATGTTTGCCGGGTTATAGCTAGTCGTGCCGTCGTTTGCAACGCTACAGAAGACGAAATCAACACTTCCATCAGGACTTCCAATACTGGGATCCATCAAAATTGGCCTAAGGAGTGCACTAGTGACTTCTAAGGTCGCGGATTTATCCCCAGCGTAGAAGAAAGTGATCTTGGCGTCACTAGGCAATTCAGCCAAAGCAGCGATCTTTGCCTCTTTTAGTTTGGTGCCCTCTGGAAGTCCCAAGTTGTATGAAGTCACAATCCCATTACTCCGCGAGACAGTTGTATAACGGTCAGTCCCAATCCAGCTCGCGAGATTGTGGTCTGCGTTGTAGCAACATCCTGGGGCAAAGTTTCCACTTAGGTCAGCGACGTGGTGAGCGTCCCATGCATCCGAGGTGGCCCCATAACCAATAACTCCATTGCTCGTGCTCGTACTTATTGTCGGAGCACTTGCTTTCGTACTTATTGTCGGAGCACTTGACGGCGATGTTGACGAACAACCCGAGACGGCGATAGCAATCGTCGCGATGAGCGTTGTAAATATCGATTTTTCCATGCTGCCCTCAAGTTGATAGCTGCGTAGAGCGAATTCTTATCCTGGAGACGGGCAATTACTAGACCCTAGCGGCAACGTTTGAACAAATTTTGCCAACCCCACCAATCGTTAGTACGCCCTTCCCAATTCATTTACAATTAAATGCCCAAAATGCGATTACCAGGAGTTGCGGTTATTCCTAGTTGAAAGAGCCGTACAGAGAGATAGGATTTCAGGGATAGAAATCTGTCATTATAGATATGAGGATGGAATGAGTTGGTCACATTGGGTCTTCGATGGCTTTGGCGTCGCTATTCCAATTGCTCTAATCACCATATGGTTAAACCGCCGTCAGTCTGAGTCGTCATCGACAACTAAGCTGAAACAACGAGGCGGAAAGAATTCAACCAATGTACAAATCGTTGGGGACTTGAGCATAGGTAGAGAAGATGACACTCATGACTGAACAGTCTCAACGCGGTGGTGCCAATTCAACGAATACACAGATCGTTGTGAATGCAGCAACGGATATTGAGAATATACGTTCAATTGTGCATGATGCGGTGGCCGCTGAAATCTATCGATACAGTCAAGATGCTCGTCGTGAGATGGCAGAGAATTTGGTCGCGATCGCGGATAAGATTGTCGCCAAAGTAGCGCTGAGTGGGCCAGATGGCACTTCAAAGTTCGCGAATCCTGACATTCAATACAATCTTGGGGTTATTGGTCGCGAATATTCTCGATCGGGCGATGAAGGTCTAGGGGATCTGCTAGTGGAACTCCTGAATGACCGGTGCCAATTCGAAAATCGAAGCGTCATGGCTGTGGTCTTGAATGATGCAATACTGACTGCGCCGAGATTAACTGATGGGGAGTTGGCCGCTCTGACGGTTTCTTGGGTAGTTAGTCGAGTTCAATTCCAGAAGATTTCGAATCTTGATACTCTAGTGAAACGTCTTGGCGAATATCTTTTACCTTTTGTGCCAGAGATTCCTCTTGGCGAATCGAGTTATTATCACCTGGAATTCGCAGGTTGCACTTCCATTGAGTCTTTAATGGAAGCGCAGTTCGGGCAAATTCTCCTCCATTTCTATCCGGGCCTTTTCAGTAAGGGCTTTGATCGAGAGGGAATACTTCCGGAATTGCAGCCTTTCATCGAAAATGAAATTATTTTTGGACCCTGCCTGCGGGATGCTTCCAAATTCCAAGTGTTATCTGCTAGCGAATTGGATCTCGAGAATATGACCGAATCCCTTGGATTGTCGGCACATGCCCCGGCTCTAAAACAAATGCTGCAAAGAAACCTACTGTCGGCTGAAGAAATCGAGAGCGAAGTTGTGGGAATCGATCCCGCCTTGGCGAGTCTTATCGAGATCTGGAACTCAAATGAGATTCAAAATATGCGGTTGACTAGTGTGGGAATTGCCATTGCTCACGCGAACATGGTTCGAATCAGGGGGTTTACATCCCCGTTAAGCATATGGGTGTCATAGGTCAGCCATTTAGGAGAGACCATTTGTTCAACACGCCTTACTTGAATTAGTAACTAAATGGGCAACACGGCTTAAGTGCATCCCAAGAAGCACTCGATCAATCAGAACAAAACTAAACGTTAAACCTGAATTCGACTACGTCCCCGTCGTGCATGACGTACTCCTTGCCCTCCATGCGGACTTTGCCTTTTGCCTTTGCTTCCGCCATGGATCCTGTGGCGACTAAGTCATCGAATGAAACAACTTCGGCCTTAATGAAACCCTTCTGAAAATCAGTGTGAATTACACCTGCGGCCATTGGTGCGGTGTCTCCAACATGAATGGTCCACGCGCGCGTCTCTTTGGGACCTGCTGTCAGGTAAGTCTGAAGACCAAGGGTGCGAAAGCCAACGTGGGCCAAAGTTGCAAGCCCTGGCTCGGTCAGGCCAATGGAGTTGAGAAGTTCGAGTGCATCCTCGTCGCTGAGTTCGGCGAGTTCTGCCTCAGTCTTGGCGTCCAAGAAGATGGCTTCAGCAGGTGCCACGAGGGTTGCAAGTTTGGCGCGAAGTTCTGCATCGTTCAATTCGACTGCATCGACATTGAATACATACAAAAACGGCTTGGCAGTAAGAAGGTGCAATTCGGCGAGCGCCTCGAGATCAACACCGCTTCCGGAAAGGGGCTTGCCCGCATTGAGGACAACTTCGGCCTGCTTCACGGCTTCTAGGACGTGCTGGCGGTCCTTGTTCATCCGCGCTTCTTTTTCAATCCGGTTCATTGCTTTTGAGATTGTTTGCAGATCAGCAAGGGCCAATTCGGTGTTGATGATCTCCATGTCGCTAGCCGGGTCAACGCGACCTTCGA
>CAYXIS010000033.1:0-18181 GCA_964465545.1 uncultured Bifidobacterium sp. | reverse complement strand
CAATTTGCGCCTTGTTGTCTCACTAGCAAAGCGTTACACCGGTCGTGGCATGTTGTTCTTGGATCTTATCCAAGAGGGAAACCTCGGACTCATTCGTGCAGTTGAGAAGTTCGATTACACAAAGGGTTACAAGTTCTCGACCTATGCGACATGGTGGATTCGTCAGGCTATCACTCGCGCGATGGCGGACCAGGCTCGCACCATCCGTATTCCGGTTCACATGGTTGAAGTCATCAACAAACTTGCCCGTGTGCAACGCCAAATGCTGCAGGATTTGGGCCGCGAACCAACCCCCGAGGAGTTGGCGAAAGAACTTGATATGACACCTGAAAAGGTCGTCGAAGTACAAAAGTACGGCCGCGAGCCGATCTCTCTTCACACCCCCCTCGGAGAAGAGGGAGATTCTGAATTCGGTGACTTGATTGAGGACTCTGAGGCTGTTGTTCCAGCCGATGCGGTTTCCTTCACCCTGTTGCAGGAGCAATTGCATGCGGTTCTGGATACCTTGTCCGAACGCGAAGCGGGAGTAGTTGCCATGCGCTTTGGCCTCACCGATGGACAGCCCAAGACACTTGATGAGATTGGCAAGGTTTACGGGGTCACTCGTGAGCGTATCCGCCAGATTGAATCAAAGACCATGTCGAAGTTGCGCCACCCATCGCGCTCGCAGGTCCTACGCGACTACCTAGATTAAAGATATGAGTGACGAACTAGGCACCAATAAAGTGAGAATCCAAGTTCGCCCCAACGGCTCACTTCGGGTGACGGGGACGGTGGATTTTGTGGATGCAGAGGGAAACCTCATTCGTACTGACACAAACTTTTCCCTATGCCGATGCGGGCATTCACAAAATAAACCCTTTTGTGATGGATCACACAAGGCCACGGGATTTGAAGCCCCGGCTCTCTAATTAACGAGCGGGAGACTGCTCGAGTCGTTGTGTCTCATCCTGAATGTGCGCAACAACAGGCTTGAGGCCAGCGGCATATTCCTTGGCGTGGTGCCCACAGAAGAGGAGCTCGCCGCCTGAAAGAAGGACGGCACGAACGTAGGCCTGTGCTCCGCAGCGGTCGCAACGGTCAACAGCATTGAGCGGTGTGGCTTCAAGAATCATTTGCTCAGTCATTTCGCTCTCCTAACGTTTGACCTGGGGTGGCCATCTGTAGAACATCAAACCATGGGTTGGTTATTCCCCGCTTACAAATATAGGGCAAATCATGTAAAACTTTCATTACAGAGTGATCTATTTGGCTTTCTCCCTGGATTCCCAGCGTATATTCAATGTATATACATGAAAGGCGGCAGAATGCGGCGCGCTTACTGTGATGCATCAGTTCTCCTCGCTAGCCTTTGCGCCCGTGAGCATCAAAGATAAAAACCTAGAGTCGAGTTACACCGCGAAGGATTTGGCGGTCCTCGAAGGCTTGGACGCTGTCCGAAAACGCCCCGGTATGTACATCGGATCCACTGATTCGAGAGGTCTGATGCACTGCCTCTGGGAGATCATCGACAATTCCGTGGACGAGGCCCTTGCCGGCTATTGCAAGAAGATCGAAATCAATCTTGAGTCTGACGGCTCAGTCGAAGTCCATGACGATGGCCGAGGAATACCCGTAGACAAGGAACCAAAGACTGGTCTCACCGGTGTCGAGGTGGTTCTCACAAAATTGCACGCAGGCGGAAAATTCGGCGGTGGATCTTATGCAGCATCTGGTGGTCTGCATGGCGTCGGCGCATCGGTTGTCAACGCCTTGGCATCGCGTCTTGATGTTGAAGTCGACCGCGACGGGAAAATTTACTGGATGTCCTTCAAACGAGGCGTTGCAGGTATTTTCGACGGAGACGGAACGAGAGCACCCTTCACGCCAGCTTCGGGTCTGCGTGTAGTTGGAAAAGTGCCCCATAAGGTAACTGGCACACGTATCAAGTGGTGGAGCGATAAGGAGATCTTCCTCAAGGACGCCGAACTCGAACTTGAAGAGATCTATGCGCGTGCAAGACAGACTTCCTATTTGGTCCCCGGCCTCACTCTCACTGTCAATGACAACCGCACCAAGGTCAAGACGACAGAGACTTTCGTCCATAAAGGCGGAATTTCCGAATACTGCACCTTCCTTCAGCCAGATGAACCAGTCGGAGATGTCATTCGACTAAGCGGTGGCGGTCATTACGAAGAAACAGTGCCGGTGCTGGACGAACAAGGTCACATGGTCTCCACCGAAGTCGAGCGCGACATGGCAGTCGACATCGCGTTGAAGTGGGGCAACGGGTTCGAGACCACGATGCGATCTTTTGTGAACATCATCGCCACGCCCAAGGGTGGTACGCACGTCCAAGGATTTGAGCGGGCCATCACAAAGGCGATCAACGAAGCGCTGCGTTCGACCAAGACTTTGAAGAACAACGAAGCAGACGTTATCAAGGATGATGTTATGGAAGGACTCACAGGAGTCATCACCGTTCGAATGTCCGAGCCGCAGTTCGAAGGTCAGACTAAAGAGGTGCTGGGCACCGCTGCGGCAACAAGAATCGTTGCTGCAGTTGTTGCTGAAGAGATGAAGGCGTTCTTTAATACGACCAAGCGAATTGATAAGGCAAGTGGCCGCCTTATTCTGGAGAAGATCGCTGCCGCCTCTCGCACTCGCATTTCGGCCCGAGCGCACAAGGACCTTCAGCGCCGAAAGAACGCACTAGAGAGCTCTTCTTTGCCCACCAAGCTCTCGGATTGCCGATCTGAAGATGTTGCCCGCACCGAGTTGTTTATCGTTGAAGGTGAATCCGCCCTCGGCACCACCAAGGCCGCACGCAACTCTGAATTTCAGGCAATCTTGCCGATTCGCGGAAAGATTCTCAATGTTCAGAAGGCATCCCTGTCTCAAATGCTAGACAATACCGAGTGCGCCTCGATAATTCAGGTGATCGGCGCAGGCTCGGGGAGATCATTTGAGATCGATGAGGCCCGCTACGGTCGCATCATCTTGATGTCCGATGCTGATGTCGACGGTGCTCATATTCGCACTTTGCTTCTGACGTTGCTCTATCGGTATATGCGTCCGCTTATTGACGCTGGACGGGTGTTTGCTGCTATCCCACCGCTTCATCGAATTGAGTCGATGGGATCTGGCGGCAAAAAGGGTGAGTTTACCTATACATATTCAGATGATGAAATGAAGAAGGTTCTTGCCGATCTGGCCAAAGCAGGAAAGAAATGGAAAGAGCCGATCCAGCGTTACAAAGGTCTTGGCGAGATGGATGCCGATCAGCTTCGTGAGACAACCATGGATCCTGATCATCGTACGTTGCGCCGCGTCACTGTTTCAGATGCCGAAGCGGCAGATGCCATGTTCGAGCTCCTTATGGGCAATGATGTTGCACCGCGTAAAGAATTTATCTCAACCGCCGAAATAGACCGCGATCGGATCGACGCCTAATCGACGAAAGAAGGCGATGTGGTGAGTGACTTAAAGGGCGTGTATTCACTCAGTTGTACTGCAGGAGTTGTCGCCCGCGATGAAATGGGTCGAGTGCTTCTCATACAACGGGCCGATGATCTCACTTGGGGATTGCCGGGCGGTCATGTTGAGGCAGGAGAAACGTGGAGTCAGGCCGCAGTGAGGGAGTGTCTGGAAGAGACAGGATGGCTCGTTCGTATTGTTGGAATTTTCGGCGTGTACAGCAATCCAAAATCGCAACTACATATCTATCCAAATGGTCATCGAGCACACTTCATGAGTGTCGTTTTCGAGGCAGAGCTTGTCGAGAAAGTCGGGGAGCCGAGCAATGAGTCCGAAACTGTTGATTTCTTTGACATCGATGAACTACGAGGTTCGAAGTTCCCTGCAGACATGCCCGTGTTTGAAGCGCTCGCATCAGGGCGGGTAGGTCCGTTTATTGATTAATCAGCGCTGATTATTTTTTGCATCCACTTTTCAAGAACATCAAATCTGAACAATCCGGTGTCGAACAACTCTATGAGTTTCTTGTAAATCGTATCGCTATCAACTGTGAAATGAAATTCGTTTATTCGTAGAAAAGTATCTGTCACTGCGAATGCGACTCGTTTGTTATCGTCAATAAATGGATGATTAATCGCCAGACTCTCAAGGAGTGCGGCAGCCTCTCCAATTAAATTCTTGTAGTAGCCCGTTTGCGGTCTGTAGAGGGCAGACTCAAGCGCACCCATGTCTCTAACTCCATCGGCGCCTCCATAGCGCCTGATGAGAATCGTATGGAGCGCGAGGGCGTCTGCCACCGTAAGATAGTCGTAATCGTTCACTTGGCTAGATTTTTGTAAAGCTCATCGAATTCCTGCATGCTCAATCCGAAGGCATCAAGCACATGTGCACGGGGCCGCTCGCTCTGGTGTCGCTCTAGGTATTCGAAGAGTGCTTCTTCAAGCAAGGATTGAAACTGCCTGCCTTCCTTTTGGGCAAGCAGGCGCATATTTTTGAGCAATTTAGGGTCGGCTTGAGAGGAGAATTTCTCGCGGGATATCTTCATCTTGCCTCCAGTTTCATCTTGATGTATCAAGATGATATCGGGCGCCAGTTCATATGGGCAAGGAGATGAGCGTTTATGCGGCGATGATTTTGGTTCTGCGAGGCGTGGAGAAGGATTTGCCGACAACAGTGAGTTCATCACTTACCTGTTTCTTGATGTTCTCTTCGCTCTTTAGGAGAGTTGCAAGTCCGTCAATGGTCTTCTTTAGTTCCTTCTGTTCTGTCTCAAGCTCCAATTTCGACATCTTTGTTAGCCGACGCAATGGCATGTCCAGAATGTATGTGGCTTGCTCGTCGTTGAGCTTGAAGCCCTTGATGAGCGCATCTTTTGCTGCTGCCGCATCATCACTGCCGCGGATGATCTTGATGACCTTGTCTATGTCGATGATGGCCTTCAGCAGGCCGTCGACAAGGGTCAATCTCGCTGTTGCCTTGGCTTTTCTAAACTCGGACCGGCGACGGACAACTTGAACTCGGTGGGCAATGAAGACCTGGAGGAGTTCTTTGAGTCCAAGCGTTTGAGGCCTGCCATTGACTAGCGCGACTGCGTTGATCGCAAAACCATCTTCCATGGGCGTGAGTTTGTAGAGTTGCTCGAGCACTTGCTCGGGCTCGAATCCGTTCTTGAGTTCGATAACGACATTCGTCCCTGTCTTACCATCGGTGAGATCGATGATGTCGGAGATGCCTTGAATTTTCTTGGCCTTTGCAAGGTCCGCGATCCTCTCGACGATCTTCTCCGGCCCGATATTGAATGGCAACTCTTTGATAGTGATGCCCATTCTTCTTGATGAGACCTTGCCGATTTCGACAGTTGCGCGAACCTTGAAGCTGCCTTTCCCGGTGGCATAAGCCTCGCGGACACCTTCGGAACCGACCAGTTGGCCGCCAGTGGGGAAATCTGGCCCAAGTACATATTTCATCAACTGCTTCAGCGTTGCATTCGGATTCTCAATCAAATACTTCGTGGCGGCGATGACCTCACCGAGATTGTGTGGGGCCATGTTCGTCGCCATGCCCACCGCGATGCCTGAGCCCCCATTTACGAGCAGGTTGGGATAGGCCGCGGGCAGAACCAGTGGTTCGAGTATCTGTCCGTCGTAGTTGGGTCCAAAATCAACCGTATCTTCATCAGATTCAGCGACCATCGCTATTGCGGGCAGAGCAAGCCGGGCTTCGGTGTAGCGCATCGCTGCTGGACCAGAATCCAGTGACCCGAAATTTCCGTGGCCGTCGACGAGAGGAAGACCCATCGAAAATGACTGAGCCATGCGGACCAACGCATCGTAAATTGCGACGTCGCCATGTGGGTGAAACTTTCCCATGACTTCACCGACGACACGCGAACTCTTAACGTGACCACGCTCCGGCCGAAGTCCCATCTCAGACATTGCGTGAAGAATCCTCCGATGGACGGGCTTAAGACCGTCTCTTGCATCGGGCAGTGCCCGGGAGTAGATAACTGAATATGCGTACTCGAGGAACGAACTGGACATCTCGTCGGAGACATCAATATCCACGATCTTGCCTGGGTATTCACCAGGTTTTGGACCGACGGGCTTCTTAGCTCTAGATCCGGCCTTTGAGGGAGTTTTTGCGGTTGCCATGGCGGCGATTATGCCAAGACATGGCTTTAATGTGCGGGAGCAACGTGCGGTCGGGCGCCAACGATTGAGACACATTGCGCTGCGGCAGTGGCGCCCGCCTCCATGCAGATCTTCAGATCATGATTCCGGAGCCATTGCGAAATGAAGCCGCCAGCGAAGGAATCACCAGCACCGGTTGTATCGACAACATGTGTGGGCATTGCGGATATCTTTATGAATTCGCCGCCACGGGTCTTGCCGATTGCGCCCTCAGCACCACATTTAATGATTGCAGTCGGTGCAACCTCCAAGAGCGCGTCGATGGCCTCTTCAAGTTCCTCGTACCCGGTGAGATACGATGCTTCTTCTTCGTTCATAAAGAGTGCAGACATCAACGGCAACCAACCTTTGATTTCCTTGATATCGATTTGTTTCATTCCTCCGACGGTCGCTGGGTCAAAGAAGATAGGTATCTTGGCCTGGTGAATTTTCGCGATAATTTCAAGCACACCAGCTCTCGAGAGGTCATCAAGGAGTGAGTATCCAGACAGATAGACGACTTCAACACCAGCAAGGTCCGGGAGATCCCTAAGGGAGAGTCCAGAGTTTGCTCCAGTCTCAGGAAACATTGACCTTTCACCAGTGAGGTCTACAAGGACTACAACTACCCCTGTTTGAGTTCCTGGGATGATGCAGTCACCGTGTTCTACTCCTAGCGCGTCAAACTCGGAGACAATTGCTCGTCCTGCCGGATCATTTCCCACGCGGGCGACAATTTCGGTTGGGGCCCCTGTTACTTGCGACCAGGAGGCTACGTTTCCGGCAGCGCCGCCACCGTGAGTGGAAATCTTTGAGGGCGTATCACTTCCATAGTTGATCTCTGTCTGTAGAACAGCGATGACATCGAGCATTACATCACCGATGCAGAGGACTCTTGCCATGGGGCTATTTCTTGCTGGCTACTGCGATATCAGCAGCAAGTGCCGAATTAGATTTGATGATATCGATGTTTACACGAAGTGATTCGCCTTGGCTGCTTGAATGAAAGTGCTCCAGCAAGAAGGGTGTGACAGCTTTGCCGGTAATCCCGTGTGTCTTGGCCAAGGCCAACCCACTCATCAAGATTTCATCGTGGCGGGCTCGATTCATTTCGCGGACCACTGGATTTGCCACAATGAGTGCGGAGCGGTTAGTTCGCAGTGCGCCTCGTGCTTTTTGAATGGACGCAATTTCGGCCGCACTCTCGACGCGGTGCTCGATGGTGTACCCCGAATCCGTAAGGTAGAAGCCAGGGAAGCTTGTGGTCTTGTATCAAACGACTCCGATTGCAAGTGTCTCGAGGCGTTCGAGGGTTGCACCGACATCTAGTATTGATTTCACCCCTGCGCATACGACGGTGATATCGAGATTCGAGAGTGCGGTGAGATCGGCAGATTCGTCGAAGGTTTCGTTTGCGCCACGATGCACGCCACCAAGACCGCCTGTTGCAAAGACCGTGATCCCTGCCAGAACGGCTAAGTGAGCCGTGGCGGCGACGGTCGTTGCAGCACTTTTCCCTGTTGCGACAATGATCGCTAAATCTCGACTGGAAGCCTTGGCAATATCTTCACGATTGGCAATCGCCTCAAGTTCGGCATCAGATAGGCCGATGTGTGCAATGCCATCGATTATTGCTATGGTCGCAGGCACTGCTCCGTGTTGGCGGACTATCGATTCGACTTCGCGGGCCACTTCAAGGTTTTGCGGCCGTGGCAGACCGTGGCTGATGATTGTAGATTCGAGTGCAACGATGGGTTTTCGTGCAGCGATTGCATCATGAACTTCATCTGAGTATCGAATTGTTGGATTACTCTCAATCACGTGCTCACGATAGTGGATTTAATGAGAGGATTGCACTGTGCATTTGGCTGAGATCACTCCTTCAATCTTCGCAGGACTTGGGCTCATCGACTCACCGGACATTCTTGGATTCGGACAGAGTCCTCACGGGCGAGAGTGTCTATTTCTAATCGACGGTCTCGGCGAGCAGGCGCTCATTCATTATGCCGATTATGCGCCAATTCTCAGCGGCTTAGTGAGTCGGGGACCAGCGTCAACGGCGTTCCCGTCCACTACGGTTACGAGCCTCACGACGCTCATGACGGGGGCGTTGCCAGGAGCGCATGGAATGTTGGGATACACCATTCGTGTTCCTCGCAGCGATGGTCGAGTACTCAATTCGCTGAAGTGGGATGAGCGAGTTGATCCCTACACATGGCAACCGATTCCAACTTTTTTTGAACGTGCAAAGAGCCAAGGGATAATTGTTTCCCATGTTGCTGCAAGGCGCTATGAAGGCACAGGGTTCACTTCCGCGGCCTTTCGAGGCGCTGAGTATCGTGGGGCTAATATCTTGGAAGAGATGGCCGTGCAAACTTCATTGTCATTGAGGAAGTCGCCATCCTTTACTTACGTGTACGTCAATGAGGTTGACGTAGCAGGTCACAGCGACGGCGTTGGTTCTGACAAATGGTTAGGAGCACTTTCCTACGTGGACCAAGTTTTGGCGACGTTAATAGAGCGCCTACCTCGTGGAACAAGAATATGGATCACTGCCGATCACGGCATGGTGAATGCAGATGAGAAGATAATCCTTGGGCGCGAAAATTCGCTTCTTGAAGGAATCTCCCTCGTTGCTGGCGAACCACGTGCAAGACATCTCTATCTGGATGACGATCATCTTTCTGGTCAAGGGCCAGTTGATGCTGCTTGGCGATTTAGAGAATTCTTCGGTGATCGGATTGATGTCTATACGCGTAGTGAGGCAATTGACGCGGAGATATTTGGCAAGGACGTCTCTGAAGCATCCCATGATCGAATGGGTGATCTGATTGCAGTTCCGGGTGATGGAACCGTTTTGATCGACCCTCTTCGCGTCGATGCGGAATCTTCTATGGTCGGACACCATGGAGCAATGACAGATGCTGAAAAACTGGTTCCTCTAAGGACCGTAGAGGTTGGTTAAGGTTATTCGTCGTCGTTCTTCTTCGACGATCCGAACATAATTTCATCCCATGTCGGTACTTTTGCCCGAGACGTCACGCCGTCTTCTACTGCCTCGGTATCCGGTGTTTCGCGGATAGAGACCAAGCGGGGACCCTCACGACCTTCAACTGGACGGTTATGCCCTACACGGGAGACCGATGGGTGATTCCCGTAGATCAAGCCGTGATCTGATGTCGAACGCTCGCGGGGAGATGCTTCGTCGCCGAGGATCCAACGGGCACTTTCATCGAGGGCTGAAATGGTGCGGCGTGTCTGATCGAAACTCCATTCGGCGCTGCCTTGTCCATCACGAATGGGGTAATTCAATTTGATGATCCAGTTACCGTCATTTAGGCGCCAAGCATTCCAGTCCACTGTGGTCATATCCACTTGGCGTGGTGCGAGTTTGGCCGTCACTGTCTCACCGAAGGACGAAGCATTTCCTCCGCTTCGTAACATGACGCCGTGTGCCAAGCCGATGATGTAGGTCCGCTCTTGCAAAATGGGACCAGCAAAACGTTCGATTTTCTCAGTAGTCCACTGTGCTTCGCGCGCCAACGAGTCGATGGATTCGCCTGCGCGAAGTCGGGCTTGAATCTCTTTGACGGTGATGGAGCCGGCTTCACTATCACGTACCGCTGCAAGACGAGGTTGGTTCACGGTAGCTCGCAACGTGTCGCTAATTCGCAGGGTGTATTCGCCGCCTTCGCTGTCGGTCAGGTTGAGATAGGCCCCATCGGGGCTCTTCCCCTGCAAACGAAGTTCAGTCACGAAGCCGAGCGTAACCGATTCCAGGTGCGGAAGTAGGGAAGCGACATAGCCAACGCGCAACAAAGAGCGCCAACGGGAACGAGGAAGCCGCGTTGGGCTCCGTAGTTATCTATCACCCAACCTGAGAATGCACTCGCCAAGGCGCCTCCAACTGGGAGTCCGGCAAACACCCATGCCAAGGTTTCAGTGATCTGCTCCGATGGAACAGCGTTCTCGGCGACCCCGTAGGCAGCAACCATTAGCGGCGCGATGGCGAGGCCGTTGCAGAACAGGGCGATGACCAAAAAGGGGAGACTGTGAACGAACATGAGCGGAACGGAGAGAAGTGTCAGTACTGATAGAAAGACGGCGAATCGCTTGGCATGGTTCATCTTCCATTTCACAGTGCCGTTGATAAAGGCCGCCACTCCGCTACCCGCGGCCCAAGCCGCAAGAACCAGCCCAGTTCGCGATGTTGCATGATTCTCCTGTGCGAATGCGACAACGACAAGTCCAACGGCGCTAAAGAAAGCACCAAGGAAGATCGTCGAGAAAAAAATTGCCTGCATGGTGGGATTGCGCATAACTGCCGGATGGGGCGCCTCGAGGTTGCGAGGATGCGGAGGCGGTTCCGAGCCTTTTTGCAGGGCAAAAACAGTAGATCCAGAGACCATCAGGGCGAGGCCGACGATGAGGGCAGCAGCTGGTGCGATGGTTGTCGCGCAGAAGGTCGCAATCACCGGGCCAAGGATGAAGATGAATTCATCCATGAGGCCCTCGTATGAATAGGCCGTATTGATGAGATGCCGGTCTTCGCCCAAAATCCATGACCATCTACGGCGAACCAAGCCACCAGCGTTGATGACGGACAATTCGACTCCGATAATCGTGAGGAACCACGTCCATACGGGCGCATGATGAGTCACCAGAACAATGAAGAGGGAGAGGAAGATTGCCCTAGACGGAATAACGATGTAGAGCGTTCGACTCTGGCCAATGCGATCGGCTGTGCGAGCCCAGAATGGGACCGCACCTGTTACGACGATTTCACCGACTGCTGCTAGCGATCCCGCCAGTGCGTACGAATGGCTGGCGTGATACACGATGAAGATTAAGGCGAGTGAATCCATAGAAATCGGCATACGCGCAACAAAGCCGGCAATGGAGAATCGAAAGGCCCCGGGGATCTTGAGGAGCCGAAGATACGGCGTGAACATTGGTGAATCCTACGGGTGACTAGAGTTCTCTCATGGCAAATAAAGTTTTGGCACCTGAACTTCTAGAATTGGCTTTAGGGATTGCACGGCAAGCGGGCGAGTTGTTGATGAAGCGCCCGTTAACTTTCGAAGTAACTTCGAAATCTGTGGCGATCGACATCGCGACACAGATGGATCGAGACAGCGAGAGACTTATTGTCGATTCCCTTCTTGCCGCTCGTATAGATGATGGCATCATCGGTGAAGAAGGATCTTCGAGGCCATCTTCTTCGGGTATCACGTGGGTGATAGATCCAGTTGATGGGACAGTCAACTATCTATATGGCTTGCCGGGCTGGAGTGTCAGCATCGCAGCAAAGGATGACGACGGCGTGCTTGTCGGAGTTGTCCATGCTCCAACAATTGGCTCGACATGGACTGCAATGCGAGGAGGCGGTGCCTTCTTCAATGGTCAATCCATCCATTGCAACGAGCCTGTAAATCTTGATCGCGCGCTTATTGGAACTGGATTTGTGTACGACGTAAGTATGCGGGCACAGCAAGGCAAGGTTGTATCAGCCCTTCTTCCTCAGGTCCGAGATATCCGCCGGATGGGATCGGCTGCGGTCGATATCTGCAACGTGGCAATGGGGGCCTTCGACGGCTATTTCGAGATCGGCCTCAAGGAATGGGATCTGGCCGCGGCCCAACTGGTCGCCTCTGAGTCTGGGGCATTGATTTCCACGGATTCGGGGGATCTGACCTGCTGCGCCGGGCCGAGCCTTTACCCTGTCCTTGTTCAGGCTCTGGAGGCGGGCAAGTAGGCTCGATTTAGTCTTAATGCCCTGATTGTGGCAGGATAAGGCCCTTACGCGAGGTGAAAAACTTGGCGTTTTAGGGTGCCCTAAAAACTAGGGCAAAAAGCAACTTGGACATAAGAATGAGGACTCGCCATGAACGTGCTTGACGCCGTAGATGCTGCTTCGCTTCGCTCGGATATTCCCACCTTCCGCGCAGGAGACGAGCTCAAGGTTCATGTTCGAGTCATCGAAGGCAGCAAGAGCCGTATCCAGGTTTTCCAAGGCATCGTGATTCGCCGACAAGGCAATGGTGCTCGCGAGACCTTCACTATCCGCAAGGTTTCTTACGGTGTCGGTGTCGAGCGTACTTTCCCCGTGCACACTCCGGTTATCGAGAAGATTGAAGTTGTTCGCCGCGGCGATGTACGCCGTGCGAAGTTGTACTACCTTCGCGATCTTCGTGGCAAGGCAGCAAAGATTCGCGAAAAGCGCAGCGACGTTGAAGCTAGTACAAACAAGAGTTCAGTGGCCGTGGCCGAAGTTGCCGACGTTATTGAACAGGCTGAAGCACCCGCCGAGCAGGCCTAAAGCACCTGTATGTCGCGCAAGGGTTCAGTCCTTCGCGAGTTTCCAATACTCGTTGTAGTAGCGCTTCTGGTTTCCCTTGTCATAAAGAGTTTCTTTGTTCAATTTTTCTATATCCCATCGGGGTCGATGGAAACCACGCTTGAAATCAAGGATCGGGTCGCAGTCAACAAGGTTCCATTCCTTTCCCATCCCATCAAGCGCGGCGACATTATCGTCTTCCACGATCCAGACCACTGGTTGGCAGATGCGACGCAAAGTACCGAGCCCCTCATTATTGCCAAACTTCGAGACGGCCTGATTGCCGTAGGTGTACTTCCCAATCCAGCCAAGCAGCATCTGGTCAAGCGCGTCATAGGTGTAGCAGGAGATCATGTCGTATGTTGCGATAACAACAAGAAGATCACCGTCAACGGAGTTCCACTCAATGAGCCTTACGTCTACAAAGGCGACAATCCGAGCGACATGAACTTTGATGTGACCGTTCCGCCCGGCAAACTCTGGGTGATGGGCGATCATCGCGGCGCAAGTGCTGATTCTCGTTATCACATGGATGACGTCAATAAGGGGATGGTCCCGGTCAGCAAGGTAGTCGGTCGTGTCGTCGCCGTAATATGGCCAACTGGCCATGCGAAAATCGTGCATCGCATCGACGCCCTAAAGTAACCGAGTTCGGATTATGAAAGTCATCGAGCGACTTCTGCTTGATGCAGGGATATCTCCCATTGCAGGGGTGGATGAAGCAGGTCGGGGCGCGTGCGCCGGTCCACTTCTTGTTGCGGCAGTCATTTTGCGCGACCCATTTGCCCCCGAATTGGCGAAGGTGCGCGACTCAAAGCAGATATCCGAAGACAAACGTGAAGAACTCTTCGACGTCATAGTGAATGCGGCAGAGGCGATTTGCGTGATAGAAATTCCGTCATCATTGGTGGACGAACGTGGAGTCCATGCTGCAAATATCGATGGGATGCGAAGGGCAGTCCACGGGCTGAGTACGACGCCGAAATACGTCTTGACCGATGGCTACGTAATTCCAGGGTTGGGATATCCAACGCTGGGGGTGTGGAAAGGGGATCAAGTCGTCCACACGATCAGCGCCGCCTCCATCATTGCAAAGGTGACTCGAGATCGCATTATGCGCGAGATGGATGTGGATTTTCCAGGCTATGGCTTTTCCCAGCACAAAGGCTATGTGACTTCAATCCACAGTAAGGCTCTACAAGAACTCGGTCCGAGTGCAATCCATCGAGCTTCCTTTTCCAACGTAGCGGCCCTTATCAACACATCTGAGTAACCCACACTTTCGTCACTCCATCAGGAACTGCGCAGAGTAGGGATTTACCGTGCTTGCACTATGGCACTTTCAGAGCAACCTCATTCCAAGAATAGAATCATTGGGGCATTCGGTGAAAACGCGGTCGTCGATTTCCTTCGTGCGCAGGGCGCCGAGGTAGTTGATCGTAATTGGCGGATCAAGGAAGGCGAGATAGACATTATTGCCCGACTTGCGAACGGAACGTTTGCATTTGTCGAAGTTAAAACGCGCACGTCCACGGCATTTGGCCACCCGCTCGAATCCATTAACTCTCAAAAAGCGCATCGTTTGCAACGATTGGCCTTGGCCTGGCTGGCCACGCACCAAGCCCTTGGTCATGAATATCGAATCGACTGCGCTGCCGTGATCATTGCAAGGAGCGGAGAGTTCAGTATCGAGTACAGGAATAGCGTTCTTTGACAAGGGAACGAGAATGACATTAGGGCAGAGTCTGAGTGTCGCTCTCCTTGGACTGGAGGGACATCTCGTCACGATCGAAGTTGACATCGCAGATGGACTCCCAGCCTATGTTCTCCTCGGACTACCAGATGCTGCGCTCACCGAGTCTCGTGATCGCGTGCGCTCTGCAATGGTTAATTGCACCGAGAGTTGGCCTAATAGAAAGGTGACGGTATCCCTTTCACCCGCATGGCTTCCTAAGAGCGGGTCAAGTTTTGATCTACCGATAGCGATTGCATTGCTTGCTGCGCAGCAGGTGATACCTTCCGAGCGACCCATAATGTTGTGTATTTGGGCGAACTCGCACTAGATGGGCATATTCGTGGAGTTCGAGGGATTCTCCCATCGCTTATCGCCGCTTTTAAATCCGGGATAAGGACCGCGGTGGTTCCCTGGGCAAATCGCGTGGAGGCCCAACTGATGAGTGAGATGGCGATAATTCCGATGGAGCATCTGAACACATTGCTTCGTTGGTTGCGCACTGGTGAGCGGGAGGAAAACCTTGAGATTGATCTTGCCTTACCAAGGGATGAAAACAACTTTGATTTCTCTGATGTGGTTGGCCAAGAGCAAGCTCGATATGCGGCCGAAGTTGCAGCAGTAGGTGGGCATCACCTGCTATTGATGGGGCCACCAGGTGCCGGCAAGACCATGATCGCCCAACGACTGCCCGGAATTCTTCCACTTCTCACGCGCGATCAAGCCCTTGAAGTTACTGCCATACATTCGATTGCCGGGGGATTGAGCACTCGTTCTCCTTTGGCAAGTGATGCACCCTTCGTCTCCCCCCATCACAGCGCAACGCGAGTGGCAATGGTGGGCGGAGGCTCCCACACTCTCAAACCAGGGGCGTGCTCACTGGCTCATCACGGAGTACTTTTTGTCGACGAGGCACCTGAATGCGACTCTGGGGTGCTTGATTCACTACGCCAGCCACTTGAATCCGGATCGATCACGATTGCTCGGGCGATAGGGAGCGTTTCCTACCCTGCCCGTTTTCTTCTCGTTCTTGCGGCGAATCCTTGCCCCTGTGGGAAATTCGCTGGTCGAGGTCGAAACTGCACCTGTTCATCGCAACAAGTGCGTCGATATCTGAGCAAGTTATCCGGTCCACTTATGGATCGCATTGATTTGAGAGTGCAAGTCGATCCGCTAAGTCGAGTCCAATTGAGCAGACCTGAAATGGCCGAGTCGAGTGTTTCGATACGAAAGCGAGTCATCTCCGCCCGTGAAACGGCTGCACGCCGTTTCCTTTGTGAGCCTTGGTCACTCAACTCTGAGATACCCAGCCGTGCGTTACGGACGACTTTCCAGCCCGACAGGGCGGCGATGAATTTTCTTCATTCTGAACTTGATCGTGAACTTCTCACCGCACGCGGGCTTCACAAGGTGATGCGTATCGCATGGAGTATTGCCGATTTGTCCGGACATCTGCGTCCTTCGGTAGAAGATGCCCAACTGGCTTATTCATTGCGAGGAGGTCCCAGGTGATAAGCAGCTTGGAAGCTCGAGCAATTCTTTTCTCATGCATCGAGGGCGGTTCGACTTTTTGGGCACGTGAAATCGATGCTTACGGGCCGATCGATCTTCTTGCAAGACTTCGCGCGAGGGAATACGACCCGATTAAATTCGAAAGAACGATTGCCAAAGCCAATGCGGCGCATTCCGAGGAAGTACTGGAGTCGATTGCACAAAGCGGTTCAGAATTCATTGCTCCTGAAGATCCTCGCTGGCCGTCTAGGCTCAATGATCTCTCTGCGATACCCATCGGGTTGGTTGTTAAGGGATCTATTGACGCACTTCATAGCCCATCACTGGCAATTGTGGGAACAAGAAATCCCACGAATTACGGGGTCAGAGTTGCAGGAGATTTTGCTGCGGGCTTTGTTGATCGAGAATGGTCCATAGTCAGTGGGGGCGCATATGGAATTGATGCAGCCGCGCATCGAGGTGCGTTAGTGGCCGAAGGGGTGACTATTGCGGTACTCGCAGCAGGCGTTGATGTGAACTATCCGGGTGGTCATGCTCGTCTATTCGCCGAAATAGCTGAAACTGGGGCGTTGATAAGTGAGGTGATGCCGACCGCCAGGGCGATACCTGCGCGTTTTCTCACTCGTAATCGCTTGATCGCAGCACTCTCGTGTGCAACTCTCGTCGTGGAGGCAGCATTTCGCAGCGGATCCCTTCGCACTGCAAGGGATGCGGCGGAGTTGATGAGGCCCGTTATGGCCGTCCCGGGTCCGATAACTTCGCCAACGAGCGAAGGCTGTCATCGGCTGATAGGTGAGCGGGCCGCCGAGGTAGTTACGTCGGTTGCCGATGCAGTGGAATTTGTCGCCTCATATAAGTGAGAGACTTACCTCGTGAGTGAATTTCGGTCTGGGTTTGTAGCAATTGTTGGGCGTCCCAATACGGGAAAGTCGACCCTCGTGAATGCGTTGGTCGGCAGCAAAGTTGCGATTACATCTCCCCATCCCAATACAACCCGTCATGCGATCAGGGGTATCGTCAACCGTCCCGAATTTCAGGCGATTCTGGTTGACACTCCTGGTATCCATAAACCCAAGACATTGTTGGGGCAGCGTCTCAACATCGTCGTAGGGCAGAGTCTTGATTCCGTGGATGTGATTGTCATGTGCTTGCCAGCCGATGAGACATCAGGGTCGGGCGATGATTTCATCATCCAAGAAATCGCTAAACATCCTCGATCCAAGAAGATTGCAGTAATTACCAAGACCGATCTAGTTTCCAAAAATGCTTTAGCAGGCAAGCTCGCAGGCATTGTGGCTCTGGCAAAAGACTTCACATGGGACGAGATCATCCCTGTTTCGGCCGCCGTCCATGATCAAATCGAACTTTTGGCCGAACTCATCGGATCCTTGCTTCCGGAGGGACCGGAGTTCTACCCAAAGGGCATGACCAGTGATCAAAGCCAAGAGAAGTGGATATGCGAACTCATTCGCGAGGCTGCCCTACGTGATGCACGAGAGGAACTTCCTCATTCGATCACTGTGACAATTGATGAGATGTCTCAACGCCCGAACACTGAGACCAAACCATTTTTCGACATTCATGCGACCATACATGTCGAGCGAGATTCACAGCGCGGAATCCTTCTTGGGCATAAAGGGGAGCGACTCAAAGACATAGGAACTCGAGCGCGTGCAGATATCGAGCGAATATTGTCGGCGAGGGTGTTTCTGAACCTTCACATCAAGGTATCAAAGGATTGGCAAAGAGATCCGAAACTATTGGAACGATTGGGTTTTAACGAAAACTAATTACTGGCAAGAATTGGTTTGAGTCTTTGCACCTTGTGTAGCACGTGCGATGATGACCCTCGGTTGTTCCAAGTTCATTTGATTGAAGTTTGCATCCATAAGCGTTCGCACGCGTGCCGGCACGGATGTTCTAAACGCGAGGTACTCAGGCCCCGTCGTGACCGCCTTGAAGTTGATCGAGTTAGCCTTTGGCTCAATCCACACTGGTGATGAGAAACCCGTGCACGCGATATTGCTGCTAGATTGCTTTATATTCTCAAGTTTGTGCATTGCGCTGCAGGTGAACCATGTATAGAGGCCATGGCTGCCGGCTCGAAAGCCCTCACCGAGAACAATTGAACTGCAGTACAACTTCGAACCCGCCGTGTTGGCGAAACTAGATTTCCAATTCTTGCTGAGCTCTAGTTCTGTCGTCACGGTCTTTACGAAATTCGTGATTTGCTTCTGAGAGAAGCCTGTCGAATTCGCGTTACCGTTTGCCGCATGCGACGTTTCAGTAAAAAGCAGTACCAGGACGATCAATGCGATCTTGAGCACTGAAGATGAGTGAAGAGGGGAAGCGCTTCGTTGAGCGTACGAAATTGATCGCCCGTTCAGCTTCCCAACTGTTGACATGTTCACCCTGACTTTCTTATTCTTTTGTACGCGCATCGTCGACGTCGTTGTCAACTTTGGAAGAGATTTA